>CALZIK010000159.1 GCA_945787635.1 Thermoanaerobaculia bacterium | reverse complement strand
TGTCGGTGGCGGTGGCCGGCTGTGGCATCTGGGTGGCCTGGACTCTTTACGGCAAGGCGCGAGGCCTCGAAGGCGGCTCGATCTGGGCCAAGCGCTTCCCCGCCCTTCACCGCCTGCTCGAGAACAAGTACTGGGTCGACGAGTTCTACGACGCCTCCGTGGTGCGACCGATCGGTGCTCTCGCTCGCTTTTGCTGGAAGGTCGTCGACGGGATCTTCGTGGAAGGTGCGGTCCACGCACCGGCGGTCTTCTCGCGAGTGTTCGGCGAGCTCGGTCGCCTGACCACGACCGGTAACGTTCGCAGCTACCTCTTCTACGCGGTCTTCGGCATGCTGGCTCTGGCCTGGTGGGTGCTGTCGTCATGACCGGTAGCTTCATGGAGCTTCTCTTCGGGCCTTCCCTGACCCGGGTCGTGTTTTTCCCGATCCTGGCCGCGGCGGTGATCACACTGCTGCCGAGCGGCCGCAAGGCGTGGATCCGGGGCATTGCTCTGGCCGCGGGCGTTATCGAGCTGGCGCTTTCGATCCAGCTGGTGGTGGCGGGCATGGCCGACGGCATCTTCCAGCTATTGCGCGATGGTGACCCCGCCGGAGGCGCGATCGAATGGATTCCCCGCTTCGGAATCGGCTATGACCTGCGGATGGACGGTCTTTCCATGCCGCTCGTCGTGCTGACGGCCTTCCTGCTGCCAGTGGTCGTTCTGGCGTCCTGGCGCGGCATCGAGAACCACTGGAAGGGCTACGCCACGTCGCTTCTGCTCCTGACCACGGGCATCCTGGGAGCCCTTCTGGCCCACGATCTGTTCCTGTTTTATGTTTTCTGGGAAGTCATGCTGATTCCGATGTACTTGATCATCGGAATCTGGGGCGGCGAGCGCCGGATCTACGCGGCGATCAAGTTCTTCCTGTTCACGATGGCCGGAAGCTTGTTCATGCTGCTGGGCATCGTCTGGCTGGCCGCCAGGCACGCCGGGCTTTCGGGCGTCTGGTCCTTCGACTACGACGATCTGCTGCGCCTCGATCTGCCTCTCGAGCAGCAGCTCTGGCTGTTCGCCGTGTTCGCCCTCGCGTTCGCGATCAAGGTGCCACTGGTTCCGTTCCACACCTGGCTCCCCGATGCTCACGTCCAGGCGCCGACCGGCGGCTCGGTGATCCTGGCCGGCGTGCTGCTGAAGCTCGGCACCTACGGCTTGCTCCGCTTCGCGCTGCCGCTCTTTCCGCATGCGGCGCGCGAGGCCCAACCGGTCCTGGTGACCCTGGCGGTCATCGGAATCCTCTACGGCGCTCTGGTCGCCTGGCGACAGGAAGACATGAAGAGCCTGGTGGCCTATTCCTCGGTAGCGCACCTGGGGTTCGTGGTCCTCGGCCTGATGGCCTTCGATCTCATCGCCTGGCAGGGCGCCCTCATGCAGATGGTCAACCACGGCCTTGCCACCGGCGCCCTCTTCCTGCTCGTCGGCATGCTCTACGAGCGCCGCCACACGAAGCTCTTCGCGGAGTTTGGTGGACTGGCCAAGGTCATGCCCTGGTTCGCGTTTTTCCTTGTGTTCAGCTCGCTGGCGTCGGTCGGCCTGCCCGGGCTGAACGGCTTCGTGGGCGAGTTTCTGATTCTCACCGGCAGCTTCCGTGGGGGCCTGATTCTCGCGACAGCCCTGGCGGCGTTCGGCGTCGTGCTCGCCGCGGTCTACCTGTTCAAGATGCTCCACGAGACGCTCTGGGGGCCGATCACCCGGGAGGAGAATCGCCAGCTCGCCGACCTCAGCCTGCGCGAGATCGTGACCCTGGCGCCGATCGCCGTCCTCATGCTGGCCCTGGGCTTGGCTCCGCAGCTCTTCCTGAAGCCGGTCGCGCCGGCGATCGAGACCGCCCACCGTGCTTTCGTCGAGCGGCTCGAGCAGGGCCCGGCGACGGCCGCGAGCCTTCGCATGCCGCCTGACACCATCGCTCTATCCGAGAAGGGCGACTAGACCGATGCCGGCGGACCTTTATTCGATCCCCGCGGCGGACCTGATCGGGCTCTACCCCGAGCTGATCCTGGCCGGCGCCGGCGTCGTGATTCTGCTCGTCGACGCTTTCCTGGGCGACCGCCGCCTCTTGACCACGATCTTCGCGCTGGCCGCGGTTGGCGCGGCGGCCTTCTACGGCGGCTCCACGGCGATGGGAGCGAGCTTCGGAGGTCTCCTCGAGACCACCGCCCTTTCAGTGGCGATCCGGTGGGTGGTTCTGCTCTGCCTGGGCATGGCTCTGCTCGGATCCCATGGTTTCTTGCGGCGCGAGAGGCTCCCCTCCGGGGAATACCACGCTCTTCTACTGTGGGCTGCCGCGGGGGCGCTCCTGATGGCTCGGACGAGCGAGCTGATCACTCTGTTCCTGGGCCTCGAGCTCCTCTCGATCTGCCTCTACGCTCTGGCCGCCTACCACCGCCGGCTCCCGGTGGCCACCGAATCCGGCATCAAGTACTTTCTCAACGGTGCCTTCATCAGCTGTTTCGTCTTGCTCGGAATCGCGCTGGTCTACGGCGAGACCGGAACCACCCGCCTCTCGGCGGTCGCCGAAGCCGGGTCGGAGCCTGGTTCACCGATGCTCCTGATCGGTCTCCTGCTTCTGATTTGCGGCTTCGCCTTCAAGATGAGCGTGGCGCCCTTCCACGCGTGGGCCCCCGACGTCTACCAGGGCGCGGCCTCGCCGTTCGTGGCCTTCCTCTCGGTCGCTCCCAAGGCCGCGAGTGCGGTCGTCCTGGTTCGAATCACCGAGCTCACCCTGGTCGCCGGTCTCGACGGCTGGGACGACGTTATCTCGGTGCTGGCCGTACTTTCGATGATTGTCGGCAACTTCCTCGCACTGTCCCAACGAGACATCAAGCGCATGCTCGCCTACTCCGGGGTCGCCCACATGGGCTATCTCCTGGTGCCTCTGGTCGGCTTGGGCGAGGGTACCCGGGAGGCGCTCTTCGTCTACCTGCTGGCCTACGCCTTGATGAATGCCGGCGCTTTCGTCGCGATCGGCCGGCTCTACGCTGAGCCGGGCGACCAGCACCTGATCTCGGATCTCGCCGGATGGGGCTACCGTTTCCCCCTCCTCGGCGTCGGCCTCACCGTGTGCCTGATCTCGCTGGGCGGGATTCCCCCGACGCTCGGATTCGTGGGCAAGTACCTGGTCTTCTTGCACGCGATTCAGAGCGGCCATCCGATGCTCGCCGTCGCCATCGTTCTGACCAGTCTGCTGGGCGTGTACTACTACCTCCGCGTGGTGTACACCCTTTACATGATGCCCGAAGTCCGCCAACCGTCCGACGGCGGCGAAGCCGCGCGAAGCCTCGACTGGGGCGCCGGCGCGGCCGTCGTCATCGGTGCTCTCGGCAGTGTCTTTCTTGGACTCTGGCCGACCGGCGTTCTCCAATGGTTCGCCCGAGCGCTGGGCACCGGCCTCTGATCCGCGATGCCGACGTCTGGTATTTCTTCGCTCACCCTGAACCGGCTCTCCCTCTACCTGCGCTGCCTGCGCGGCCTGCGCGACGAAGGGCAAAAGCGGGTTTCGTCTCTCGAGCTTGCCGAGCGCTTCCACCTGTCCGCGGCTCAGATCCGCAAGGACCTGGCTCAGTTCGGGGAGTTCGGCATCCGCGGCGTGGGCTACGACGTCGAACAGCTCACTGAGCGGCTCAACCGGCTGTTGGGTCTCGACCGCACCCATCTGATTCTGATCGTCGGAGCCGGCAATCTGGGCAGCGCTCTGGCACGGTTTCTGAGCTTCGACGATCGCTCATTCAAGGTGGTTGCTGCGATCGACAATGACCCCGAGAAGATCGGACAGATGATCGGCGACGTTCCCATCTTCGGACCCGATGAGCTTGGAGACGTCGTTCGCCGGACCGGAGCCGAGATCGCCGTGCTCGCGGTTCCGCCAGATCCGGCACAAGGCATCTACGACCGATTGGTGGCCGCGGGAATCAAGGCGGTCTTGAACTTCGCACCCGCGCGACTGGCGCGCGACGCCGGAGTTCCCACCAAGGCGGTCGACCTGAGGATCTTCCTGGAAGAGCTCGGCTACCAGATGGAGGCCGCGGCGCTGCCCTGAGGTGCGCCCTCGGAGATCAGCGGGCGAGCCGAAAGAAGCTCAGAACGCTCTCGCCGTAACGCTTTGACGCAATCGGCTCGAGCCCTCGAAACTCCGAACTGACCTCGGCCCGGCTGGAGTGCTCGATCGCAGCCTCGCCGTGCCCCGCCAGAACCTCGGCGATCGTCTCGGCAAGGTCGGCATAGCGAGAAAAAGCGTAGGGCGGGTCCGCAAAAACGTGATCGAAAGGGGCCATTTCCCGGACCCGTTTGGGCAACGAGAGCGCGGAGGCCCTAATCACCAGACAGCCGTTCGGAGCCAGCGCGCTGCAGTTCGCGACCAGGGCTCCGATCGCCCGGCGGTCGCTCTCGATCAGCACCGAGCTTCGCGCTCCCCGGCTGAGGGCCTCGATACCTACGCCGCCGCTTCCGGCAAAGAGGTCCAGAAAGCGGCATCCCGGCACCGACCGATGCCAGCGCGAGAACAGGGCGGCCCGGACCCGGCCGCTGGTGGGTCGAGCGCCCTTCGGCACAGCGACCGAGCGGCCGCGAAGCTCTCCGCCGCCGATTCTCACTGGCGGCGTCGGGCGACGGGCCTTCGTCGGCCCTCGACCTCCGAGAACTCTCCCCGCACGCCCTCCATCGGCAGATAGATGACCAGCGGGCTCTCGAGGCTTACGATCTCGACTCCGCCTCCGTCCGCGGTGACCCGCACCACCCGGTGCCGGCTGCCGTCCCGCTTCACCAGCACGTCCCCCACTCTCGGCTCGTAGTCCAACGGCAGGCCGGACGCCGCTCGACTGCGTTCGTCCGCGAGCGCGACGACGTCGTCGATCACGGTGATCAATCGACTCAACGCCAGGGGCAAAGCCACCAACTTGGGGAAGCGGTACTCGGTAACCTCGCCATGGGTCAATTCGAGCCGCAGCCGGCACTGTTCCAGAGTCTCGCTACTGGGCCCACGAACCCTGAGGGTGACCTCGGAGAGGTCGATCTCGGCGATGCGATTCTGGAAAGCCTGAAGCTCGCCCGGCTCGAGTTCGCCCAGGCGCATCCCCGGGTCTCGGCCCCCTTCGTCACGGATGCGAACGGTGCCGTTGGCAAACAGGGACACGGCCCGTCTGAGCTCGCCGCTCGAGCAGTCGAGGAGCACCTGCTCGTGACCGCGCCGATCGACCGTTGCGTCCGAAACGGTGCGAGCCGCGGCCGGCAGACTCCAGCAACCGAGCAACCCCGCCACAACGAGAACCCTAGCCCGCATCACCCTTGCCGTTCTGTTTGCGCAACCAATCGAGGGCGAACTCGAGCTCGGCCTCGGCGCCGACCTCTCCCGCTCGCCTGGCCTCCAGGGTCCGGTCGAGAGCCAGGCGAATCATCGGGCCAGCCGTGACACCGGCGGCCAGCAGATCGTCTCCCCCGATGCCAAGGCCGATCGACATTCGCTCTTCGACCTCGGCCATGCGCGCGCCCGCTTCCCGCCCTGCCAGACTTCGCAGCACACGCAACTCGATCGCCGAAAGCTCGGCGCAGGCTCGTGCTACCTCCATCACCGACCAGTCTACCGCCGCCAGACGATCGAGCAGGTGGCGAAGCCGCGGCGGCCCCTCGACCAGAAGATCGCGCGCCCGGCGCCCCAGCCCGAGCCGGTCCGCAAGGCTCCCTCGGACCGCCGGCGATGACTCCCAGGCGAGCAGCGTCAGGGCCACCACCCAAGCCGGCGGCCCGGCGCCTGCAGAGGCGGCAAGGACCTCCTTCGAAAACAGCCCGAGCCGCACGAGACCCTGTTCGTCGATTCGAAATCCTGAAGCCAGCTCCTTGTCGATCTCCAGGGAACGCACTCCTCGTGCGCCCCCTACGGCGGTCCGTGGATTCGAAAAAAGGCGCGCCAGCTCGTTTCGAAGACGAGCCGCGCTCAGCCGCGCGAAACGGCCGGCCCGTATCGAAGCGTGAGCAAGCTCTTGGGTTTCCTTGCTCAGACGAAAGTCGCGCCGAGCACAAAGCTCCAGGCCGCGCAAGATCCGCGTCGGATCGTCGATGAACGAGGCCGCGTGCAGAACCCTGAGTACCCCCGACTCGAGGTCCGCCCGTCCGCCACACGGGTCGATCAGACTCGAGACGGAAGCCTCCGGCGCGAGAGCCGCCGTCAAAGGCCAGGCCATCGCGTTGACGGCGAAGTCGCGCCGCCCGAGGTCCTCGGCCAAGGTTCCAGGCCGCACGTCGGGCAGTGCGGCGGGCTCCCGATAGGTTTCCGCCCGAGCCCGACCGAGATCGACTTGGATGCCGGCGAACTCGCAGGCGGCGGTCAGGAATGCAGGCCGAAACGAGCTTGCGGAGCCCAGATGTTGAGCGTACTCCGCGCTGAGCTCGGCCGGATCGAGGTCGCCGACCCAGACCAGATCGACGTCTGCAGCCGGCAGGCCAAGAAGCCGATCCCGAACGAACCCGCCGACGACGTAGAACTCGAGCGAGCGCCGCCGGGCAAACTCGCGGCTACGCTCGAGCAATTCCCTGATTGCCGCGGGAAGCGACGCGTAAACCGAAACGCGATCCGCGCTCACGCCGGGAAACGCTTGCGCACGTTGCCCGTACCCACGATCGCCTCGACCGACTGAATGAACCCGGGCGAGACGCTGACCCGAAACCGATTCTCCGGAGCGATCTCGATCTTTCGATCGCCGGTTTCCAGCCGGAGGTGAACGGGGACCTCGCCATGGTGCTCGATGAGGCAATCCCTGAGTGCAATCATCTCGGCCTCCGAGAGGCCCAGCCCCAGGTCGAGATCGAGGCGTTCCACGGCCTGTCGCCGGAGCCTCTCGAGCGGCGTCACCTCCTCCAGCGTCAGCTCGGGCTCGCTACCTCGTTCGCGGACCATTCCTTTGACCAGCACGATGGCCTCGTTTTCCAGGTACGACCCGAACTTCTGCAGCGCATCCGAGAACACGGCGACCGGTACGGCTCCCTCCAGATCTTCGAGAATGAACCGGGCCATGAACTTGCCCGCATTGCGTCCGCTCTTGATCTTGATCCGCCTCATCGAGCTGACCATTCCACCCACGACCACCGAACCCTCTGCGTTCTCCAGGTCGGTCGCCGTGTGAGTGACCTTCGAGCGCAGCACCTGCTCGTGCTCGCTCAGAGGATTCCCGGTCAGATAGAGCCCGAGAGCCTCTTTCTCCTGCCGCAGTCTCTCGGGTTCGCTCCACTGCTCGATCGACCCGTCCGGCTGCGGTGTCGGCATGCTCTCGCCGGTGAAGAGGTTGCTCTGGCCCTGCTCCTCGGCCTTGACCTGCTGCTGCGCGAAATCGACCATTCTTCCGATCGAGTCGGCGAGCGCGGCTCGATGCACGCCCATGCTGTCGAAGCTGCCCGACTTGATCAGGGCGTCGAAGACCTGGCGCGGCAGGATTCGCGCCAGCCGATTGTCACCCGACTCCAAACGCACCTCGGCCGCGAAGCTCGGAACGTCCTCGAACCGGCCGGCCCGCCGGCGCGCCTCGAGAATCGCCTCCACGGCCGACGAACCGATCCCCTTGACGGCGCCGAGGCCGAACCGGATCTGGTCGCCGATCACGGTGAACGACCAGTTGCTCTCGTTGACGTCGGGCGGAAAGACCTCGATCCCCATCTCGCGGCACTCCCGGAGGTACTTGGCGACGTTGTCCTTGGAAGACATCTCCGAAGTCAACATCGCCGCCATGAACGCGATCGGATGGTGTGCCTTGAGGTATGCCGTTTTGTAGGCCAGCATCGCGTAGGCGACGCTGTGGCTCTTGTTGAAACCGTAGCCCGCGAAGGGCTCGATCTGCTCCCAGAGCTGGCGCGCCTTGGACTTGGCGATGCCCTTGCCCACTGCACCCTCGATGAACTTCTCCCGCTCCTTGGCCATCGCTTCGGCGCTCTTCTTACCCATCGCCTTACGCAGCAGATCCGCCTCTCCCAGGGTGAAGCCGGCAAGCTCCACCGCGAGTTGCATCACCTGCTCCTGGTAGGCGATGACTCCGTAGGTCTCCTGGAGAATCGACTCGGCCGCCGGGACCAGGTACCTGACCTTCTTCTTGCCCAGTTTGCGCTTGATGTACTCCTCGACCATGCCGACGGATAGGGCGCCCGGCCGGTAGAGGGCGTTGAACGCCACGAGATCGCCGAACTTGGAGGGCTGCGCCCGGCGCAGTAGGTCTCTCATGCCGGTCGATTCAAACTGGAAAATACCGCTGGTGCGGCCCTCTTGAAAGAGCCGGAAGACCTCGGGGTCGTCGAGCGGGACGATGTCGAGGTCGAGCTCGCCGCCCTGGAGTCTGATCGTCCGGAGGGTGTCGTCGATCACCGTGAGCGTGCGCAGCCCCAGAAAGTCCATCTTGAGGAGGCCCAGCTCCTCGATGACGTCCTTGTCCCACTGGGTGACGACCTCGTCCTTGCTGGTCTTGAACAGCGGCACGAGATCCTGGGTCGGCTGCGGCGTGATCACCACACCCGCAGCGTGAAGCGAGGCATGTCTGGTGAGGCCTTCGAGTCGCTTGCCGACATCGACGACCTTGGTGAGATCGGTGTCGCCACTGACCGCGTCGGCGAGCGCGGGGCTCGATTCGATCGCGTCGCTCAGCGAGCGCGTGAGGTCCGGGATCAGCTTGGCGACTTGATCGACCTTGGTGTACGGGACTCCCATGACCCGGCCGACGTCCCGGAGCACGGCCTTCGCCGCCAGAGTGCCGAAAGTGATGATCTGGGCTACATGGTCGCGACCGTACTTCTCATTGACGTACTGGATCACTTCTCCACGCCGGCGCATGCAAAAGTCGATGTCGATGTCGGGAAGGCTCACCCGCTCAGGGTTCAGGAATCGCTCGAAGAGGAGACCGTACTGCAACGGATCGATGTCCGTGATCCGCAAGGCGTACGAGACCAACGACCCGGCCGCGGAGCCGCGTCCGGGCCCCACCGGAATATCCCGCTCGCGCGCATAGCGGATGAAGTCCCACACGGTCAGAAAATAACCGGCAAATCCCATCTCGCGGATGATGCCGACCTCCCGGTCGAGGCGCTGTCGGTACAGGTCTTCGGGAAACTTCTCGAGGACCTCGGCGCGCCGCCGCCGGATCTCCTCCAAACGCTGGTCCAGCCCCTCCCTGACCACCGCCTCGAAGTAACTGTTCAGGCTGTAGCCCACCGGCACCGGAAAATCGGGCAGGAAGAACTCGCCCATCGGAATCTCGAGATTGCACCGCTCGGCGATTCGAGCCGTGTTCTCGATCGCCTGCAGGTCCTCGGGAAAGAGCCCGAACATCTCGTCGCCGGTCTTCAGGTAGAACTCGTCGCTGGCGTAGCGCAGCCGCTCCTGGTCGCTCAGTACCTTCTGGGTGCCGATGCACAACAGCACGTCGTGGGCAAAGGCGTCGTCCTTGCGCAGATAGTGGCAATCGTTGGTCACCACCATCGGTATCCCGGTCTTTTTCGAGATCCTCCTCAGGACCTCATTCGAGGCCCGCTGCTCTTCGATGCCATGGTCCTGCATCTCGAGGTAGAAGTTCTCGTCACCCAGGATTTCGCGAAACTCGTTGGCGGTAGCCTCGGCCTCGCCCTCCTGGCGATGGAGGATCTTCTCGATCACCTCGCCCTTGAGGCACGCCGACAGCCCGATCAGACCTTCGCCGTGCTCCCGCAGGAGGTCCTTGTCGATGCGGGGCTTGTAGTAGAAACCCTCGAGGTAGGACTTCGATGTGAGCTTGATCAGATTGCGATAGCCGGTTTCGTTGCGAGCCAGGAGCACCAGATGGTTGCTCGATCCCTTGCCGCGCTCGCGCACCGTGCAGCTGCCCTGCGCTACGTAGGCCTCCATCCCGACGATCGGGTTGATACCGGCCTTCCGGGCGCGTTTGTAGAACTC
Organism: Thermoanaerobaculia bacterium; assembly: GCA_945787635.1. Taxonomy (GTDB): domain Bacteria; phylum Acidobacteriota; class Thermoanaerobaculia; order Multivoradales; family JAHEKO01; genus CALZIK01. The sequence goes on along the minus strand of CALZIK010000159.1, from coordinate 6,309 downwards.
GACCGCGCCGAAGAGATTGCCGTGGTCGGTCAGCGCCAGCGAGGACATCCCTGCGGCCTTGGCCGCGCCGATGACGTCATCCAGCCGGTTGGCGCCGTCGAGAAGGCTGTACTGGCTGTGCAGGTGGAGATGAACGAACGAGCTCATCCCTGCTCCGGGCCGTTTTCGGCCGGATCGTCCCGAGCCGGCGCGGTTTGCGGCTCGCTCCGGTAGATCGCCGAGTTTCTATACGTCTCGAGCCAGTGCCTGGTGAAGACCTGGATCGAGGCTGCCACGGGCACCGCCGCGAGCATCCCGACGAAGCCGAAGAAGCTGCCTCCGGCGATGATCGAAAGCAGCACCCAGACCGGGTGAAGATTGACGCTCTTTCCCAGGATCCGAGGGCTCAGCACCATCCCCTCGAGGGCCTGCGCTCCGCCGAAGACCGCGACCACGCCGACCAGACGAACGAGCTCCTGGTGCTCCGCCCAGGCCAGGGCGAGAGCCGGCACCAGACCAACCACCAGAGCCATGTAGGGAATCATGTTGGCGAAACCGGCGATCATCCCGATGCCGAGGCCGAAGGGCACGTCCAGAAGCATCAGGCCCAGCCCGTTGATCACGGCCAGGATGATCGCGATCGTCAGTTGGCCGCGCACGAAGCTCGAGATCGCGCGGTCCACCTCGCGCACCCTGGCGACCACCACGCCCCGATAGGCCACCGGCACCAGCCCCAGCAGCCCGGTCTTGAGCTTCGGCAGGTCGACGAGGAGATAAAAGGCGAAGACGGGCACGAAAACCAGGTTCAAGAGCGCCAGAACGAAGCCGAAGAGATTCCCGAAGACCCCCTTGGCCGCTTTGCCGATCGAGCCCGCCAGTTTAGGAAAGTTCTCGCGCACGCTTTCGATCGCTCGAGCCTGGAGCTCTTCGATCTCCTCCGGATAACGAGCTTCGAGGCGAGAGAACACCGGCTCGAGCTGCAGACGGAGTCGCTTCTGATATTCGGGCAGCCGATCCGCGAGACGCTCGAGCTGGTTGCCGAGGGTGGGAATCAGAAACAGTGCCACCGCGACGATCGCGATCACCAGCACCGCGACGATCACCACCACACCGAACGTACGTGACCGGCCGCGACGCTCGAACCAGTCGACGGTTGGATCGAGCAGGTAGGCCACCAGCAGGCCCAGCAGAAGCGGCAGAAAAATCTTTCTGAAGACGATCAGCAGCGCGACCAGGGCAATCAGGCCACCGAGAAAAACGATCAGCCTGAGAATCGCTGGATCCGGTCTTCTCACCTTGGGTGACAGCCTAGCAGGACGTCCGTTCGATCACTCGCGAGCCGCGAGCATCTTGTTGACGTGCTGGATGTAGAGCAACCCGGAGAGCACCGTCAACCCGGCCACCAGATAGAGCGACCCCAGGGCGACTGCGTCGAGCGCGGGCGTCAGACCCGTGATCAGCACCAGGATAATCGATGTGATCTGGACGGCGGTGTTGACTTTACTCAGCTTCATGGGCTGGAATTCGCGAATCGAAAGCACCAGTTGCAGCACCAGCGAGACCACCAGGATCGTAATGTCGCGAGCCAGCACCAGCACCGTGATCCACAACGGAATCAGGACCCCGGTATGGATGCTGGGAACGGCCAGAATCACGAACGCTGTGGTCAGCAGCAGCTTGTCGGCGATGGGATCCAAATACGCTCCCAGAACCGACTGTTGATCGAAGTACCGTGCGATCAATCCGTCGAGGGCGTCGGTGATCCCGGCGACCACAAAAACCCCGAGCGCGCGGGCCGGCTGCTGTTCGATCACTGCGATCACGAAAAGCGGAATCAGCCCCATCCGGCTCAGCGAAAGGAGGTTGGGAATCGTCAGGTTCATCGATCGCCAACGATTTCCAAGGCGGCGAAGCCGATGCCCTCGACGAAGAGTCCGGAGGCGTTGGCCTCGGGCAAACAGTCGGTAGTCTCGGGCAACAGCCCGCAGCGCGCCGACAGCAGGCAGAGCGTGTCCACCGACAGCTCGACCTGAGGATCGGCGTCGCCCAGGCAGGCGGGTCGCGGCCTGCGGGCGCCCAGCACCTGTACGACGCTCTGTAGAGCGTCGCGGCGATTGAGCGCCAGGTCGGGATGGAAGAGGTGAAGCGTCGGGTCGATCCGCATGAGCCCGAGATTGACGACCCGAGCGATCTCCTGCCGGTAGGGATGATCCAGGATGTCCGACGCGATTCGTCCTTCCGAAGGTCGGCCGTAGCGAACCTCCGGAAACAGCCAGAATAACAGTTTGGCGTAGTCGCCACGCGCCAGTTCGGGTCGAGTGAGCAGCTGCGCAACGTCCTCGGGGAGCAGGTTCAAGCGCCACCGGAATTTCGCCCGCTCGAGGTCCATGGCGAGTTCCGTGTCGTTGGGTTCTCGTTCCGACAGCTCTTTCAGAATCCTCAAGCCCTCACCGGAGTCGCCGGCCTCCAACTCCAATCGAGCCTGGCGCCTCGACAGCTCGGTGGACGGCTCGAGCAGGATCCACCGCCGGACAGCGGCGAGCTCCCGTGCGGAGTCCTCGATCTCGCCCGCGTAGCGGGCGACGAGCTCGAAGGTTCGGGCCTCGTCCGGCGCCCACGCCTCGAGACGCTCCACTTCGCCGGCGGCGTCCTCAAGCCGCCTTCGGGAAACGAGTTCCTCGACGCGGTTACCCGTGATCTCCACCGCCCGCGTCCGCAGCGTTTCGGCCTGGCGGCGGGCGAGCTCAGAGCGCGCGGCGATGCGCGAATACACCTCGAACGCTTCCGGCACTCGCTCCAGCTGCTCGGCCGCGCGCCCCACAAGCAGCTGCGCGGCGACGTAGTCCGGGTGGCGCTCCGCGATCGGCCGGGCCTGCGTCAAGGCAAGCTCGAACTCGCCGTCCACGAAACCGGCTTGAGCGCGCAACACCCAGGCTGGCTCGAAATCGGGGTTGCTGTCGAGAAGCGCGCGCGCAACGTCCCGCGCGGACGCGCTGTCGCCGCCCGAGACGAGTGCCTGGTGAGCTCGCCGCAGGGCCTCCGCGTCGGAGGCCCCGACACTTCTGGGATAGCCGGTCATCGGGCTGGGCAGGTATGCCGAGTCCCGCGGAGCGCGAGTTCGCTGCGGCGCCTCCGCCGGAACCGTTGCGCAGCCGGCCAAGAGCGCCAGGGCGGCCAGAGTCGTGAGGCCCGGCAAGCGGCCCGGGGTTCGGGCTGCAACTCCCGGGATCAGGTCACGAGCCAAGCTCGAACCTCGCTCTCGAGAGCACCGGCCTCGGTGGCATCGAACCAGCGTACGGACTGATCCTTGCGAAACCAGGTGAGCTGTCGTTTGGCATATTGTCGGGTCGCTCGAATCGTCTCTTCCACGGCGTCTCCAAGTGAAACCTCCCCTCGGAGATGCCGAACCAGTTGCCGGTAGCCGATGGCTTGAAAGGCGGGCTCTTCTCCGGAATAGCCTTGACTGAGCAGGAACTCGACCTCGCGAAGCCAGCCGGATTCCAACATCGACTCCACGCGGGCGCGGATGCGATCGTACAAGAGCGCTCTCGAAAGCGTCAAACCCAGCTTTCTCGGGGTGAACTGGCTCTGTTTCGGCGGTTTTCGCGCCAGCCACGCCGAAAGCGGCACCCCCGTGGCGGTCGCGACTTCGAGGGCCCGCAGGATCCGCTGCGTATCGCCTCGAGCTAACCGGGCGTCGGTCGTCGGATCGACACGTCGCAGCTCGGCGCGCAGTGCATCCAAGCCCTCGATCTCGAGTCTCGCTCGAAGGGACTCCCGCACCGCCGGCGGAGTCTCGGGAATCTCGCTGATGCCTTCGAAGAGGGCTCGAAGATAGAGCCCCGAGCCGCCGACCACGAGCGCCGAGCGGCGGTCGGTTCGTAACCTCTCGAGGCTCGCGCCGGCAAGGCGGGAAAAGAGGCCGGCCGAGAAGCGCTCGCCGGGGTCGAGCACATCGAGCAGGTGGTGTCGAACCAGTAGACGCTCCGCCATCGACGGCTTGGCGGTGCCGATATCCAGCCCACGATAGACCTGCAGAGCGTCGGCGTTGACGATCTCGGCGCCCAGGCCGGGCGCCAGGCGGAGAGCGAGGCCACTCTTGCCGGTCGCCGTCGGACCCACGATTGCCACGACATCGCACACAGGAGCCTCAGTCTAAGTCACCTGGAGCCGACTCCGGCTGGCCGTCCGAGCGGTTCGAGGGCCAGCCGCACCATGCCGTCGCGATCGGTCCTGACTACGCGGATCCCATGCCGGAGCAACCTGTCGATCACCGGCGGCGCCGGGTGCCCGTAGCGATTGCTCCGGCCTGCCGAAACGACCGCCACGCTGGGCATTACGACTCGGAGAAACCGCTCCGTGGTCGAGGTGCGGCTGCCGTGGTGGGGCACTTTGAGGATCCGGCTCTGCAAGCGCCCTGGCTCCACAGAGCTCAAGAGACGGGCCTCCCCCGAAGCCTCGAGATCGCCGGTGAGCAACACAGTGCTGCCGGCGACCGCGGCCCGCACGACGAGCGATGAGTCATTGCCTCGAGCCAAGCTTCCGGGGGCTGGATGGAGCACGTCGAGCTCGATGCGACCGATGACGATTCGCTCGCCTCGCCAGACCGTGCGCCACCGCCGTCGCGCGCCCTGGGCGAGCTCGCGAACGCAGGGCGAGCGGTTCTGGCCCGGGCCCGTCAACAACCGGCCGATCGGGATATAGGCGGCCAGATCGGCGACTCCGCGACAGTGGTCGATATCCGGGTGGGTAACGACCACCGCGTCCAGCCGGCGGACCCCGAGCCGAGCGAGCGCGGGCACGGTAACGCTGGCCGCGAGATCGCCACGGCGCCAACCTCCCCCGTCCACGAGCACCGTCCGGCGGCCATCGTGGAGCAGGATCGCGTCGCCCTGCCCTACATCCAATGCCACGAGTTCGGCCGGACCCCGCAACGCCGGACCGCGCGCGAGCACCAGCGCGGCGACCAGCGCGGCAAAGCCCAAGGTTCTTGACCGCGACAGCAGAGCCACCGCCAGGCTCGCTGAAAGGCCGAGCCCCTGGCTGAAGTTCATCGCCGTCGGAAACGTCCAGAGGGGCGACGCCGGCAGCCGCTCGAGCCAGCGCAGGGGTTCGAACCCCCAGTCGATTGCCCAGGCTACGACGCCCTCGAGCCCGGGCAGGAGGCGCATCGCCGCCACGCCGACGAAAGAAGCCAGACCGAAACAGGCCATCCAGGGAATAGCCACCAGATTGAGCAGCGGCGCCAGCGGATGAAGTGTGGAAAAGGCCGGCGCTGCCCAAGGCAGGCTGCCCAGCTGAGCACCGAGGGTTGCGGCCAGGGCGGTGCGGGGGGCGCGTGGCAGCGTCTGCCAGCGGTCGGCCAGACGAGGGGCGAGCCACAAGATGCCCGCGCTGGCGGAGACGGTGAGCTGGTAGCCGAGATCGAACAGCAGGTCGGGGTCGAGCAGTACCAGTCCGGCTGCCGCGAGGCAGAGCCCTTGGCGAGCCTGCGGGGGCCGGTCGAGAGCCACCGCAAACGACCCCAGTAGAACCATTGCCGTAGCCCGCACGATCGAGGGCCGCGCTCCGACCACGATCAGGTAGCCGACGACAGCCAGCCCTGCGGCGACGATTCGTAGCCGGCGCGGCAGCGGCCGAAGCAGGGCATGAACCAGCATTGCCACCAGGGCCACGTGGAGTCCCGACACGGCGAACAGATGCGACAGCCCGAAGCGCCGCAGTGTCCGCCGCGTTCGCTCGCTCATGGCCGACCGATCGCCGAGCACCAGAGCCCGAGCCGCCGCCATTCCTTCCTGAGTGCCGAAGCCCTCAAAGCCGGCCTCCAGCCAGCCTCGCGCGCGAGTCCCGATCCGACGCGATGGCCATGATCGAGCCACCGGCTCGGGCGCCCAAAGGCGGTCGCTCTTGAGGTGCATCCTCCACGATCGGGGAGGCGGACGGGCTGGATAGCGTCGCGTCCCATTGCGATACGCGTCTGCTCGCCTGGCAAACCCCTTGATCCGCATCTGCCCATCAGCCGCAGGACTGGTCTTCGCGCTCGAAGAAAGCCTCAAGAGCGCGTCGCAGCCCTCGATTCTGGTCCCCTGGCGAATCCGGCGAACCTGAAGCGCGCTCGTCCATCCACTCCCGTTATTGCGCCACGTCTCGATGCGCTCTCCGACCACCTCCATCGGCCGGTTAGAGGACACGCGCTCGAAGCAGCGCCCGCCGGAATCCGGCTGGCTCCAGACGGTCAGGGCGCCGGCGCCGAGCCAGCAGCAGGCCCAGCCGAAGCGTTTCCGGAAGCCCAGGCCCAGCGCGATCAGCAGACCCGCGAGCGGCACGGCC
>CALZIK010000158.1 GCA_945787635.1 Thermoanaerobaculia bacterium | reverse complement strand
TTTCTGATCGGAGAAGCGCTCCTGCTCGCGGAGAATCCGGCGGCGAAGCTGGCGGAGCTCGTAGCGGGGAGACCACCGAGTGGTCTGTGACACCCCAATCGAGCCTCGCGGCCGGTGCAGGCCGGGCAGTCCGAAGCAGCTTTCGGCGCCATGGTTCTCGCATACACTCGGGGCCCGATGACGAATGTCCGGATCAAAGTCTGCGGAGTCACTTCCATCGAGGACGCCCAGGCCGCCGTCGACCTGGGGGCAGCGTTCATCGGACTGAATTTCTGGAGCCGGAGCCCACGCAGAATCGACCCGATGCGAGGTCGGGCCATCGCCCGGGCGGTGCGCGGCCGGACGTCGGTTGTCGGGGTCTTCGTCAATCAGGCCATGGCCGAGGTCGAAGCCATCGCCGACCGGGTCGAGCTCGATCTCGTGCAGTTTCACGGTGACGAGACGGCCGCCGAGATCGCGCCGTGGGGGGAGCGCGCGCTGAAAGCCGTGCGTTTCTCGGGCGAGCTCGATTCCGACGCCCTGGACGGGTACGAGAGCGCCTGGGGCTTTGTCGTCGAGCCGCGGCGCGAGTCCTTTGGCGGGACCGGCAGGGCCTGGGATTACTCGGCGGCGAAGCGACTGCCACGCGACCGACCCTTCTTGCTGGCCGGCGGCCTCGAACCCGCCAATGTCGCCGCGGCGGTCATGGCCTGCAGCCCGTGGGGCGTAGACGTCTGCTCGGGCGTCGAGTCGGCTCCGGGGGTCAAGGACACCGAGGCCCTGTGGCGTTTTTTCGAGGAGGTGCGGCGTGCCGCCGGCTGATCCGGGCTCGCGGCCGGGCTACTTCGGGGCCTACGGCGGCCGCTTTGCGCCGGAGACGCTGATGGCGCCTCTGGCGGAGCTCGAGCGCGCCTACGACAAGATCTCCCGCAAGCGCCGGTTCCGGCGAAGACTCGACGGCCTGCTTCGCGACTTCGCCGGCCGGCCGACACCGCTCTATCTGGCCGAGCGGCTGAGTGACGAGCTGGGCGGCGCGCGGATCTATCTCAAGCGAGAGGATCTCCTGCACACCGGTGCGCACAAGATCAACAACGCCCTCGGTCAGGTCCTGCTGGCGCTCGAGATGGGCAAGCGACGGATCATCGCCGAGACCGGCGCCGGCCAGCACGGCGTGGCTACCGCCGCGGCGGCCGCGCTCCTGGGCCTCGAGTGCGTGATCTACATGGGCTCGGAAGACATGCGCCGTCAGCGGCTCAATGTCGAGCGAATGCGACTTCTGGGCTCGGAGGTGGTTGCCGTCGATGCCGGCTCGCGGACGCTCAAGGACGCGATCAACGAGGCGCTGCGCGACTGGGTGACCAACGTGCGCACGACCCACTACGTGCTCGGGTCGGTCCTGGGTCCCGATCCCTTTCCACGGATGGTGCGGGATTTTCACAAGGTCATCGGGGTGGAGGCAAAGCGGCAGCTCAAGAAACAGGCGCGCCGGGACTGGCCGGATCTCGCGGTTGCCTGCGTGGGCGGCGGGTCGAACGCGATCGGACTGTTCAGCGCATTTCTCGACGACCCGCGGGTTCGCTTGATCGGCGTCGAAGCGGGTGGTACCGGACCGGAGCTCGGTGAGCACGCGGCCCGATTCAGTGGAGGCTCGCTCGGCGTTCTTCACGGCACCAAGACCTTGCTCCTGCAGGATGCGAACGGGCAGATCGCGGCGACTCACTCCGTCTCGGCGGGACTGGATTACCCGGCGGTGGGTCCGGAGCACGTCGACTTGAGGGATCGAGGCCGGACCGAATACACCTCGGCGACCGACGCCGAGGCCATCGCGGCCTTTCATCAGCTCTCCAGAATCGAAGGGATCCTGCCGGCGCTCGAGACCGCCCACGCTCTTGCGGAGGCCGTCAAGCACGCGACCCGGCTTTCGGCGGACAAGATCATTCTCGTCAACCTCTCGGGGCGGGGCGACAAAGATGTCGAATCGGTGATGGAGTACGACGCGAGAGCCGGGGATCGATCGTGAGCGCGCCCGGTTTTGGAGCCAGCGGAGCCATTGGCGAGGCCTTCGCGCGCTGCAAGGCCAGCAAGCGCGCGGCCTTCATTCCTTACATCACCGCCGGCGATCCCGATCTCGAGACCTCGGCCGAGCTGGTGCGGGCGCTCGCCGGCGCCGGCGCCGACATCATCGAGCTCGGAGTTCCGTTCAGCGACCCGATCGCCGACGGACCGGTGAATCAGGCGGCCGCGACGCGTGCCCTGGCTTCGGGCACTACGCTGTCGGGCGTGCTCGACCTGGTCAGTCGCAGCCGGGACCAGGTCGGAGTACCAATCGTCCTGTTCACCTATTTCAACCCGCTTCATGCCCGCGGGCTCGAGGTCTTCGCCGAGCAGGCGGCCTCGTCGGGAGTCGATGGCGTGCTGTGCGTCGATTTGCCGCCGACCGAGGCGGCTGCGGATTACGTTCCGGCTCTCCGGGAACGCGGGCTCGACACCATCTTTCTGGTCGCGCCGACCAGTGACCGGAAGCGTGTCGGGGAAGTGGCCGAGGCCTCGACGGGCTTCGTCTACTACGTGTCACGAACCGGGGTCACCGGCAGCCGATCCGAGCTGGCCCCGGAGCTTCTCGGAGACGTCAAGCGCCTGCGCAGGCGCTTGAGCCTGCCGGTAGCGGTCGGCTTCGGTATCTCGACGCCGGACCAAGCGCGAGCCGTGGGCAAGGTCGCCGACGGGGTGGTGGTGGGTAGCGCGCTGGTTCGGCTCGTGGAGGAAAAGGCCGGTGATAATGATCTGGTGCAGCTGATTCGCGAAAAGGCGCGAGAGCTTGCGACCGCACTAGGCGGCAGTCCGGAGGAAGCTCGGTGAACGAATCCAAGGTAGTTCAGGTGGCTGCCAAAGTGCACGGACGAATGCTCTTGCGCCAAAGCTCGGAGTCGCCGGCTCCGATTCTGGTTGGATTCCACGGCTACGGCGAGAACGCCGAGCGCCTGCTCGAGGCCGTCGTCGAGATCCCGACGATCTCGACCTGGCATGTGGCCATCGTCCAGGCGCTGCATCCGTTCTACAGCCGAAGGACCGGCGAAGTGGTGGCCAGCTGGATGACCAAGCAGGACCGCGAGCAGGCGATCGAAGACAACATCGACTACATCAAGAGGGCGCTCGATCGCGCCAAGGGCGAGCTCGAGATCGCCGGCCCGACCGTGTTTCTGGGGTTCTCTCAAGGAACCGCGATGGCCTACCGCGCGGCGAGCCGGGCCGGGCATCGGTGCGACGGCCTGATCGCGCTGGCGGGAGATACGCCCCCAGAGCTCGTCTCGGGCGGCGCGACCGTGATTCCCCGGGTCTTGATCGGGCGTGGAACCAAAGACGACTGGTACGGCCAGGCGAAGCTCGAAAGCGATCTCGCGCGCTTGCAAAGTCGGGGAACCGACGTTTCGACCTGCGTATTCGAAGGAGGACATGAGTGGACCGCGGAGTTTCGCGGCGCCACGCGTGATTTTCTCCGGAGCCTGTCCGGCAGGTGACCCGAGTGGATCGCAGGCTTCCCGAGGAAGGCCGGGAAGTGGCAGCGCCACGTTCCGAGGTCGGCTACCTCGAGCTGCTCCGGACGAACCTTGCGGTTCGCCGGCTCTGGTACGGCGCCGTGGCCTCGGATCTGGGGGACTGGTTCTCGACCATCGCGATCTACTTGTTGATCGAGCAGCTCACCGGCTCGCCCTTTGCGCTCGGACTGGTGTTCGTGACCAAGATGCTCCCCTTTGCCCTGGCCTCGCCGCTTGCGGGACTTGTGGCCGACCGGGTGTCGCGCAAGCGTCTGATGATCGTGAGCGATCTCGCTCGAGCGGTCTGCGCGCTCGGGCTGCTGCTGGTTCGCGAGCCCGGGCACGTCTGGCTGCTCTACAGCCTGAGCGCGCTCCAGATGGTCGCTGCGGCGTTTTTCATTCCCGCCCGCAGCGCGGCGATTCCAAACATCACCAGCCAGCGCGAGCTCCTGACCGCGAACGCGCTGTCGGCGTCCACCTGGTCGGCACTGCTGGCGATCGGCGCGGCGCTGGGTGGCTTCGTCACCGAAGCTATCGGAATCCGTGGCGTTTTCGTGCTGGACAGCCTCACCTATCTGGTGTCGGCATTGTTCATCTACCGCACCGTGATTCCACAGCGAACCGAGAAGCCGGAGAAGGGGCCTCTGGTCTCGATGGCGGTCCGCGACGTGGTCCTGGGATGGCGGTACATGCGCGCGCGGCCCGAAGTCGCGCGGATCGCTCTGACCAAGGCCACCTGGTCACTGGGTGGCGGCGCGCTGGTCTACATGCTGGCTCTTCTGGGTCCCGTGCTGGCGCCCGCGGCTCCCGCCGTCGGCATTGGCTGGCTCTACGCCATCCGGGGCGTGGGCACCGGCATCGGTCCCATCGCCGCGAGGGCTTATGTTCCCGATCGACGATTCTGGCCGGTGATGATGGGCATCGGAATCGCGACCACCGGTCTCCTCTACACCGTGGTGGGCGCCATGTCTTGGACCTGGTGGGTTCTGGTGCCTGTGGTCTTCGCGCACACCACCAGCGGCGCCAACTGGGTGACCTCGACTGTCCTGCTCCAGGAGCGCACCGAAGATCGATTCCGGGGCCGGGTGTTCGCGACCGAATGGCTGCTGATCACTCTCGCCGACACGACTTCGATTCTGGTCGCGAGCGTGCTGCTCGAGCGCGGCGTCCTCGGCCTGCGTCAGGGATTCTTCGTGTTCGCCGGAGTGCAGATCGTCTGCGGAGTGCTGTTTCTCTTGACCGTGGCGCGGCAAGAGGCGCGCGAGCCGACTACTTGCCCCTGAGCATCTTCCAGAAGCAAAAAACCGCGAGCGCCGTAACCGCGGCCATGCTGAAGAGCATGAAGCCTATTGCGAAGGGTTCCATCTAGGTCTCCTCTACGGCCTTGTTGGCCCAAGATCGTTTGATCAGGTAGAGACCGACGACGACCAGCAGAACCATCAAGGACCGGCTCAGCCAGAGGTAGGGGATCTGCGACCGATCGGTCACCGTTTCCATCAGGAAGGTCGGCAGTGCCTGCGTAT
>CALZIK010000157.1 GCA_945787635.1 Thermoanaerobaculia bacterium | reverse complement strand
CATCGTGCTGGTTTCATCCGCAGCAGCCTCGATAGGACTCCAGAATCACGAGGCCATCGCCGCGGCGAAGGCCGGCGTCGCCGCGCTTGCACGCACGGCCGCTGCGAGCTACTCCGCGCGTGGTATTAGGGTCAATGCGATCGCTCCCGGCATGGTCGAGACCCCGCTCACGGCTTCGATTCTAAGCAACCCCTCGTCACGGGACGCGTCCCTCGCTCTTCACCCGAGCGGCCGGCCCGGGCAGCCTGAAGAACTGGCCGACCTGATCGCCTGGCTTCTGAGCGCTGAAGCGACCTGGGTGACGGGGCAGGTCTGGGGGATCGATGGAGGCCTTGGTTCCATCAAGCTTCGCCCGGTAACCAAGCTACGATCCAGCAAGGAAACCGCGTCACCTTGAGCCGCGACCAGGTCCTGGTGACGGGCGCGACCGGCTACATAGGGGGCCGGTTGGTGCCCCGGCTCCTCGAGGCCGGATACCGCGTCCGGTGTCTCGCAAGGAGTCCGAAGAAGCTCGCGGCTCGACCCTGGGCCGAGCATGCGGAAATAGAGATGCTCGAAGGGGACCTCGACGAGCCCGCCTCTCTCGAGCACGCCCTCGACGGCTGCTCGGCGGCTTACTACCTGGTGCACTCGATGCTCGCGGCTGGCGCCGACTATGCCGAGCACGACCGGCGGCTGGCTCGCAACTTCGCCTCGGCAGCAGCGGCTGCGGCCTCGATGAAACGAATCGTCTACCTCGGCGGCTTGGGAGAGGCCGGAGCCGACCTGAGTGAGCACCTGTCGTCGCGCCGAGAAGTAGAGCGAGAGCTTGCCGCCGGGACGGTGCCCGTCACGATATTGCGCGCGGCGATGATTATCGGGTCCGGCTCAGCGTCGTTCGAAATCCTGCGCTATCTGGTCGAGCGACTGCCGGTCATGGTGACGCCGCGCTGGGTACAGACGGAGTCCCAGCCCATCGCGGTAAGAAACGTCCTCGAATACCTGGTACGAGTGCTCGAGGTGGACGAGACGACCGGCCGGATTCTCGACATCGGGGGGCCCGACATCGTTTCCTATCGAGACCTGATGCGAACGATGACGCAGGCGCTCGAGCTTCCGAAAAGACTTATCGTGCCGATTCCGGTCCTCACGCCACGCTTGAGCTCGCTCTGGATCCACCTGGTAACCCCCCTGAGTCACCAGATCGCTCGCCCTCTCGCCGAGGGGCTGCGCAATCGAGTCGTGTGCCGCTCGACCGCTGCTCAGGAACTCATGCCTCAAGAGTTACTCAGCGTGCGAGAGGCTATTGACGAAGCTCTCGGCGGATACCGGGTGGACGGTGTAGAGACCTCGTGGACCGACGCCGGGCCGATACCCGGCGATCCGGACTGGGCGGGTGGAACTACTTTCGTCGACCGCCGGACTGTGGAGATCGACGCGCCGCCGAGCTCGGTTTTCCGAGCCGTTCAGCGGATCGGGGGCGGCAACGGCTGGTATGCGGCCGACGTTCTGTGGCGCCTCCGCGGCTGGATGGATCGCCTCGTGGGCGGACCGGGCCTACGGCGTGGGCGAAGAAACCCGGAGAAGCTGGGCTACGGCGACGCGCTCGACTTCTGGCGAGTCACCGGAATCGAACCTGGCCAGCGCCTCCAGCTGCGCGCGGAGATGAAGCTACCCGGCCACGCTCTTCTCCAATTCGAGATCAGCGAGAAAGCGGCAGGATCGATGCTGGTCCAGACCGCCCGCTTCAAGCCACGCGGCCTGGCAGGCCTTCTCTATTGGTATGCCGTTCTGCCATTTCACGGCTTCGTGTTTCGCGGCATGCTCGGAGGCATCCGCCGCACGGCGGAGGCTCTCCCGGCAGCTCAGGGCGAAGAACCCAGCGCCGCAGCCTGAGTCCCTATGCCTTGAACCCCCAAGGTCTCTAGCTCTCCACGCCCCATCGCCGGCGCAATGACCGCGCCTGACTTCGAATCGCTTCGAGCTCCGTCTCGGAAAGCCGCTCCAGGTTCTTCATCGAGAAGCCCATGCGGGGCACCAGTTCCAGTAATTCGCGGTTCCGGTCCAGAAAGTCCCAGTAGAAGGTAGTCACCGGGCACGCGCGCTCGCCCGTCCGCTCGCCGGGATCGAAGCGACAGTCGCCGCAGTAGTCGCTCATCCGCTGGATATAGCGCCCAGAAGCGGCGTAGGGCTTGCTGCCGACCACCCCGCCGTCGGCATACATCACCATGCCCAACGTGTTCGGCAGGGTCACCCAGTCCATGGCGTCAACGTACATGCCCAGGTACCAATCACTGATCTCACGCGGATCGACTCCGGCGACCAGCGCCAGATTGCCGGTGACCATCAGGCGCTGGATGTGGTGTCCGTAGCCGTGCTCCAGCACCTGACCGAGGGCCTGCTCCGCACACTTCAACTCGGTCTCTCCGGTCCAGTAGAACTCGGGCAGCCTCCCGGTCTCCTCGAAGTGATTGCGGCCGGCGTAGGAGGGACCCTCCAGCCAGTAGACCCCCCGGATGAACTCTCGCCAGCCGATGATCTGGCGGATGAAGCCCTCGACCGAGTTCAGAGGAGCGGCGTCCGCTCGATAGGCCTCGAGCGCCTTCTCTACGCATTCGCGCGGATCGAGCAGTTTCAGGTTCAGCGCCGGCGAGAGCAACGAGTGAAAGAGCCAGGGCTCGCCGCTCTGCATGGCGTCCTGGTAGTCGCCAAATGAGGCCAGGGCATGCCGGACGAAGTGTCGGAGCGCGCGCAGGGCCTGCGACCGGGTAACCGGCCAGGCGAAACCCTCGAGCTGGCCCGGAGCCTCTCGAAAGCGCTGCTCCACGAGTTCGAGAACCTCCCGCGTCACCGCATCTGGTTTGCAGCTGAACCGAGGCGGAGCTTGGGGAGCATCCTTCCCGAGGCTCTTCCGATTGTCCGAGTCGAAGTTCCAGGCGCCGCCCTCCGGCTTCCCCTCGTCGGTCAGAAGCACTCCGAGCCGGCGTCGCAT
>CALZIK010000156.1 GCA_945787635.1 Thermoanaerobaculia bacterium | reverse complement strand
GGTGCCGTCCGGCCGGATCAGCCGCAGCTCGCCTGTCGCGCCGCCGGCGGCGTAGCCGCCGACGCCGTCGAGCCGCAGATAGGCGACCCAGGCGCCATCGGGCGAGATGTGCGGACAGCAGTGCGGGCTGGCTCCCTGGTCCGGGCTGAGCTGGCGCGCTGCGGGCACCGAAAGCCCGCGCGTCCAGATCCGCCACTTACCGGTGCGATTGGACTCCCAGACCAGAAAGCCCTCGCCCAGGTTCGAGCCATCGCTCAGCTCGACTTCGACGGTGCTCGCCGCATGGGCCGTGCGGCCGGCGAGACCGGGTTCGACCGGGCCGGCTTCAACCTCCCCGGCGGACTTTCCTCCGCAGGCGATCAGGAAACCCGAGCAGAGCCCGAGAAGCAGACCTGGCACCCGCCGGCGCAAACGATCGGCCTGGGACCGGCGGAACATGCCTTGAGAGTCTACGACCCACCGGGCGCGCGGTCAAAAGCCGCCGGCTGGAATCGGCGGACTACTCCTGGGCTTCGAGCGATCCGAGCCAGTCGATGATGGCCTGGAGCTCTTCGTCCGTGCCCTTGAATTCCTTCTTATGTGACTCGCCGTCGAGCTCGCCGGCCTTGCGGACATAGGCCGCGAGGGTCTTGAAGTCTACCTCGACCTTGCCACCCAGGTCGCTGCCCTTCATCTTCTCCGACGTTGTTTTGGCCTCGATCTCGGCCGCGGGGACCGCGTGGCACATATTGCATTTGTGGGTTTCGGTGAAGAGCGTTTTGCCGTCGAGCTCTTCAGCCGACGCCGTCGGCGCGAGAGTGGCCGCGGCAAGAGCGGCGAGCACGACAAGGATTCCGGCATTGAGCTTCATGGTCTTCTCCTCCTGTTTGTCCAGTGCAGATGGAGCGACGAATGAGCACCTTCTGCTGCTGGAAGAGTACCAACTCGGATGCCGGACGGCCCCATCCGAAAAGGTTGGATGGCGTGACTCACGGGACGAAAGCCGCGATGCGGACCGGACCTCCCGAGCCGCTGCCGATTTTCATCGGAAGCGCCACCACCCAGGCGCCGGTCGGCGGGAGCTGGTCGAGATTGGCGACGTTTTCGAGCGCCGGGACGTTGGCGGCGGCCAGTGCCTGGTGGGCGAGAAAGTAGCGCGACTGCCCGTGGTCGATCGACGCCGTGTCGATGCCCACGACGGCGGCCTTGCGCTCGTGGGCAAGGAGGCGGGCGGCGTCCTCGCCGTAGCCGGGGAAGTGGAGATGGGCGGCGTCCCCGGGAGTGTCATCGCCCAGATAGGACAGCCGGTCGGGCCATCTCTTGCTCCACCCGGTGTAGAGCAGGACGATCGAGGCTTGGGGGATCGTTCCGTGCTCGGTCTCCCAGGCGCGCATGTCCGCGGCTGTGAGCAGGTAGTCGCGATCGAGGCTGGCTCGAGCGGAGGCGTCGATGACCACTGCGGGTCCGATCAGGCGGTCGAGCGGAATCTGGTCGGTGGTCCAGGCGCCTTCGGCGAAGTGAATCGGCGCGTCGAGGTGCGTGCCACCGTGCTCGGGTGCCGAGAAAGTGTTCGCGGAGTAGAAGAACCCCGCTTCGGTCGTTCCTTTGTGGAGCTCCTCGAGCTCGAAGCTGGAAGGCGAGGTCGGCCAGTAGACGGTCTCGGCGTCAAAGGTATGGCTCAGGTCCACGATCTTCGCAAATGCCAGGTTCGGACCCCGAGATTCGTCCATTCGAGGCTCGCCGGTTTGGGTGCAGGCCGGGAGCAATGAGGCCAGAACCAGAGCTAGGCTGAAGCGTTTGATGCGCATTCTCCGTTGGAGTGAGTCGAGCCCCGACTCAGCCTCCCTCCCTGTGGGGGTCGAGCTCGAGCGCGACCAGGGTGTCCTTGCCGCGTACGTAGAGGAGCCCGTTTGCAGGTACCGGCGCGTTCCAGGCAGGCGGCGTGATCAGACTCCCCGAGGGTTGTGATGCCGGCCTGGAGGCGGGCCCCGGCCTTGCGGAGAGGTCGTCCAGGGCGACCTCCTGGTAGCTCTCGGGCGAGGCGCGGATCAGGCGCAGCTCGCCGTTTTCGCTCAGGACGACGAAATGGCCGTTCGCGTACAACAGGGTCGCGCGGCCGAGTCCCTTCCGGCTCCACATGACTTCGCCGGTGGCATGTCGAACGCAGCGCAGCTCGGCGTTGGATGTGCTGCGCCCGCTCGAGCCATAGAGATAGCCGTCGTGAAAGACCGGAGTATTCCAGTGGGTCTGAAGCGCCTTGCCGCGCCCCGGGGGGTCCTGCCAGACGACGTCGTAACCACCCGGTTCGACTTTCAAGAGAGCGCTTCCCGGTCCGTAGGTCTCGGAGACGAACACCGTGTCGCCGACGACGACCGGGGTGGAGGCGTTGACGCTCTCGAGGATCTTCGCCCGCCACGGAAAGAAGAAGTCCTGAGTGCCCGCGATCGGATCGAAGCCGATCAGTCCGCCGCGCATGAACGCGAATCCCCAATCACGACCTCCGATCGCGGCGATCACCGGCGTCGAGTAGCCGGCGAGCTCGTCGGTGACGCGGTACCGGACCTCGCCGGTCCTTTTGTCGAACGCGACCAGCCCGCTGCCATTGCCAGTCACCGACCCGGTATGGATCCGCGGGCTCCCGGGAGGGCTGCCACCGACGACCGCGATCAGAAGGTTTTCGTGTACGACCGGGCTGCTGCCGACCCCGAAGAAGTTCTGCACGACCCCGAACCGTTCGACGGTGTCGACGTCCCAGAGAACGGCGCCGTCGACAATCCGATGGCATCGCAACCGGCCTTCGACGCCGAAGGTGTACACCCGGTCGCCGTCAACCACCGGGCTGGTTCGGGGGCCGTTGCTGTAGTCGTAGTAGTCGCTGTAGGTGGTGGGGTAGCTTTGCTGCCAGATCTCGCGCCCGGTGCCGGCGTCGAGGCAGCTCAGGCGAGCCCGATCATCGACTCGATCGAAGTGAAAGAGCCGCCCGCGCGAGACCGCGGGCGCGCTGTAGCCTTCGCCGGTCGCGATCACCCAGGCTACGGGCAGACCGGTTTGCGGCCAATCCAGGCGGATTCCGGTCTCCGCGGTCTTCGAGTTGCCGGTCGGACCGAGAAAGCTCTCCCAATCGGATCCGCCCTCGCGGGCGGCGAGATCCGAGCCAGCAACCGCTGGGTCGAGGGGCGTCTCCGCGGTCTGGCCGATGCCGAGGGCCAGGGCCGCTGCGATCGCGGCCGAGACCGTCATCGCGAGGAATATCAAAGCACCCTTCACGTGAGCGGATTCTGCCACATCGAGTCCGGCAACCGAGATTGACGTACTATGCTCGCCTCGCCGGAAACGGTCGAACGCCTCGCTCCTTCGAAGGATTCCCCTTGAATCTGTTGCCCTGGATCACGATCGTCCCGGCCGAGCCGGCGCTGGAGCTCGGCCGATATGAATGATGCCGTGCCCGCACCGCGACTCTCGGTGGTGGTGCCCGCGTTCAACGAGCAGAATCGGTTGGGCGCGACGCTTGCCGAGATGAGCCGATATCTGCGCGAGCGTGGAGACAGTTACGAGATCCTGGTGGTCGACGACGCCAGCACGGACCGGACCGCCGAGGTGGCGGGAGGTTTTTCGGATTCGGGTGTTCGCGTCATCCGCTTTCCACGGAATCGCGGCAAGGGTGCCGCGGTCCGGGCCGGTGTGCTGGCCAGCGCAGGGGAGTGGATTCTGATCTCGGACGCCGATCTGTCGGCGCCGATCCAAGAGCTGGAGAGGCTCGAAGCGCGAGCCGCCGACGCGCACCTGGTTCTCGGCAGTCGCGCCACCGGCGAGTCGCGGATCGGGCAGCGGCAGTCCTGGGCGCGCGAGTCGATGGGCAGGACGTTCAATCTCATCATCCGGTCGCTCGGCATGACCAAGATCAAGGACACGCAGTGCGGCTTCAAGCTGCTCGAAGGCTCGGCCGGCCGGCAGCTGTTCGAGCACATGCGAGTCGAGCGATTCGCGTTCGACGTCGAGCTGGTGTGGCTGGCGCAGGCCTTCGGGCACACGGTCTTGGAGGTCGGCGTCGCGTGGAACAACTCGCCGCGCTCCACGGTCGATCCGCTGCGCGACTCGGCCAGAATGTTCTGGGATGTCCTGAAGCTGCGGTTCCGCCGCCTGCCGCGCAGGCCCTAGCCGCGGGCTGTGAGTCCGCGTTTTCGAACCAACAGCCGGCCCCGGGGCAGCCGGCGCAAAGGACGGTAGAGTCGTTCGAGCGCTTCGCGCAGCTCCGGCGCCCGTCGCTGAAGTAGCTCCCAGTTGTAGTCGGTCACGAAAACGTAGGCCGGCTCGGCCGCGAGAAGCTCGCTCGGCAATCGGTCCCACATGCGCTTCGGAAGGTGCTCCCAACCGTGGCCGTGGACGGGAATCGACTGTCGCCTTCCGGACAGCCAGAGAATTCGGGGGTCTCCGAAAACGTAGAGCGAACCGGGCCAGCCCGCTTCACGCAGGAACCGGGTGCCTTCCCAGATCTCCAGGTACTCCGGGTCGAG
>CALZIK010000155.1 GCA_945787635.1 Thermoanaerobaculia bacterium | reverse complement strand
TTGTAGCGGTCGACGTCCCTGTCGACCGTCCCGGGCTGCTCGCGGCCTGATCGTGCTGCTCGCGCTCGGCCTTCTGCTCGCTTCGTCGATGCATGCCGCCGACACCGCCTCGCGCCCCGCCGACCACGTCATCGTCATCTCGCTCGACGGACTGGTGCCCGAGGTCATCACCCACCCCGAGGACTCCGGGCTGCACGTGCCCAACATTCACGCACTGCGCGACCGGGGAAGCTGGGCCGAAGGCGTCGTCGGCCAGTACCCCTCTTCGACCTACCCGTCGCACACCTCGATTGCGACCGGCGTTCGGCCCGCCCGGCACGGCATCTTCCAGAACACCCGCTTCGATCCTCAGGGCAACGGTGCGTGGTTTTTTGAAAGCAGCGCGATCACCGCGCCGACCCTCTGGCAGCGCGCCGAAGAGGCCGGCCTCTCGACCGCCGGCGTGTCCTGGCCGGTGACGGTGGGCTCGGCGATCGACATCCACTTTCCCGAGGTGCACCAGAACCCACCGGACACGACCTGGCTCGAGCTCGCCCGGCGCGAGTCCACCCCGGGACTCATCGACGCGGTGGTCGAGAAGCTCGGCGGCTTCGGCGAGCGGGACAACCTCGACCCGATCAAGCGCGACATCTTTGCCACCGCGGTTGCCACCCACATCATCGGAGAGCACCGACCCAACCTGCTCCTGATTCACCTCGTCCAGACCGACTACGCGCAGCACGCCACCGGGCGTGGCTCGCCCGAATCGGTGCGAGCCTTTGCGCGCCTCGACACCCACGTAGGCGAGATCGTCGAGGCCTGCCGAATCGCGGGCATTCTCGACCGCACCGCCTTCGTCATTACCGGCGATCACGGCTTTTACCGGGTGCACTCGAGCTTCCAGCCTAACGTCGTTCTCCGCCGGGCGGGGTTGCTCGAGACCGGCGACGACGGGTCGATCACCGATTGGCGGGCGGTCGCGCACCGCACCTCGATCCGGATCCGGGACCCCTACGACACCAAGCTGGCCACCCAGGTGAAAGCGCTGTTTCGCGGCCTGGCCGAGGGACCGTATCGGGGGCTTCTCGAGGTCGTCGGCCGTGAGGAGCTCGACCGTTTGGGTGCCGACCCGGATGCGGTTCTCTTTCTGGAGCCGGCCAACGGCTACGCCGTCTCGGGCGGCTTCGAAGACGACGTCTTCCTGGTCGCGTCGTCGCGGCGCGGAAACCACGGCTATCTGCCGACCAAGCCCGAGATGCACACCGGCCTCGTGGTCTCGGGCGCCGGCGTCCTGCAGGGAATCGGGATGCCGATCGCCCGCCAGATCGACATCGCGCCGACCGTCGCACGCCTGCTGGGCTTCGAGATGGGTGAGATCGGCGGGACGCCGATGGTCGGGATTCTCGAGAAACCTTGACGCGCGGCTCGACCGAGGCCGGCCGGTCGACGGGCGTGTCGTCGACCGTCTCCTCCATGTAGCGGTCGACCTCCGTGTCGACGGTCTTCCTACCGCGGCTCGACCGCCGCCGTACCCAGGTTGGCCGATTCCGCCATGAGATCGAGAATCGCCTGCGGCACCGGGTGCCGCTTCTGGGTCGCCAGACTCACCACAACCATGGCCGTCGTCGAGGCCAGGAGCCCGGCGACCATCGGATGAAGGCCGCTCGCGCCTTCGAGATCCAGGAACTGCCAGAGAAAGGCGGCCGACGCTCCGGCGACGATCGAAGCCAGAGCTCCCGGCGAGTTGGCTTTGCGCCACCAGACCGCGCACACGTAGGCTGGCAGGAACGCGCTGCCGAGAACCGAGGTCACGAAGATCACCACCTGGAACACCGTTGGCGGCTGGAAGAGAGCGACGAGATAGCCGATCGCCCCGATCGCAAGCACCATCAGCCGGGACACCCAGACCATGCGCCGCTCGGAGGCGTTCGGATCGATGAAGCGCTCGTACAGATCCCGCGCCGCGATCGACCCGGTTTGGAGCAGCAGCGAATCCGCGGTCGACATGATCGCCGCCATGATCGCGGCCATGATGACGCCGGTCACCGCGGCAGGCAGGAGCTTTCGCGCCACCTCGAAGATCGCCAGCTCGGGGTCGCCGATCTCGGGCAGGATCAGAATCGCCAGCACCCCGACGATGTAGGGCGCCGGCACGAACAGCAGGTTCCAGACCGTGGCGTAGCCTCCCGCCTTGCGAGCGGTCGAGGGACTCTCCATGGCCATGTGCCGCGTCACGACGTGCGGCCAGCCCATGTATCCGACCGAGAAGATCAGAACGGCTCCGAGGGCGATGCCCCACTGCCCCTGGTAGCCGAGGTCGCGGCCCCAGACCGACACCAGCGAGGGCTCGAGGGCGGCGATCGCCCGGTTGGCGGCACTCAGGCCGCCCACCTCGACCAGGGCGGCGATCAGGATCCACAAGACGCCGGTGATCATGACCAGGCTCTGGAAGAAGTCCGTGTAGGCGACCGCCAGATAGCCGCCGAGGTAGGTGTAGAGCAGGATGATGCCCACCGCGATCAGAAGCGCCACCGAGTAGGGGAGCCCGGTCACGAGCGCCATGCCCTTGCCGCCGGCGATGAACTGGGCGAGCACGTAGCTCCCGAGCAGGAACACCGTGAGGCCGCCCGCGATCAGGCGGATTGCCGCGGAAGGGTAGCGCTTCTCGAGATACTCGATCGGAGTGAGCGATCCGGTCAGCTTCGAGAGCTTACGCATTCGCCGGCCGATGACCGACATGTTGACGACACCGCCGCCGATGTCGCCAGCGGCGTACCACAGACCCCAGTACCCTTCGACGTAGCCGAGAGCGCCGGCTCCGAGGAACATGAAGCCGCTCATCGAGGTGCTCTGGAGGGTGAGAGCGGTGACCACCGGGCCGATCCTGCGGCCTCCCAGGAGGTAGTTCTCGAGATCGCCACCGGCGCCGCGACGCATCGCCCAGAAGCCGATGCTGAGCACCACCACGAAGTAGAGCACCAGGAAGACGAGGACGGTCGGGTTCACGGCGCGTCTCCCTGGCCGGCCCCGTTCCCCTCGTCGCGCTTCCAGTTTCGGGTCAGGAAAAGGAAGCCCAACGTGTAGAGGATCCAAAACGCCGGAAACCCGAAGACAAGGAGAGTGGTCGATAGCGGTAGGTCGAACACGGGAACCCTAGGGCTTGGCTTGATTCAGTCGAGAGGTGGCGAGTCGCGCCATTGTAGCGGCGAAGCACCGCAATAACCGAATGTAGCGGTCGACGTCCCTGTCGACCGTCTTCGTTTGGCGCGGTCAACGCCCGATCGACCATCTCGGAATGTAGCGGTCGACGCCCCTGTCGACCGTCTTCGTCTTGGCGCGGTCGACGCCCGAAAGACCATCTCCGAATGTAGCGGTCGACGCCCCTGTCGACCGTCTTGCTCCGCGCCGGTCTCAGACGCACCGCTCCCACACGCCCCGGCGTGCCCTTACTCGGCCGAACGCTCTGCCGCCGCCACGATCGAAATCCCGCCGCGCACGTTCTGTCGAACCTCGACCCGCGCCCACGCCGGCTCGACGGCGTACACGACGTCGTCCGCGATGCGCGCCGCCAGCGACTCGCAGAACGCTCCCTCGTCCCGGTACGCCCACAGGTAGTGCTTGAGCGCTTTCGATTCGATACAGCGCTCTCGCGGTTTGTACTCGATCACCACCTCGCCGAAATCCGGCTGATCCGAGCGCGGGCAGATCGCCGTGAACTCGGTCGCGTTCATCACCACCAGTTGCACATCCGGCGCCGGGAACGCCTCGGTCTTCAGCTGCTCACGGGCCTCATCGAGATTTTTCGGGCGCGGCAGCGGGCCCTGTCTTGGTAGCGATTCGTGTTCTGCCAAGTCGTCTCCAACGTCAAGATCGATGGCGCGCCGCGAGGGACTCGAACCCCCAACCGTCAGATCCGAAGTCTGGTGCTCTATCCATTGAGCTAGCGGCGCTCCGGCCGGCTAGTCTAGCGCGAGCCGTGGCTGCAAGCGCTTCGACGTGGGAACAGGCGCGGGACAGTTCTCCTGTAGCGGTCGACCTTCGTGTCGACCGGCACGGTTGCGAGCAGCACTCCGAAGCCGTCGCGACCCGCATGCCGCCAAGTTGAGGACCTAGCTCTCTTCCGGCGGCCTACCACCCGAGGTCGATCTAGCTCGCAGCAGTGAACAGCCTCTTGAACGCCTTCGCTTCCAAGATAAATCCGAGAAACGGTTCTACCTTCCATTTCTGCCGCGTCGGTGCCTCCGTGACGCCCGCCGGTAGGACATCTCCCTCCAAGACGCCATCCTGGAGCACGGTCGCTCGCCCATAATGCGCGCCGCCGATCAGCTGCACCCCCAGCGTTGGCTGATACGACAGGCCCACGAAGAGGTTGTCCTGAGGCTTGTCGAGCGAGAAACCGAGTGCGAGTCCTAAGGGTCGGGTGCTGTCGGCGCCCGAGGACGCGTCGAACGGAGACAGGTAGTAGGTCACGAACAGTCCGTAGTCGAGGTCGTTGCTGTCGCTACCGATTCGCGCCGCCACTGGATCCAGAATCGGGTTGCCGGAACTGTCGATGAGCGCCGTACCCTGCGCATCCAGCCGCGGAACCTGCCGTACGCCGAACTGTTCATCGCCCAGGCCGGTCAAGAGCGGACCCGCACCGACTGCGAATCGCCACAGCTTGTGAAACTCATAGGTCACTGTGTCGACGGCCGCGAATGATGGTTCAGGCGCTTCGGAGGCTGGCGCGGGGTCGGTTCCTGCAGGCAGTGTCACGACAGCTTCGCCGTCGAAAGTCGAGGGGCTGTACCGATCACGTCGCTCGAGTCTGATCACACTGACGCGATTGCTAGTGGTGAACTCGAGCGGCCCCGGATCGTCTACTGCCCGTGTTCGATGCCGGCGCTTCGCCAGGACCTCGTAAGCCTCCTCGAGCGAGCGGTTGCCCTTCCCGGCCGCGGCGCGTAGAGTTTCGACCTTCTCGCTCACCAAGCGCCCGCTGTCCTTCAGGAGTGTCTTGGCCTTCTCCAAGCGCACAGGCAAATGCTCCTCTTTCTCGCCGTCCAGCAACTCCGCGAGCGACTTCCATTGCGCCTTCAGCCCACTCGCGGCCGAGGTTCTTTGCCGCGCAGCCTTTGCCTCGGCGATCTCACGCAAAAAACCGGTGCCCGCCAGGTCACCATACTCGGCTTTCAGCCGCTTCAACTGCTCGAGCACGGCCTCCCTCGTACCGGTGTTCGAAGCCTGGAGCTCGACCGCCGCGAGCGCGGCTCGGAGCGTTGCTCGCCGACGCTCGAACTCCCGCACGGATGCAGCGTGGCGAGCCGTCAGCTGGGCAAGCTGGGCGGGAAGCGTGGCAAGCTCGTGGCCCAACACGGTGCGGCGCAGCGCCCCGAACTTGCGGTGTATCCTCTCGATCTCGCCTTGCCTTGTGCTCAGAGTCGCGCAGCTCGTGGCCGACGCCCAGTTCAGATCCTCGAGCCGGTCGATCCAGTCATCGAACTCACGGGTGAGTTGGCTCGAGAAGTTCTCGTACTTTCCTGCCTTGCCCTCAAGGCCTTTCAACTCCGCTTCGAGAACCTTGAGGTCCTCATCGAGGCCGATTCGGGCCTCCGTGGCGCCCTCGATAGTAAGAAGCTGTGAGTACCAGTCCGCAACGGTCGCCTCCGACGGCGCCACCATCGCAGCGACACCGGGTTCCCCTTTTGCGGCGGGTGCGATTCCCAGGTCGGCGATCAGCCCTCCGGCATCATCGAGACCGCGGAATCCCGGCTCCACGTCCGGCAGGTCGGCGCCCTCGACCAGCCAGCGGTAGAACTCGTCGCAGCGCGCGTTTTCGACCGACAGCAGCAGAGGCTGCCCGGTTTTGAGCACCTCGATCTTTGCCGCCGGACGGCGAGGTTCACCGGGCTTGATGTGAAAGAGCTCGGCTGCCTGTGCGTCGTAGACCAACCGATGCGCTGAGGGTTCGGAACTGGGTCGCGTCGCGGCGAAACAGACGGGTGGTGCGAGGACTGCGAGCAACACCAGAGATCGTTTCATGAGATGCCTCCGTTGCGGGCCATCAGAGCACGGCCATTGGGTTTCCGTATAAGACGAACTGGAGCGCCGTCTTGAGCCCAAACGTGGTGCGCCCGATAGAGAGACTTCGATCCACGAACGCTCGCCGGGCTTCCACCAGAGCTGCGCCGAATGCCATGCGCCTGCGACCCACGTTGCCTAGAAACTCCTTTGCCATCAGGTCGGCGTTTCTCAGCAGGACGGCCTCAAGCCCGGGACCGATACTGCTGAATGCGGTTCCAGTGGCACCGACGAACGCTCTCGCACCGGCGGCCAGGAAAGCCAGAGCGACCGAGTTTCCTGCTGAACGTCGGCCGATGAAGGCGCCGTAGCAGTTCTCGGCGAATACCACCGAGCCGCAGGACTCGGTCCTCGAGATGTCGCCCGGGCGCACCGCGATCGTCCACCGACTACGCCGCGCGTCGTAGGCGAACCAGCCGGGTCGATCATCGAAACCGTGGAGATTGAAGTACGAGAGCTGAGGCCTCAGCCCACTCCACTCCGCATCGCCAGTGTGCCAGCCTGGACTCACCCGCAGTGTCGATGCAGTCCCGCCGAGGACTCTGGCGGGCACCTCTTGCCAAGCCTCGTCGACCGCGGCAAAGGTCCCGGATCGATCGTGGCTTGCCGCTTGCGAAAGGCCGTCGATCTTCTCGAGAAAAGCCTCCAGCCTGGGCGGGTCGGCGTCCGGAAGGCGACCGACCGGGATCGACGGCCGCAGCAGGCCATCGACTTCGTCGGCGAGGGCATCGTTGGGCCCCAGTCCGTAAGGGTTGTCACTAAGAACCTCCGGGTCCGGGTCGGCGGTGCGGTCGGCTACCGGATTCGGCAGCCGGTAGAACGGAAGAACATCGTCGCCACCCAGAAGCACGAGGCCCGAAACTCCCGGCTCGGCGCGGACCAGCGACCGCAGCGCGACTCGCAGGGCCATACCTGATGACGGATCGACGCCGAGTGACTCTCCCTTGCTCTGGTCGACGAATCGGACGCGAGCCGGCAAGCGGCTGCGGTCGGTAAATCGGTCGAGGGCCGTCCGAATGGCCGTGAGGCCGTCGGCTCCGTAGCGTCTCCGCAGAGCACGGGCGTTAGACACGACGACCAACATTGTCAGCCAGAAGGCGCCGGTTCCTCGGGGCCGCCCACCCGCGCCTGCTTGATGCGTTGGAGGAGATCCTCGAGGTCGGTGATGGACCTTGCGACGACCTCGCTCAAGGCACCGGCGGCCTCCTGTGCGGCGGAGGCCATGCTCACCAGACGGCCGATCAAGAACTGGGCCTCGCGCTCGTGGTGGACCGCCAGGGCTTGTCGGCCTCGGAAGAAGGCGATTGCAGCGAGTACCAGGCTGATAAGCGAACCTAGGTACATGGAGCGGGGCGCCTCCGAGGCGTAGCCGACGCGGAAGAGTGAGGCGCTCAATACGACAAGCGGAATCGCGAGATTGACGCTAACCTCCGCCCAGCGGTGGTAGGAGGCGACCAAGTCGTCGCGTTCGGCCTTGGAGATGATCTTGCGGCCGATAAAGAACGTCGCGCTGCGAGTTGCAACGAGCCGAGCAAGAGCCTCGAAGCAGGATTCGTCGATGGTCACGCCCAGGCATTTCTCGGCCGCGGCCTCGCTCTTCCAGGCCATGGCACTTTGGAAGCGCAAGTCGGACAGCGCAGCCGGAGCCGAGCCTGGAACCGAGCCCGGAACCGAGCGCCCAACGGTGGGAGGTTGAGCTTGTGGGGGCGTATTGCCTTTTCCCATCATTCTTTTGACGACACCTCGCAGGGGCCCGCCTCCGTACCAAACCTCGAGAAGCCAGCGGTTGAAGGGGTTCATCATCGTACCCAGAACCCAACCTACGAGCGCGAGACCGATGAGGTGGTCCACGAGATAAGCGAACAGGCCTCGCAGGCTGGTAATCCGCTCTCCCATTCGCTGGTTGAATTCCGCCGCGAGGGCCGCAAGCTCGGCCTCGGTGGAGGTCACCTCCAGAACGGCCTTCGCTTGCTGAGCGAGAGCATTCTGGAGCAAACTCAGATCCTCGAAGTGCCTACGGCTCAGTTCGCTCAGGCGTCCTCGCAGCGATTGCGTCTCGATCCGATCCCCAGCAGCTCGTTCAGTAACTTCGGTCTCAAGTGTCCCGAGTTGGCTCTTCTGGGCCTCCAGCAGCCCGTTCAGCCGAGCGACCTCGGCGTCCTCCCGGGCTTTCGTCTCCTGAGCATCGGCTAGGCCCCCCTCCAGGTTACACATCTTCCGTTTCAACTCGACGAGCCTCTCCTCGAGCCGGTTCTCCGGCTCAAAGGTCGGTTGCCACGGGCCGGCCTCGGGGCAGGCCTGTCCCAAAAGCTCAGCGGCCTGGGTGGAATATGGCAGTACAGGCAGTTGAGCGAGAGAGGCGAGCAGTATGGAGAGAGCGATCGCCAAAACCACGCCCGGACCACCATCAACAATTACCTTGCCAAGGTTGACGAAATCAAGAACCTGTTTGATCAGGCTGGACAGCACCGGGTTCCCCCTTCGGTCTGCGTTCTAAAGAAAATTGTTGTGCCGAGTTTAGCATGCTCGGGCAGGCACGCCACCCCAAGGGGTATGGCGAGGTGCTGCCGTTGTTGTTAGGACGGTTGAAAAGAACCTGGCAAGGGAGGGCTGATGATGACCAGGACCACGAAACTTGCCGCTCTGGCCGCAGTTCTTGTTGTTTCTGCAGCCACGGTCGCAGCGCTCAGTGGCTCTGCTCAAGAGTCCGTGTACGAGAAGTTAACGGAGAGGGACTATTCCAAACATTCCATCAAGCGTGGCCAGACACTCAAGACACGCTGCGGTTCGTGGACGGAGACTCTTGCCTATTTCGACACCGAGAAACCGCGTTTGGAAGACAGCAGGGGCAAGCCGATTCTGCTTCTGCACGGTTTCACCGCCAACAAGGAGACCTGGTTGAAAATGGTGGAGCCTCTCGGCCATGAACATCGCCTGGTCGCGGTCGATCTCGCTGGACACGGGGAAAGCCCGGGGGCTCCCGACGGCAGGTACACCGTCAGGCGCCAGGCCGAGCGAGCTCATTGCGCGGCGACCCATCTGGAGCTGAACCTGAAGGAGAACGGGTACCATGTTCTCGGCCACTCCATGGGCGGTGCCGTCGCGATCGAGTTCGCGGTGGCCCACAGCGACGAGGTCCGATCTCTCGGCTTGATCGCGTCGGCGGGTGCCGCAGGCCAGCACACGGATAGGTTCCACGAGAAGTTGGACCAAGGCATCAACCCATTGATCGTCGCGAGCAATTGGAGCGGCGGCAGGAAACTGCGCTATGTAACGGACAGCCCCTTGTGGACCCTTCTGTCGCTCCTCGCGAATTCGTTTCTGACGAAAGACGGCCTGGAAAAGTCCGAGCTCAACACGACGATATTCGGCCAGCTCAAGGAAGGGGACAACCTCAGCTACGCGGATCTCGACAGCATCAACCGGCCGACCTTCATATTGTGGGGAACCGAAGACCGCGTTCTCGAGCCGTTTTGGGCGGGTTACTGCGATGCAAGAGGGTCTGGAGCTCTTTGCAGGCTGTCGGAGCTGAAGGGCGTCGGCCACACGCCGATACTCGAGAAACCGGGAAAGACCGCGACCGCCTATCTGGATTTCCTGAACAGTCTGCCCCACTCCGAGTTTCGCTAACGCATCGCCTCAGTCCGGTGCGGCCCCCACCGCGAAACCGCTCCCAGACTAGAATGTCTTTGGCGACGATTGGGCCGGCCCTGAAGACACGGATACCACCGGTGCGGGCTGAATACATTGACAGCGAGGGGATAGCGAATGGCGAGACCGAAGACAAAACCCGGGGAGGAACGGTTATCCCCGTCCGAGTGGCAGATCATGCGGATCTGCTGGAAGCTCGGCCGCGCGAACGTGCGCGAGATCTGGAACGAGGATCAGAAGAGACGCGACCGCGACTACCGGACGATCCTGACGTTCGTGAGCCGCATGGCCGCCAAGGGGTTCTTGAAGGTCGAGAAGGAAGGCAACACGAACTACTACACCGCCGCGCTCTCGCAAAAGAAGGGACTGCAGCGCGAGATCGACCGGTTCTTCAAGGACGTCGTCGGGCCGGAACCGGACAACCTGGAACTGGTCCGCAGGGCCCTGGACCGACGGGGCCGGTCCGGGAAGCGCTCCAGATAAACCGCGCTAGATTCGCTAATCAGGACCCTGGCCTTCGGGCGCGCGATCGCCGGAACCACAGCGCGACCAGAAGCGCGAGCGCCGCGAGACCGGCCGCCCAGGCAGCGGTGAACCGTCGGGAGGCGCCGCCCGGCAGTGGAACGAGGTCGCCGTTGCCGAGCACGACGATCCCAGCCCAGGCCGACGCCGGCCGGCCCTTTGCGGCCCAACGCCTCTGGGTCGAAGCCACCGCTTCGGCGACGCTCTCGCCACGGGCGAGGTGGCCGTAGAAGTCGTCGAAGAACGTGGCCGCCTGGCGGTCGTCGAGCCGCCAGAGACTGCCCACCACCGCGTGTGCGCCGGCCTCGAAGAAGGCCCGGGCGAGGCTCAGGACACCTTCGCCGCGGAGGACGTCGCCAGAGGCGCTGTTGCAGGAGGAGAGGACCACCAGCTTGCCGTCGAGGCCCCGCAGCCGGGCGATCTCCCCCGGGCGCAGGAAGCCGTCTTCGCTCGCGTCGCCCGCGGCGAGCAGGATGGCGGAGCGGTTGGGTCGCTCGGAATCGGTCACCGCATGGGCCGCGAAATGGACGACGCCGTAGGGCTCGAGGTTCTCCCGTTTGAGAAAGGCCTCACTGGCTTCCTCGTTGGCGACCAGCCGCGCGGCTCCGCCGAAGCGCCGGGCTACGCTGCGTCCTTCGCGCTCGGCAAACGGCAGCCGACCGAGATTGGCCGCTGATTGGAACGCCCAGGAGCGATCGGCGGCCGATTCCGTGGCGTTCGGGAGGGTCGGGTTGGCCAGAACCAGAGAGCCCAGTGCCTGTTTGCCCGCTGTTCGCGTGTCGCCCTGCTGCTCGCGCCAGTGGAGCCAGAGATCCGCCGAAGGCACGAAGGTGAGCTCGAAGCCATCGATCAGAGGTGGCGCCGCGACCTCCGGCCGCAAGGCGGCGAAGGGCAGGAGATGGAGTAGGCCGTCGGGTACGAGGATCAACTTGCGAACTCGCGGATCGAGCTCCTCGAGGGCCTCCGCGACGATCTCCCGGTAGAGCCGAACGGCGGGCCGGCCCTCGGGCTCGGGAAGGCCCAGAAACGACTTGGTCCAGGGCTCGATCGAGGCTCGGTCCGCCTCAAGTCGCACGACCCGGGTGCCGGCGCGGGTCGTGACCAGAAGCCACGAGCCGCCCATGAACTCCCGATCCCAGCCCTGCCACAAGCCGAGCTGGTAAGAGAGCAGGGCCTCGTCGTGGGCGAGACGTTCGGTCACCCGCTCGAGGAGATTCTCACGCGGCGGCTTGAAGCTCGTTGAGGAAGGCGCCAGGGCGGCGAGCCGGCTCTGGAGCTCGGCTTCGCGCGACTCGAGGTCGGCCAGGCGGTCGAGCGCCCGCTGTCGCCCGTCGGAGTCGAGTCCCGGGTCGAGCAGCGTGCGGTAGATCTTGACGAGATCGAGCTCCGTGGCTTGCCGGCTCTGCAATAGATCTTGCGGAAGCTCGGAAAGCTCGGCCGCAACCTCATACCAACCCGATCGACCCTGCTCGAGGACCTCCCGAAGCGTCTGGGCTCTCAGCCTCTCGGCCACGGCGAATGCCTTGCGCACCGCGTCGGGCTCTCGCGAGTCTTCGAGCAGGCGGCCGGACTGCCAGTAGTAGGCGTCGGCCCAGGCCGCGAGAAGGCGGGTCGAAGCGTTGCCGACCTGGGCGCTCCGGAGCGCCTCGATGGCTCCCAGGACCGCATCGCCTCCCGCCAGGGCGCGCTCGCGCGGTTCGGTCGCCCAAAGGACGCTCAGGTGGTCTTCCCAGCCGTAGAAGAGCGACCACGGGCCGGGCTCGGAGAGCCCTTGGGCGTAGGCGGCACTCAACAGGCGGCGAGCTTCGCGCGGGTCGTCTTCGATTCTCCGGCTCGCGAGTGCCAGGATGCAGCGTCGTTCGAGATCCGAGTCCTGAATCGATCGGGCGAGCTCCCGGCAGCGCGCGAGGTGTCCGTCGGCCTCGGGGCCGCCTTCCATCTCGGCGAGCAACCGGCGGGTCTGGGCTTCGATCTCGGAATACCCAACACGTTGCGCCAGGTCGAAGACCGCGCGCAGCTCGGCGAGCACCCGAGCTTGGCTCTCGGCATCGGGGAGTTCGGTTCTGAGCGTCCCGTAGATGGCGTTGTAGCCGGTCGAGACCTGATCGCGGAGGGCTCCCGCCTGGCGGGCCAGGCGCTTGGCCTCCTGGGCGTACTGGTGAGACTCCGAGCGTAGGCCGAGGTCGAGGGCCACGGTGATCAGCGATCGCAGGCATTCGAGCCGGTCCTGGATGGCGCCGGAGCCGCTCGCCGAGAACGCCGCATGCGCCGCCTTGAGGCGCCGAAGGGCTTTCTCGAGGTCCTCGCCTTTGAGCATCAGGTAGTGGGCTTCGGCGATCAGCACCAGAGCCCGGTTCTCGGGTATCGGGTCCTGCCCGAGAAGCCTCTCGGCTTTGGCGAGCTCCTCGAACGCGGCCTCGAACTCGCGGTCGAAGCCCAGGAAGGTGACCAGGCTTGTGCGCGCCCGGATCTCGCCGGAGGCGTCGCCCTGCTCAGCGAATCCGCCCGCGGCCGCCAAGAGCTCGGCGCGCGCGGTTTCGTCC
This sequence comes from Thermoanaerobaculia bacterium, assembly GCA_945787635.1. Classification (GTDB taxonomy): domain Bacteria; phylum Acidobacteriota; class Thermoanaerobaculia; order Multivoradales; family JAHEKO01; genus CALZIK01. The sequence continues at coordinate 1,252 of CALZIK010000155.1, read as the reverse complement.
GGCCACCAGAGGAGCCGTCCCCGGTAGTACCGCAGCCAGGCCGAGTTCGGGTGGAGCTCGGTCAGGGCCGCGATCTCGAGGGCGGCCTCGCGCTTGCGGTTGCCCTGCCGCGCGACCTGGACGAGACAGTCGCCCACCGAGCGATCGTTTTCGCCGATCCGAATCTCTGCGCGGCAGCTTGCGAAGATGTCCTCCGCTCGAAGGTCAACCGCCGGCGGAGCCAGCAGAAGAGCGAGGATGAGCGGCGCCGGTTTCAGCGTGGCCTCAACTCAGCGGACTGTAAACGAGAACGTCCCGCTGGCCACTGTGCCCTCCCCTGGGCGGTGTGCTTCGATGTAGACGAGCAAGGGCTCGCCGGCGAGTCCCGTGTCGAGATCGGCTCTTGGCAGATGTGGCCGAAGCGCCAGGTGCTCGGCGGGCACCCGATACTCGGGCTGGGCCAGGTCGACCGCCTTCGACAGCGTGTCGAGATCCTGGGTGGAGACGATGACGTCGTAGCGCGCGCCCTCGAAGGCTGTCCAGCGAAGGATGCACTCGTCACGAGGTAACGGCTCGGTTCCCACTTCGAGAGCCAGCTCGCGCGCGCCCGCCGTCCGCGTGGTCGGCTCCGGGACCGGACCTTGCCGCTGGACCACCAACCCGACGACAACCACCACGGCCGCTGCCGCCGCGAGGCCAGCCGCCTTCTTCCAGGCAAAGCGCGCTGGCGGCGCCGAGTGCTCCGCTTGGGCCCCGGTCTCATCCTCGAGGACCTCTGCCAGCCGCCACGCCTCGGTGCACACCGGACACGTGGCGACGTGGCCGAGCACCCGCCGCAGCTCGGCCGGCGGCAACTCCTCCCGCACGGCCGCCAGCACGTCATCGGCCGAGAGGCATTCGTCGAGCAGAACCACCGCCCCGAGCGTCGAGGCGAAGGCCTCTCGCAATCGCTCGGTTTCGTCGGAAGCGAGGGTCATGGCGTCAGCTCCATGGCTCGCAGGCAGTCCCGCAGTCCGTCCAGGCCTCGGTAGACGAGGTTACTGGCCCGTTTGGTGTTCCAACCCATCTTTTGCGCGATCTGCGGCACTTTGTACCCCAGTAGATGGAGAGTGACGGCCAGTTTTCGGGGCTCGACCAGTTGCGCGAGGCATTTTCGGATTCCCGCCGAGATCTCTCGACCGAACGACTCCCGCTCTGGGCTCGGCCGGCTCTCGGGCATTGGCAGTTCCTCTCCTGTGGACGTTTCTAGTGGTGTCTCCTTCCGGCTTCGATG
>CALZIK010000154.1 GCA_945787635.1 Thermoanaerobaculia bacterium | reverse complement strand
CTCGCCTTCGGCTTTCTCCAGAGCGATTCGCAGGCCTTCGAGGTCGCCGTCGAGCTGCGCGAGCCTTGCTTCCAGAGCCTGATTGTCGAGTTGAGCCTTCTCGAGCTCCGCGGACGTGGCGATCGATTGGCTCTCCCGGCTACGCTCGAGCTCCAGCTCGGCCTCTTCCAGAGACTCGCGCAGCTTGAGTCGGTCTTCGTGCAACTCGCCGACACGGCGTCGCAGATCCTCGTTCTCGCGCCGAATCCTGGCCCCGTCGTCTGGCGCAGTCGCTGGCTCGCTGGGCGGCTGCGCTTCGACCGCGACACCCGACCGCCCTTCAGCCGCTCGGAATCTCACCGCGAGCCCGCCACCAGTACGCTCGACTTCCTGCTCAAAGGATTTGCGAAGATGAACCGTGATTCGGGTCGTGGGCACGCCTTCGGGCACGGCAAAGCCCACTTCGACCAGCGAGATCAGGCCCGCGCGCGAGGAACGGTCGAGCGCGTCGGGCCCCGGAACCGTGCGCGGCAGGTAAAGCACCAAATCCCGATCTCCGGCTTCGGCCGACCACTCCACCGACTGTTCCGTCTCGAGTTCGACCGAGCCGGAGTCATCTGTGGTGCGCAGGGTTACCCCTCGCACCTCGATCGGATACTCCTGCGCAGCCCCGCCGGTGGCCGAACCAGCCAGCACCAGCCAACCGGTCACCCAAGCCCCGACGAACGCGCTCCGCCCTCCTTCACGACGCAACATAGCCTGCCAGTTCCCTCGTTGTTCCCCGAGAATCTCGCCCCGGCAAAGAAGAGCTTCCGGGGAAGCGGAAAGGATATCAGCCCATCCAAACGAGCCGAGGTAGACTGCCGACAAAGAGTGAGTCATGGGTACGACGATGGCAAGCTTGCGATCCGCCCATCCGGATGAGGCATTCGCCGATTTCGTCAGAGAAGTTCAACCGACGGTGACCAAGATCTGTCGCCGCTACCGGATTCCGCCTCAAGATGCCGAAGACCTGATGCAGCAGACCCTGATCGCCCTGATCGACAGTCGGGATGAGGTCAAAAACCCCGAGGCCTGGCTTGCCGGGACGCTCCGCAATCAATGCCTGATGTACTGGCGGCGACGACGCCGGCAACTCTACAACGCGGTCGACTCGGCGGTCCTGGAAGAGCTGGCGACGCCGAGCCCGCCAAGGCAGCACGATGTCGAGTTCAACCATGACTTGGAGCGCGCACTCGGCCAACTCCCCTCCAGATGCCGATCGGTTCTTCAGCTGCGCTATGGGCTCGGCTGTCAGCCCCGGGAAACGGCCGAGCGACTCGGCTACCGTTCTTCGAGCATCTACAAGATCTTGAATCGGTGTCTGGCGGCGCTGTCGCGAAGCCTCACCGTCAAAGCAGCGCCCCCCTGCGCGACCCAGGACGCCAAAGCCGCGTCTCAGTGTCAGTTTGCCAACTCCGACTGACAAATCTCGTCAACTAATTGACCCAAAACACCCGTTTCCTTGGGCGTAGCGGCTGGCACGAAACCTGCCCTGGAAGGGCTTTCTCCGATGCTCTCACTTCGATCAGTCACCGACCGAAGGCGACGCGGCTTCACGCTCATCGAGCTGCTGATTGTCGTCGCAATCATTGGGATCATCGCCGCCATCCTGATTCCCAACCTGATCGATGCGATACACAAGGCTCGGCAAAAGAAGACCGTGGGAAACATTCGAAACGTGGGTACCGGCTGGTTCGCGTGGTTGACCGACCAGGCTTCGGCGGCCTCCGCGGGTTCGATTCAGTTCGATTTCGAGGCCTTGACCGCGATCGACGCCGACAATCTACGATCGACGCTGACCCCGGTCGAGGGACCCAAGTACACCTCTGAAGTGCCCAATCAGGACGCCTGGGGCCATCCTCTGGAGTACCGCTGGTCCGGTTCGGGAGCCGAGATCCTGGAGATCGGCATTCGCAGCCTGGGCCGCGGCGGCGAACCCGGTCCCACCACCAATCCCTATCCAATAGGGCCTTTCATCGTCACGCAGTACGAAGAAGACATCGTGTGGGCGAACGGGTTTTTCGTACGCTACCCGGCCGGCGTCACCCAGGCCTCGGCTCCGTAGAACCAGCGCCGGTGGACACCGCCGGAAAAGCCCCGGAGCGCGCGAGCTCGGGGCTTCGAGGCCTCGCTCCGTGTGTTACGATCCGGGGCGCTCCCGGCCGGGAGCTCTCGCCTTTTTCTTCCTCGACATGCGTGTTTGGATCCTTCTGTGGGCTAGCCTGACCGGACTCCTTTGGGGGTGCTCCGCAAAGCCCGAGCCTCCTCCTCAGAGCGCCGACGCGCCCAACGTCATCCTGATCTCGATCGACACTCTGCGCGCCGACCACCTCGGCTGCTACGGCTACGGCCGGCCGACGTCACCCGAGCTCGACCGGCTGTGCGAAGACTCCGTGGTCTTCGCCGACGCGATCGCGCACGCTCCGTCCACACTGCATTCACACGCCTCGATTTTCACCTCCCTTCTGCCGCATAATCACGGCGCCGCATGGCAGGGCAAGACGCGGCTGGCGGACGAGTGCCTGACGGTGACCGAGGTCGCCCAGAGCGCGGGGTTCGCTACCGGAGCGTTCACCGGGGGCGGACAGATGGACAAGATCTTCGGCCTCGACCAGGGGTTCGACTTCTACGAGCAGCCCGGAGCCAAGGACTTCCGGGACATCGTGCGTCCCGCGACGGCCTGGCTCGATCGGCGCCCCGACAAGCCGTTTTTTCTCTTCCTACACACCTACGAGACCCATCATCCGTACGAACCCCCGGCTCGCTTTCTCGAGCTTTTCGACGAAGGCTACGAGGGCGAGCTGCCGGACGAGATCTCGGTCGACCTGCTGCGCGAGATTAATCGCGAAGAGCATGTTCTGGCCGAGGGCGACCTCGAGCACATCGTGAACGCCTATGACGCCGAGATCAGGTCGATGGACGAAGCCTTGGGCCGCCTGGTCGCGTACCTCAAGGAACAGGATCTCTATGACGACACGATGATCGTTTTCACCTCGGACCATGGCGAAGAGTTCGGCGAGCACGGCAAGATCGGCTGGCATTCCCACACCCTCTTCGACGAACTCTTGAAGGTACCGCTGGTGGTCAAATACCCCGCGCAAGAGCACGCTGGAACGAAGGTCTCCGCCCAGGTCAGGAGCATCGACATCGCGCCGACCCTGCTCGAAGCGCTCGGGCTACCCGTTCCCGAGGTCTTCTCCGGCTCGGATCTCACTCCGCTCGCCGACGCACGGCAATCCGAGTCCCGCACCGCCGTCAGCCGTATGGATCGCCAAGCGAGCAAAGACGTCGACTCGGTACGAACGCCGGACTGGAAGCTCTTCCGAGGGCAGCTCTTCGACCTCAATGTCGATCCGGAAGAGCTCTGGGACACGGCCCTCAACCGGCCCGGAGTCGTGGAGCAGTTGCGCCTGGAGCTCGAAGACGCGGTCGCTTCGCGCGAACGCTACAGCGGGCCTCAGGTCGTTCCGAAGGGCGCGACCCTCGACGAGCTCAAGGCCCTGGGCTACCTCCAGTAGTGGCGATGGTCGAGCGACCGCGACGGCTGAGCCGAGTTGCGGTCTGGATCCCGCTGGCGCTGAGCCTTGCCTGCGGCCCGTTCGAGGACTCTCGACGGACCCCCGGACCTCGGCAGCCGACGACGACCTATTCGTTTTCGATTCTCGAAGGTGCCCCTCCAAGGGTGCTCTTCCTCGGACGCGAGCGCCGGGCGGAGCTGGTTTTGCGCAACGACGGCTACCTGGCCTGGCCCCGAGAGACTCGCTTCTTCTTCTCTCCCCGGTGGATGGGTCTCGCGGGAGATGGAGTCCTCGAAGAGGGTTTCAGGACTCCCCTGGCAGAGGACGTACCGCCGGGCGAGCGGACGCGGCTGTCGGTGCGCATGAAGCCACCCGCCGGTGTCGGTCTCTACCGGGTTCATTGGGATCTTCAGAGCGAGTCGAGCGGCTGGTTTTCCCGCTTCGACCGAACGCCGCAGGATCCGGTCTGGGTTCTGGTCCTGCCGCAGGTCGAGTTCTTTCTGGCGGTCCTACTGCCGATGCTCCTTCTGGGCGTGGTCGTCGTTCTACGGCGGCACAACCGCGAAGCCTCTCGCTGGGCAGCGACATCCGTCGGCCTGGCGGACCTTCTGTGGGTCACCGTGAGCCTCTTGGGCAAGCCCTACGTTCTTTACGGCGAGCTGGCCGAGAAATTCTGGCCCGGCCCAAAACCGGTCACCTTCGCCGTTGTGGCCTTTCTGCTCCTTCCACTGACCGTTCTGCCGGCCCGGATTCGAGCGACGGTCGCCTGGTGCCTCGCGGCCTTCGGGGCGCTCACCGTCTGGACCCAGGTGCTGTACTTCCGGTTTTTCCACGACCTGGCATCCTCGGTAGCGGCGCTGGCGGGACGCCAGACGACCACGCTCGGCAGCGCCGTAGTGTCTCTGGCCGAGACCAGCGACCTCTGGCTTGCGATCGACCTGGTGGCAGCCCTGCCGGTGCTCTGGCTCCTTGCGAAAAAGCCCCGCCCCGGCCTCTCGCGCGCCCCTCGATGGGTCGCGGCCGTTCTGGCCCTGCTCTCGATCCCGTTCGTTTGGAGCGGCACCCGCGCCCTGGCCAGCGGTCAGCTCGACACTCGGCGAAATCTCCAGAATCTCCGCTCGGTCTCGAGCTATGGCCTCTACGGCTTTCAGATTCTGGATGCTGGAACCAGGTTCGTCGGCAGGTTTCGCCAGCCCGAGATCGCCGCGACGGAGCTCGAGGGGCTCGTCGAGTGGTTCGAGGCCTCGGCTGGCCAGCGGCTCGCGGAGGGTCCCAGCGCCGGCTTGGGCGCCGGCCTCAACCTCATCGCGATCCAGGTCGAGTCCATGCAAGGGTTCGTTCTCGACCTCGACATCGGTGGAGTCCCGGTGACGCCCAACCTGCGCCGATTGAGGCAAGAGGCGCTGGACTTTTCAATGATGCTGGATCAAACCAGCAGGGGTCGTTCATCGGCAGGCGACTTCGTCACCATGACCTCTCTTCTGCCGGTGGGTGAGTCAATCGCCTACGAACATCCGCGCAACGAGTACTACACGATCGCGCACGCCCTCGCCGACCGTGGCTATCGGACGGTGTCGGCCATCCCCTACAAAGGCAGCTTCTGGAATCGACAGGTGACCCACGCTTCGTACGGGTTCGAGACCAGCCTCTTTCAGGACAGGTTCGTCCAGCGAGGCCCGAAGGTCGGCTGGGGAATCAACGATCGCGATTTCTTCGAGCAGATAACGCCGGTACTCGAAGGCTTCAAAGAACCGTTCTTCGCCTGGCTGACGACTCTCTCGGTTCATTTTCCGTACGAGTCGTTTCCCGGTCAGCTCGAGACGCTGCAACTGGGCGAGCTCGAGGGCACCTCATTGGGCAACTATCTTCACGGTATGAACTTCTTCGATCGCGCACTGGGCGAGTTTCTCGATCGCCTCAGGCGGACCGGGCTCCTGGAGAGCAGCGTCATCGCGATCTGGAGCGATCACGCGTCGGGGCTCGAGCGGGATCCAGGGTTCATCGACTTCGTCGGCCTCGATTCGCCGGCCGAGAAGTTCCTCTTCCGGCGAGTTCCCTTCATCGTCCGGCTTCCCGCCGATCGACAGCTGGCGGCGAGGGACGAGTCCCCCGCCGGGCAGGTGGACGTCGCGCCTACGTTGCTGGCGCTTCTCGGCGTCGACGCGGGTGATCTCGCCATGATGGGCCGCAACCTTCTTGCCGGGCCCGCGGAAAGGTTCGTCGTCCACCCCCAGGGGCGCTGGACCAACGGCGATCTGCTCTTCCTCAGTCAGTTCGCGGACGACGACGGCGGCTGCTGGTCGCTTGCCGAGAGGGCTCGAATTCAGCCACGACGCTGTGCCGCCGGAACCGCGGCCGCCGAGCGGCAGTTGGACGTCGTCTCCCTGGTGCTCGAGCACGATCTGCAAGCCGAGATCGCCCGGCGCCTCCGGACCCGAGCCAAGCGCTAGGAGCTTGCTGACACGTACGCCTCACGAAAAAGGGGCCGGGCGACTTGCCCGGCCCACCCAACTTTTGTGGCGGGGGGGAAGGAGGATGCCCCCCGCCACGGGGGATGAAGAAGCATCTACAGAGTAGACCCTCTTGCGGCCGGGCGCAGTGAATTGCGTCACATGCCTTCGTCGGCGGGGCCCAATTCGTCATAGGCGGCTCGCGCCGAGGTCGCCAGCTCCGAATCGTCGGTGAGCGCGAGGATGCACTTGGGCAGAAACTGCGCGGCCTCCTCGCCCAGAGCCCATTCGAACCGATGCAGCATCTCCATCAGCAGAAACGAGAAGGCTGCCCAGTCGAGCGTGCGTGAATCGAGCTGTTTCGCCACCTTTTGGACAACCAGGTCACGCGCTCGCGAGCCGCCGCCGATCGCCCGAAGTCGCTCGAGAATCTCGCCCTCGGGCGGCAGTTTGACGAAGTTACCCGACATCGCTGATGGAACCTACTCGATACCCGGGGTCGAAGCGGCGTTTCGCCGACCGGGCAGGGAGCCGACGCGAGTTGGATATCATCGGCAACAAATAGAGCATACCAGCCGCCCGTGGCGGAGAGCCATCGCGGGAACGTGAATAAAACACGCCCGGGCAACGTTGCGTATGTAGGAGTGAACGTGTCGAACTCGGCTCGAACGACAGGAGTTGCCATGCCCGACCCAAGCCATCCTCTCAAGCGCTCTCGAGAACACAGAGTCATAGCCGGAGTCTGCGGTGGCCTGGCCGACTGGCTGGGCTGGGACGTGACGCTGGTCCGGGTTCTCTATGTCGTCGTGTCGATCTTCTCCGCCGGCTTTCCGGGGATTCTCGCCTACATCATCCTCTGGGTGATCATGCCCGACGAAGCCTGACCGGGCGCGACGCCGGTTTTTCATACCCTGTGTTCAGCCGACGCTTCCAGGTGTTTCGGGCCTTCGGGATCCCGATCTACGTCGATCTAAGCTGGTTCGTCGTCGCGCTTCTGATTTCCTGGTCCCTCGCGGACAACCTGTTTCCGGCGTCTCTGCCCGGAAAAGGAGTAGGAACCTATTGGTCTCTCGGCATTGCCGCGACCCTCGGCCTGTTCGCCTCGATCATCATCCACGAACTCGCCCACGCTCTCGTTGCACGAAGGTTCGCGGTCCCGATCCGCGGCATCACGCTCTTCATTTTCGGTGGCGTCGCCGAGATGGAAGACGAGCCGCCCAGCGCCCGGGCGGAGTTCATGGTCGCGATCGCGGGCCCGATTGCGAGCGTCGCCGTCGGCGTGCTGTGCTTCGGGCTCTCGGCCCTGGCTCGGAGCGTGGCCGGCGCCGCCACGGTCCTGGGCTTTCTAGCCGGCCTCAACCTCATCCTGGTGGTGTTCAACATGATCCCGGCGTTTCCGCTCGACGGCGGCCGCGTGCTGCGTTCGCTGCTCTGGCAGTGGCGCCGGGACCTGCCTTGGGCGACTCGCATCACGTCTTCGATCGGATCCGCCTTCGGGGTGATCCTGATCGCCCTGGGTCTTTATCGGGCGCTGTTCGGCGGCGACTTCATCGGCGGCCTGTGGAGCTTCATGATCGGCATTTTCCTGCGCAACGCCGCGCAGATGTCGTATCGCCAGGTCGTCATTCGCCGCGCTCTAGAAGGCGAACCGGTCGAGCGGTTCATGATCACCGATCCGATCACCGTGTCCCGCGCCATTCCGATCAGTGATCTCGTCCGCAACTACATCTACAAGCACCACTTCAAGATGTTTCCGGTGGTCGATGGCGACCGGCTGCTCGGCTGCGTCACCACCCGCACGATCAAGCGACTGCCGCAGTCCGAGTGGGACCGACAGAGCGTCGGCTCGATCGTCGAGCCGTGCTCGCCGGAGAACACGATTCCGCCCGACGCCGATGCCATGCACGCGCTCGCCAGAATGAGCAAGAGCGGCCGGTCGCGGCTTATGGTGGTCTCGGGCGAGCGCCTGGTCGGCATTCTCGCGCTGAAGGACCTGCTCAAGTTTCTCTCGCTCAAGGTCGAGCTCGAAGGCGAGGCGGGGTAGCTGGCGTCCGGGGCTCTCGGGTAGCTCGAACCGATAGTGGGCCGCCGGCGCGTCTTCTCGCTCGGCGGACCTCGCTCGCAAGACGCACGCGGCCGGCCTTTCAGGCACAGCGACGTGAAGAGTGCACCTTGTGAATGGTGCCTCGGCCATGGGTCGCGCTGAGCCGCGAGGTCGAGGTGACGACGGAAT
>CALZIK010000153.1 GCA_945787635.1 Thermoanaerobaculia bacterium | reverse complement strand
GCGCGGCGGGCGCGGCAACGCGAGTTTCGCGACGGCGACCAATCGCGCGCCTCGCCGCTCCGAGCCCGGGCGCGACGGCGAGGAGCGCAACATCCACCTCGAGCTGAAGCTCCTGGCCGACGTCGGCGTGATCGGACTGCCGAACGCGGGGAAGTCCACGTTCATCAGCTCGGTGTCGGCCGCTCGGCCGAAGGTGGCCGATTATCCCTTTACCACTCTCGTGCCGAATCTCGGCGTCGTCGATGGCGGCTACGACCGCAAGGCCTTCGTGATCGCGGATCTGCCGGGCTTGATCGAGGGAGCTGCGTCCGGCGCTGGGCTCGGCCTGCGCTTCCTCCGGCATATCGAGCGCTGTCACGTGCTCCTGCATTTCGTCGATTTGTCGACGGGTGATGCCAGCGCAGCCTCCGATCTCGAGGTGCTGGAGAAGGAACTGGGCGAGTATTCCGCGGAGCTTCTCGAACGGCCCCGCTGGATCGTCGGCAGCAAGCTCGACGCCGCGCGGGATGAGCGGCGCCGGGAGCTCGCGGCGGCGGCGCGCGCGCGCGGATTGCCGTACTATGAAATCAGCTCGGTCGCGCGCCAAGGCACGGCCGAGCTCATTGCAAGCCTCGAGACGCGACTTCGCAACCCGATCTCATGAAACTCGGCATCTTCGGCGGCTCCTTCGATCCGATTCATTCGGGACACCTGGTGCCGGTGCGAAAGGCGCAGCAAGCAGTTGGGCTGGACCGGGTCCTCTATCTGCCGACGGCCCGACCGCCGCACAAGCCGGGCCGGCAGTTCGCCAGATCGCAGCGAAGGTTTGCGATGGTGGAGCTTGCTCTTCTCGACGAGCCGGACTTCGAGGTTTCGGCGTGGGAGCTCACGCCCGGTGTCCCGGCCTACACGGTAGATACCGTCGAGCGTCTGCGCCATCGCGATCCCTCGGTCGAGATCTTCTTGATTCTGGGAGGCGATTCCTTCAAGCAGTTGCCGACCTGGCACCGATGGCGCGACATCGTCAAAGTAGCCTCCCTGGCGGTGCTCACCAGGCCGGGCTGGGACTACCAGTCGGTCGAACGCGGCCTGCCCGAAGAGATGAGGGACGTGGTCGCGCAGGGCAAGGTAGCCTTCGTCGGCAACGATCCGGTGCAGATCTCATCGACCGAGCTGCGGCACCTCTTTCGCACCGGCGGCGAGATTCCCAAAGGGGCGGTGCCCGAGCTGGTGGTAAAGTACATACGGAAGTACGCCCTCTATAGATGAGTCAAGACGTCGCCGTCCGTTTGGAAATCCCCGAGAAGCTCCGTGGCGTCGTCCGGTCCGCGCTCGATCGCAAGGCGGTCGACATGCGCGTGTTGCACATCGGCGAGGTCAGCGACTTCACCGAGTTCTTTCTGATTTGCAGTGGCACCAACCAGCGCCAGGTGCAGGCGATCGCCGACGGGGTTGTCAGCGCCACGAAAGACGTGGGAATACGACCGCTGGGAGTCGAGGGGTACAACAACGGAAACTGGATCCTGGTGGACTACGGCGACATGGTGATTCACGTGTTCAGCGCGGAGAATCGAAGCGTCTATGGGCTCGAGAGGCTATGGAGCGACGCGACCGACATCACCGAAGCGTTGTTGAACGGTGACTAACCTTCCGCGGGGCCTCGGCCTTCTCGCCAGATCCTCGCCCTCGCTTCGCGATTTCTACGAACAGGCGGCACGTGCCGCGGCCAGTCAGGCGCCTGTCCTGGTCCTCGGTGAGCCCGGATCCGGGCGCTCGACCCTGGTCCGTGAGCTTCACGTGGCGAGCCCACGGGCCGCGCAGGCTCTGATCGAGGTCGACGCCGCGGCGATTCCCGCCAGCCTCTTCGAGAGCGAGTTCTTCGGTCATCGAGCGGGGGCCTTCACCGGAGCGGACGCTGCCGCCGAAGGTCGAGTGGGTAGGGCTCACGGCGGCTCCCTGCTGCTCGATCACGTCGAAGAGATTCCACTTTCGGTGCAGGCGAAGCTCTTGCGCCTGCTCAGCGAAGGTCGTTTTGTTCCGCTCGGCGGGGGTGAGCGCGAAGCCGACGTGCGGTTCTTCGCGATCGGGACCGAGGAGCTTCCGGAGCGGGTGCGTCAGGGTAGCTTTCGGGAGGACCTTTTCTACCGGCTCGAGGTCGTGACCCTGGTGGTTCCCGCCATACGCCGTCGTGCGGAGGACCTCATGCCCCTGGTCGACTTTTTCCTTTCGGATTTGGCCGAACGTTTCGGCCGTGCGGAGCTGACCCTGAGTGAGAGGGCGCGGCGCTGGATGCCCAGGTATTCGTGGCCGGGCAATTTGCGAGAGCTTCGCAACGTGCTCGAGCGTGAGGTGGTCCTTGCCGGCGCCGAGACTGGCCCGAGGGAGCTCGACCCGCGGCCGCCCTCGGGCTCGGTCGAGGTGCCGCGCAGCCTCGCCGAGATGGAGCGCGAAGAGATTCTGCGCGCGCTGGCCTTCACTCGCGGACACCAGGGGAAAGCCGCCGAGATCCTGGGCATCAGTCGCAAGGCGTTATGGGAGAAGCGCAAGCGCTACGAGCTGCCGTAGACTCGGACTCTTGAGCTATCTCAACCTTGTTTTGCTGGTCGGCCGGCGGCTCGCAGAGGCGGGCGCGGCTGTCCTCTAGGTTTCCCCTCATGCTGCTCGAAGGCAAAGACGACCAGACGGTCGACAGGGGGCGTCGACCGCTACAGGGGGAGGTGAGCAGAGCGGGGGCGTTCCCCGGCAGAACCAGTCGGGAGGGGACACCCGTGAGGCGAGTGCCCCGAGGACCCGCCTACCTCCCCTTCCACTGCGCCTTGCGCTTGCCGAGGAAAGCCGCGACGCCTTCTTCCTTGTCCTCGGAAGAGAAGCACAGGCAGAAGAGGTCGCGCTCGTAGTTGACGCCGTCGTCGACCGAAGTCGTCCACGCGGCGCGCACGGCCTGTTTGGCGACCTTCAAGGTGAGCGGGCTCTTCGAGCCGATGCGATCGGCGAGCTCGAGGGTCTTCTCGCGGAGCTCCTCGGGCGGGAAGGTCATCTCGACCAGACCGATGCGGGCGGCCTCGTCGGCGCCGATCATGTCGCCCGAAAGCACCAGTCGCATCGTCTGGCCCAGGCCGATCAAGCGAGGGAGGCGCTGGGTACCGCCGCCGCCCGGGATGAGACCCAGGTTGATCTCGGGCTGGCCGAAGCGGGCCTTCTCGGAGGCCACCCGGATGTCGCACGAGGAAGCGAGCTCGCAGCCGCCACCCAGGCAGAAACCGTTGATCATGGCGATCACCGGTTTCGGAAAGTTCGACATGACGTCGAAAACCCGCGGGCTCGCCATGGCGTCGCGCTGGTCGAACGGGGAACGCCCCTCGAACTCGCCGATGTCGGCTCCGGCGATGAAGGACTTCTCGCCCGCGCCGGTGATCACCACGACCCCGATCGAGTCGTCGGTCTCGATCGCGCCGAGATGCTCCATCATGTCGACGCGCACCTGCTCGTTGAGGGCGTTCAACTTGTCCGGCCGGTTGATCGTCAGAACCGCGGTGCGGCCCACGTCTTCGCGAAGTACTGCGTCTGCCATTTCGTCTCCTTCTCGCTGGGGTCAGCGGGTCTATCGATGCTTCCATTCGGGCCGGCGCTTCTCGAAGAAAGCGGCCAGGCCCTCGTCCAGGTCTTCTGTGTTCAGTAGTTCATCCAGGTAGGTGATTTCGGTGCGCGCGAGCTCGTCTTCAAAGAGCCGCCTTCGGCCTTCGTACATCGTGCGCTTGAGCGCCCGGGTCACGGCCGCGCTCTTTTCCATGATCTTCGCCGTGTGCCTTTCGAGAACGGCGTCGAGATCGAAGTCGGCGATCCAGGTCACGAAGCCAGCGGCATGGGCCTCACGGGCGCCGAGGGTCTCGCCCGTGACCAGAAGCTCCAGGGTTTTCGAGTAGCCTAGGCGCTCCGGATAGAGGGCTACCGCGGCGGGCGGGAAGCAACCGAGCCCGATCTCGGGCTGGCCGAAGCGGCTGCCGGGAGCCGAGAGGACGAAGTCGCAGGCCGCCGCGAGCTCCATGCCGCCGCCCAGGCAATGACCCTCGACCACCGCGATCGAGATCGCGGGCAGCGCCGCGAGCTTGCGTAGCACTTCGTGGAAGAGGCGAAGGCTCTCGGCGATCCGGTCGCGGGTGTGATCCTCGACCGCGACGCCGGCGCAGAAGGCTTTCCCTCCCGCGCCCCGAAGGGTCAGCAGTTGGAGGCTCGAGTCCAGGGCCAACTCGTCGAGCGCGTTCTCGAGCTCGCCCAGCGTCGGGAGGTCGAGAATGTTGAGCGGCGGGCGATTCAAGGTCACCGCTGCCAGCCGCTCTTCGACGGCCACCCCGACGGCGGAGCTCACGATCGGCCTTCGTCGGGAACGGTCGCCTCGGCGAACTCGAGCCAGAGCTCGCGCTGGAGAGGCAGCGCAAGGAGGTTCTCCGGATGCCACTGAACGCCTCGCAGCCACCAGGCCGGGTCACGGTGCTCCGCTACTTCGAGAACACCGTCCGGCGCGTAAGCCACGGCTAGGAGCTCGGAAGCGAGGTCCTTGACCGCCTGATGGTGCCGGGAGTTGACCTCGGCGGTGTCGCGCGCGAGAAGCTCGCCCAAGGCGGTCGAGCGATCGGAAACCTCGACCCGGTGGGCCAGATGATCTTCGGGCACCTCGAAATCGTGATCGCCGGTTTGGGGGAGCTGGCTCGGGAGATCCTGCCAGAGCGTGCCGCCGAGAAAGACGTTGACGGCCTGCATCCCCCGGCAGATCGCCCAGGTGGGCGTCCTCGATCTACGAATCCCCTTGAGCAGGGCCCACTCCATGCGATCGAGTTCGGGAACCAGGCTCAAGTTGGCGTCCGGCCGCGGAGCCTCGCCGTACCGCTCGGGCTCGATGTCGGGACCTCCAGCGAGCACCACGCCGCCGGCCTCCGCTCCGAGGCGCTCGAGCTCGGCCTCGTCCGCCTTCCCGTCCTCGGGGCTCACCACGACCAGCCGCTCGGGGTCGACGCCTACCGATTGCAAGGCGTCGAGATAGTCGGCGGCCTTGTGGCGCCGTCGAATGCAGACGACGACCTGGTTCACGCTGGGCTACCGTCGGTTCGCTCGATCAACGCCGCGAGGCCCATGCCGCCGGAGACGCAAAGGGTCGCGAGGCCGCGACGGCCGCCGCGATGCTCGAGGCCGTGGATCAGGGTAGCCAGGATTCTGGCGCCGGTGCAACCGATCGGGTGGCCGAGGGCGATAGCCCCGCCGTCCGGGTTGACCCGGTCGCGGTCGAACGGCAGCTCTTCGAGACAGGCGAGCACCTGACTCGCGAACGCCTCGTTGATCTCGATCTGATCGACTTGGTCGTACTCGATCCGATGCCGTTCGAGGATTGCCTGAACCGCCGGTACCGGACCGATACCCATGATCCGGGGATCCACGCCGACGACCTCCCAGTCGAGCAGGCGCGCCGCCGGCGTGAGCCCGTGCCTCTCGACCGCCGAAGCCGAGGCGACCAGCATCGCGGCGGCGCCGTCGGTGATGCCCGAGGCGTTGCCCGCCGTTACCGTGCCGTTGTCACGAAACACCGGCCTGAGCTTGGCGAGCGCCGCTGTGGTGACGCCGTCACGAGGGTGCTCGTCCTTGGCCACGGTCACGGTTCCCTTGCGGCTGGCCACCTCGACCGGTTCGATCTCGCCGTCGAAGCGACCCGCCTCGCGGGCCGACTGACATCGATTCTGACTTTGCACGGCCCAGGCGTCCGCGGCTTGCCGATCCACGCTGCCAGCCTCGCAGGCGAGCTCCTCGGCGGTCTCACCCATGACCAGTCCCGACAGCGGGTCGTTGAAACCGTCTTTGTACATGCCGTCGGTGAGCTCGGCGTGGCCGAGGCGATAGCCCCAGCGGGCCCGGGGGAGGAAGTACGGGGTGTTCGACATGCTCTCGGTGCCGCCAGCGAGAACCAGTTCGGCCTCGCCGAGCAGAATCGCGCGCGCACCATCGAAGACCGCCTGCATGCCCGAGCCGCAAGCCTGGTTGATCGTGAACGCCGGCCGCTCGACCGGTACCGCGGCCCGGTGCGAGATCTGCCGCCCGGGGTTGGGCCCGCATCCGGCCTGGCGGGCGTGGCCGAAGATCGTCTGGTCGACGGCTTCGGGCGAGAGCCCGGCGCGCTCAAGGCAGGCCTTGGCCGCCGCAGCGCCGAGGTCAACCGCGGTGAGCTCGGCCAAGGAACCGCCGAACTTGCCGATCGGCGTCCGGACGGGCGCGACCAGAAACAGAGGTTCGCGTCTCCGGAGCGTGCGGGTCATGGGGGGCTCACGTGCCGACGAAGACGGTCTTCGTCTCGGTGTAGTGCTCGATCGCCGCCCGCCCGAGCTCGCGACCGAAGCCGCTCTGCTTGTAGCCTCCGAAGGGCGCGCCGGAGTCGTACCAGTTGTACTGGTTGATCCAGACGGTTCCCGCCTGGAGCTGGGCCGCGACCTTGTGGGCCTTGCCCACGTCGCGGGTCCAGACGCCGGCGGCGAGTCCGTAGATCGAGGCGTTGGCGAGTTGGACCGCCTCCTCGGGCTCGTCGAACGGAATGGCCACCAGGACCGGGCCGAAGATCTCCTCCTGTGCGACCCGCATCGAGTTGTCGACGCCGGTGAGGATCGTCGGCCGCATGAAATAGCCCTTGCCGTCGACATCGGCAGTCGTGCCGCCGGTCGCGACCTCGGCGCCCTCGTTCTTGCCGATATCCACGTAGCCCATCACCGTGTCTCGCTGACTCGAGGACACCAGTGCGCCCATGCGAGTCTTGGGATGAAGCGGATCGCCGGGCTGGAGGCGCTCGGTGCGATCGATGAGCTTCTCGAGGAGCTGGTCGTGAACGCTGCGCTCGACGAAGAGCCGCGAGCCGGCGGCGCAGACCTCGCCCTTGCCGTAGAAGATGCCGTTGTAGGCGCCCTTGACCGCGGCCTCGATGTCGCCGTCGGCGAAGACGATGTTGGGCGACTTGCCGCCGAGCTCGAGGGTCACCCGCTTCACCGTGTCGGCGGCCTGTTTCATGATGGTCTGGCCGACCTCGGTCGAGCCGGTGAACGAGATCTTGGCGATGTCGGGATGGCCGACCATCGCGCCGCCTACCGCCGAGCCGCCGCCCGGAAGCACGTTGAGAGCGCCCGCAGGCAGGCCCGCCTCGCACGCCAGCTCGGCAAACTTGAGTGCGGTCAGCGGCGTGTACGACGCCGGCTTGTGGACCACGGTGTTGCCGCACGCCAGAGCCGCGGCGATCTTCCACAGTGCCTGGATGATCGGGAAGTTCCAGGGCGTGATCGCGCCCACCACACCCATCGGCTCGCGCAGGGTGTAGGCGAATACGAAGGGTCCTTCGACCGGAAACGTATCACCGTGGATCTTGTCGGCCCAGCCGGCGTAGTAGCGTAGCGCGGCGATTCCAGCGGGCACGTCGACATAGCGGGACTCGAAGATCGGCTTGCCGTTGTCGAGCGTCTCGACCAGCGCGAACTCGTCGATGCGCGCCTCGAGCGCGTCGGCGACGTTCCACAGGATCCGCCCGCGATCGCGGGCCGAGGTCTCGCCCCAGCCGCCGTCCAAAGCGGCTTGCGCCGCCTCGACCGCGCGATCGACGTCCGCGGGCGATCCCGAGGCGACCTCGCAGATCGTCGCCTCGGTCGCCGGATTCTCGGTGGCGAAGGTCTTGCCGCCCTCGGGCTCGGCCCACTGACCGCCGATGAAGAGCTTCGCCGGCGGTAGCTTTGGCGCGTGGGGCGCGGCTGCGGCCCGTTTTTCGGACATCTATACGCCCTGGAACTCGGGCTTGCGCTTCTCGATGTACGCGGCCAGGCCCTCCTTGGCGTCGTCGCTCTGAAAGAGCTGCTGCTGGAGTTCGCGCTCGATCGCGAGGCCGCTCTCGAACGGGACCTCCCAACCCGACTGCACCGAACGCTTGATGCGCCCGACCGCCTTCGAGGCCTTGTTGGGCGGGCAGAACTGCTTGGCGTAGTCGTGGACCTGGCCCATGAAGTCGTCGCCTTCGAGGACCTTGTTGACGATGCCGAGCTCCTTGGCCTGCTCGAAGGAGATGAGACCACCCTCGACCATGAGCTCGATCGAGCGGGTCTTGCCGATCATGCGCGAAAGGCGCTGGGTGCCTCCGGTGCCGGGCAGAACGCCGAGCGTGACCTCGGGCAGACCGACCTTGCCGGCGTCTTTCTTGGCCAGCATGATGTCCGCGGCCATGGCGATCTCGAGCCCGCCGCCGACGGTGTGGCCGTTGAGCGCCGCGATCACGAGCTTCGGCGTGTGCTCGAGGCGGTTCAGGGTCTCGTTGGCATGCAGGCAGAAGTTGTACTTGAAGTACGGGTCCGACTTCTTGAGCATGTTGATGTTGGCGCCGGCACAGAAGAACTTCTCACCCAGGCCGGTCAGTACGATCACGTGCACGTCCTTGTCGAATCGGGCCGAAAGCACGGCCTGATCGAGCTGGAGCATCATCTCGTGGGTGTAGGTGTTGGCGGGCGGATCGGTCAGGGTCAGGTAGGCAACGCCGTCCTTGATCTCGTACTGAACTAGGGTGCGCTGGGTATCAGCTGAAGGCTCAGCCATGGTGTTTCCTCCGAAAGCTTGTGGCGAAACGAGTCGCGGGAATGATGGGGTTTGTCTGCAGGGTCGGCGCCGTCGCCGGCCCCGAAAACCGCGGTGATTCTGTCATGCCCCCCGCGGCGCGGCAAGGAGGCAGCAGGTATCATTGGGCGATGGCTCTTGCCTTTTTGGGTGTGTATGTCGTTGCCGGAATCGTTTTCGGGACGATGTTCGTGGCGCGTGGCGCTGGCCGCGTCGACGCTGCTGCGGCCGCAGCGGGTTGGGGTTTCAGGATTCTGATCTTTCCCGCCGCGATGGCGTTCTGGCCCCTGTTGGCGTTTCGCTGGGCGCGGCGCGTAGTTCCGGTCGAGCGGAGCCCGCATCGACGGGCAGCGGCGCAGGGCAAGCCATGATCCGCCCGCTGCGCCGGGCGCATCGCGCGATCTTTGTGCTCTTGGCCTTGCTGCTTCCGGTCCTTTTGGTTCTGGCTCTGAGAGCCCGCCGGGGACTTGTCACCGTTGAGGATCCGCCGGGTCTCGAGGAGTGCGGGTGACGCACGCCTACAAGAGCGTCGGGTGGAACCGGCAGAAGAAGATCTACGACCGGGTGCTCCTCGGCGGCGTGGCTCTCTACCTGCTGGTCTTTCTCGGCCTCGGCTTCGTGCTCCACCCAGACGCGACCGCCGAGACGCTGGTGATCCGCGCACTCGGGACGTGCGCTCTTCTGCTGCTGCACGTGATCCTCTCGATCGGACCGCTTTGCCGTCTCGATCGGCGCTTTCTGCCCTGGCTCTACAACCGGCGCCACCTCGGTGTGACGATGTTCGTACTGGCGCTCGGCCACGGAGCCTTCTCGCTGTTTCAGTTTCACGCTCTCGGGGATCGAGACCCTTTGACCAGCGTGCTGTCGCCCGAGCAGGGATGGACGGTGGGTCTGGCGGAATTTCCGTTTCAACCGCTCGGCGTCGCGGCGCTCGCGATCCTGTTCCTGATGGCGGCCACCAGCCACGATTTCTGGCTGGCGAATCTGACCGCGCCTGTCTGGAAACGGATGCACATGCTGGTCTACGTCGCCTACGCTCTAATAGTCGGGCACGTCGCGCTGGGTGTGTTGCAGTCCGAAAACAGTCCACTTCTGGCCGGCGCCATGGCCGTGGGCCTCGGGTGGGTGCTCGCGATTCAGCTGGCCGCAGGCTGGCGCGAGCGACTTGGCGACGTCGAACGCACGGGCCCCGCGGACACGGGTGCTTCGCCACCGGCCCCGGAGGGCTGGGTCGACGCCTGCGCGGTTGACGAGATTTTGGACGGCCGCGCGCGCACGGTGACGATCGCCGGCGACAGGGTCGCGATCTTTCGCTACGACGGCAAAATCTCGGCGCTCTCGAACGCCTGCCAGCACCAGAACGGACCGCTCGGCGAGGGGCGGATCGTCAACGGCTGCGTCGTCTGCCCGTGGCACGGCTACGAGTATCGACCCGAGTCGGGGCAGTCGCCGCCGCCGTTCACCGAGAGGGTTCCGACCTTCAATGTCAAGCTGGCCGGCGGGCGCGTGTGGATCGATCCGAGACCCAATCCGGCCGGGACCCGGGTCGAGCCTGCGGCAATCGAGGACGGCGCGCGTCCAGCGCCGCCAGCAGACGCTTCCAGGGGCGGTTTCTACGTCGGCTATCGGAAGGAGTCCCCGCCGGAACTCGCCCGCTTCACCGGTCGGGCGGCGGTCGGCGTCCTCGTGGGCTCGGCCGGGCTCGCCGCGCTGTTGACCGCCTCCCAGTCGCCCTTTGCGGAGGCGACCTTCGAGTTCGGCCAGACGAGGACCCTGACAGGGGTCGTGCGTGCGGACCCGTATCCCGTCCTCGACCTGTTTCCGCCTGGTGCGGAGCCGGGAGGCGACCAGAGCCGAGAAGGTCTCTCGCGGATTCTTCTGGTCGCGCGGGGCAAGTTCGGAGCAGATTCTGAGATCGAGGCCGTCACCGGCCGGCCCGCGACGGTCGAAGGGAGCCTCATCTACCGTGGCGATCTCACCGCGCTCGAGCTTGCGCCGGGCAGCGCGCAGGCGATGGCGGGCGACGCGAGCGAGGGTCCGGCCGAGGTCTCCCTCGGAGTGCACACGCTGCGCGGCGAGATCGTCGACAGCAAGTGCTATCTGGGCGTGATGAAACCGGGTCGCGCGAAGCCCCACAAGGCCTGCGCGATCAACTGCATCCGCGGCGGGATCCCACCGCTGTTCGTTGTGACTGACGCTGCCGGCCGGCAAGATCACCTCCTCCTCGTCGATGCGCAAGGCCTGCCGGTCAACCGGAGAGTGCTCTCGGTGGTCGCCGAACCCCTGGAGATCACCGGCGAGGTCAGCCGGCGGGAGAACTTTCTCTATCTCGCGGCCGATCCCGAGTCGTACAATCGCATCGCAGAGCGGTAGGGAGCGCCCAACGATGTCCAGCGAGATCGCAACCCTCGAAACCACCTATCCGGTGGCCTCCCGGCAGCTGCCGAAACGGACGCTCCGCGACGGCGGCTACGAGGTGTCGTTCGCCCGCAACGACGACGACTTGGACGAGGCGCTGCGGCTGCGATTCACGGTGTTCAACGAAGAGCTGGGCGAGGGCCTCGACTCTTCATTCGAGACCGGTCGCGATTTTGACGGCTTCGATCCATGGTGCCATCACCTGATCGTGCGCGACCTGCGAACGGGCGGGGTCGTCGGCACCTATCGGATGCAGACCGCTGAAATGGCGAAGCGCTACAGGGGGTTCTATACCGACAGTCTGTTCGACCTGGCCGGGCTTCCCCAGCGCGTCCTCGAACGCTCGATCGAGGTCGGCCGAGCCTGCGTCGCGAAGTCGCACCGAAGCAAGCGGGTGCTGTTTCTGCTCTGGAAGGGCCTGGCTCTCTATGTCGCCCACAATCAGGCGCGCTATCTGTTTGGCTGCTGCTCGCTTACGTCGCAGGATGCGGACGTGGGCTGGTGCGCGTACGATTGTTTGAGCCGGCACGGGCACATGCATCCCGAGCTCGAGGTCGCCACGCGCGCCGAGCACCGTCTGGGCGGAGCACCGTCGTCGGTCCAAGCGGAGGACATCGAGCTGCCGATCCTGTTCAGGACCTATCTGCGGTTCGGTTCCAAAGTGTGCGGCCCCCCGGCGATCGACCGCGAGTTCAAGACCATCGACTACCTCGTGCTGATGGACATCGATGGATTGAGCCCAACCGTGCATCGAATGTTCTTTGGTTGACCGGGCGTGGCGCGTCTCCGGAGCTGGCTGCGAGCGCTTCTGATCGCCAAGGTCACGATCCTCTTCTACGGGATGTGGCGCCTCGGCCGGCTGGTGCTGATCGTTCGTCCGTCGGCGCGGGGGCGGTGGCGAAACGTCAACTTCGGGGCCTGGGCTCGAACTGCCCTGCGGATTATGAACGCACAAGTCGAGGTGGTTGGAGCCGTTCCGGATGCTCCGTTTTTGCTGGTCTCGAACCATTTGAGCTACCTGGACATTGTCGTCTTGGCGAGCCGTCTGGACGCGATCTTTGTATCCAAGAGTGAAGTCCGAGGCTGGCCGGTGCTGGGTTCCGTCGTCGCGGGAATGGACACGATCTTCGTCGACCGGGACCTGCACCGCGATCTTCCGAGAGTCGTGGCCCGCATCGAAGAGGCTCTCGGCGCGGGTGAGGGCGTCGTCATTTTCCCGGAGGGCACCAGCACCGGCGGTGCGTCGGTGGGCGCGTTCAAACCGTCTCTGCTCGAGCCCGCGGCCCGGGCGCGGTTGTCGGTTTCGTCCGCGGCATTGAGCTACAGTACGCCCTCCGGTCAACCTTCGGCGCACCTGGCGGTGTGCTGGTGGGGCGAGATGACGTTTACCGACCACTTTTTGCGGCTGCTGAGCCTGCCCGGGTTTTCCGCGCGGGTGGCCTTCGGCGCCGAGGCGGTTCGCGAGAGCGACCGCAAGCGACTGGCGTCGTGTCTCGAACGAAGGGTTCGAGAGCTCTTCGTTCCCGTGCCGGGAGCCGCTTCGTGATGCCGATCTCGGTTATTGACCAGTTTCCGCTGCCGGCGCGCCGGCTCTTCGCGCCGGACTCGGGCTCCGCGGTTTCGCACCCGACTCCGGCCGCCCCCTGGGCAACGGCCGGCTGAGAAAGGTGGGCCTCGCGCCGATGGCGCTCAAGCGGCGGACGATCCTGGGCGTTCTGGCCGTCTATGTTGTTGCGCTGGCGGCGTCTCATCTTTGGCGCGCCGCGAAACCGGCTGGGTCCGCCGGTTCAGAGGCCGGCGGCGAGAGCATTTCGATCGCCGGCCTCGAGAACGGTCAAGAGGTGGTCATCGCCTTTCGGCGTTTCTGCCCGCCCGCCTCCGGTGGCTCTGATGCCGCCGAAGGTGACACACCCGTGGTGCTGCTCTTTCACGGCAGCCCCGGCTCGTCGCGCGACTTTGACGCCCTTGGTCCCGCGCTCGGCGGCCGGATGTGCGCTCTGGCGCCGGATCTCCCCGGCTTCGGCGACTCGACGAAGACGGTCTCCGACTATTCGATCGCGGCTCACGCCCGGGCGGCCTTGGGCCTTCTCGACCAATTGAACCTCGCCAGGGTCCACGTTCTGGGTTTCAGCATGGGCGGTGGGGTGGCGCTCGAGCTCGCCGGCCAGGCGCCCGATCGCGTCGGCTCGGTAACCCTGCTGTCGGCGATCGGCGTGCAGGAGGCGGAGCTTCTCGGCAACTACCATCTGAATCACGCGGTGCACGGCGCGCAGCTCGCCGCGCTTTGGCTCCTGCAGGAGGCGGTGCCACATTTCGGCGTTCTCGACGACGTCATGCTCGGCGTGCCGTACGCTCGCAACTTCTTCGATTCCGACCAACGACCCTTGCGAGCGATCCTCGAGCAGCTCGAGGTGCCGGTCTTGATCGTCCACGGCCGCAACGATCCCCTGGTGCCGGCCGCTGCGGCGTTCGAGCACCACCGTATCGTTCCGCAGAGCGAGCTCGTTCTGTTCGACGCCAGCCACTTCATGGTGTTCCGATCGGGAGAGATGCTGGCGGAGCCGATCCTGGAGTTTCTGGCTCGAGTCGAAGCCGGCACGGCGACCAGGCGAGCCGGGGCCGATCCCGAGCGGCTGGCTCGCGGCCGCGAGCCGCCCGACCCGACGCTCCT
>CALZIK010000152.1 GCA_945787635.1 Thermoanaerobaculia bacterium | reverse complement strand
TTTCAACCGTTGATACACAACCTTCGGACAAACAAACAAGATCCCGTGCTGTCACATTAATAAGGTTCGTACCGTCGCAGGCGGCGCCATCGCAGGTAGTGTCGGTTGTGTGCTGTCCCGCCACAACCCCGAGGTTCGTCCTTGCCCCAGCTGCATCCGTCGCACCCGTCCCTCCCTGCGCTAGCTGTACCGCAGCCGCGAGATTCGCCGGATCGAGGGCCGTTAACGTGGACCCGTCGCCTGTGAACGAGGTAGCTACCACCCCGCCATCCACGCTCAATTGCGTCGTACCAACGACTGCTGAACCGAGAGTCGGTGTGGGCGCCTTCCCCTCAGACTTCACCTCCAGATCTTCTTCGGCGGCTCCCTCTGCTTCCCCCCCGCGCTCCATGGCGAGGAATTGCCGCACGATCTCAAGCGCCTCCCCGAACTCCGCCTCACTCGGTCCCGACGCCACCTCGAACAGACTCGGTGCCGACCACTCCGAAGCTTCCTTACCGCCCACTGCCCGCACGCTCCAGGCGTAGCGACCGCCCCGCTCCAGACAGCGGTCGAGCGACGGCGTCCACGAAGAGGCCGAGCCCGCGAGAGTCTCGCTCAACACCGGCTGCGCCTCCTCGCCCTCTTCCGCGAGCCGGTACACCACCAGCTCGTAGCTCTTCGCGCCATCCGCCGCGCCCCAGCTGAAGGTGGGACAGCCGTCCCCGATCAGGGCGACCGTCGAAGCGGAACCCGGCGACACCGCCACCGGCCGCTCGGCAGCCAGGGCGCTGCTCGCACTGCCAGGACGCACGCCGAGGGCAAGGACCAGCCCGGCCAAGACCAAAATGTCGAAAACTCGTTTGTGTGCCATTGGAACCCCCTTTGAGTTTCAGGAAGCTCCGGGCACTCGCCTCTCCCCCTACGGGGCTTGATCTACCGACTGACCCGCCTCTCAGTAGCTCGGCGATCTTGCTTCCGACTTAACTCTGAGAGCAGTCAGGAAGGAGGCGAGGACCCGTAGCTTTGCGCCCCTGGCTTTGGCCAGGTTTGCTTGTTTCTGGCGAGCCTGCTGACTTCGACAGATTTGAGAGTCCCTGTCAAGAGGGAGGCCTCGAGAACCACGGCTCCCAGGTCCTGTCAGGCGCGCCTCCGCGCGGCGACCGCCGCCTGGTTGTGTTCCTAGTAGCTTGCCGATGATGGGGAGTCTTGCCAGCTCGAGGGCCAGGATTCTGGCCGATTGAAGGTGACCAAATTGGTGACCAAGATTGTATGGCCTAGTCTAAGTCGCTGTTATAAAGAAGTTTAGAGCGATGCCAAGACAGCCTCCGGAGCTGTAGGTCAGAGGTTCGAATCCTCTAGGGCGCACCACGATTCCTCAGAAAAACACAGTCTCTATCGCACTTCCAGGCGTGGCCGTCCCGAGTCAGGCTGGCATTTTCTGGTACCACCACCGCCACGCACCGAGCTGCTTCCCGGTCTCCCATTCTTGAGAAACCTCTGTTGCACCTCCAGGTCTTGCCGTTCGCATTCCAGGTGCTGTTCTCGGGCTTCTGCTGAGGAGTTGCAATAACTGGGCTTCCCAGGACGACAAGCAGCGAAGCAACAATCAGACTCTTGCCTAGCATTGGAAGAGCCTACATCGAGTGCCCTGCAAGCGCACAGGCAGCGTCTCCGCCTCTCCCCCGTAGAATCGAGGCGCAGGGGCTAGGTCGACCGTCTGATCGGCGCGACCTCTCCCTTCGCCTGTCCGCTCATCGCGGTCGCAACCTCGCCCGAGATCCGATCGGCTGCCTGTCTCGCAGGATCGGCTGCCAGGTGGGCATAGCGCTGCGTTGTCGCGACCCGGGTGTGGCCGTGTAGCTTGCCGATGATCGGAAGCGATAGGCCGGCTTGCCTCTGCGGCTGGCTTCGAGCTGCGCCGGCTTTCGGCAGTGGTGACTCTGTGAAGCGTTGCGCTGACCAACACAGCCCGATTAGTTATGGTGGAGGAGGTGATGGAACAGACACTACTGTCGCGGCTCAAGCTCGTGCGGATCGGCCGACCAATCAGCCGGCCCGAGCTTGCAGCCATGGGCGCACACATTCGCGAAGCGTTCGCCAGTCTCCTGCAGTCGATAAAGATGGTCGATCTCGAGCCTCCGGGGGTCGACCGGATTGAAGCGGACCTTCTGACCCAGGCCCTAGACCATCATGTGGGCGGCCACATTCTCGGCATAACGGACGCCGACCTGCTGGACTCCTCGACGAGTGATTCCTTCCAATACATGTTCGGCTGTAAGGACAACCGCAACCACGTTGCCGTCGTCTCGACACGCCGCATCGCCAGTCCGGATGCGACCCGATCGATCACGCGATTGCTCAAGGTCGCGCTCCACGAACTCGGCCACAACTTCGGCCTCACGCATCACTATGGCTACGTGTCGGCACCCGACGGCGCCTACTGTCCAATGACCAAAGGTGACTACAACCGGCACGGGGAGAGAAGCTATACTCGCTCCGTCATTGACGCTCGCGGTTTTCGCTTCTGCGATGGCTGCCACGGCTTCCTGCGCCTCGCGCACAAGAGCTCCTAGTCGGCATCGGCTTCGCTGCTTCGCAGCCCGCATCTCGCCGGAGATTCGCTCGGCTGCCTGGTGCACCGGGTCGGCTGCAAGGTGCGCATAGCGCTGCGTTGTTCCGGCCTTGGTGTGGCGTTGGCGAGGCGCCTGGAGTGGACCCGAACACCATCATTTGCCTTAAGAATTCAAGAGGAAGCCCCCTGCCGCTGCCGGTTTCAGAGGCAGCTGAGGCACGTGAGCCCCAAAGCCGGCCGCCTGAGCGCTAGGCGCCGGTCGGCGACAGACCGTAGCGCCGTTTGAGCCAGAGCGCGCCGCCCGACGATAGCAAGACAAGCAGGACGATGTAGCCGAGCGGCCCCATGACGGGCACGACCGGCGCCTGTACGACCTGCCCCCGGATCTCCCCGCCTGGGTTCGCCGGCGTATGGATGTTGAAGTAGAGATTGCCGGCAAGAAGGAACGGGAGCTCGGTCCCCAAGGGCGACGCTGCCCCAGCGTCGGTCGTCTCCCAGATGCCGCTTACGGTGCCCGCTACCGGGTTGATCATAATATCGTCGGGGTCTTGTCCTGGACTGATCTGGCCGAAGACGACCGGCCCGTTCATCCCCGGTGCACCGCGATGAAGGTGCATTGCGATGACATCGTCATTCGGATCGGCCGGTGTCTGGTTCCCGTCGAGGTCCAGACCCACCAGCGTCACGGTGTAGGTTAGCGCGTCCTGGGCGGCGTTCAGTGTGAGCGTGGCGCTTCCTGACGCCATGGTCCCAACCGGGGGCACCTCCTGCGTGCCGTTGAGGGTCGCGGTGAACATCGTCTGGCCTAGAGCCGGAGCTGCCGGGGCCAGGATGGCCAGCAAAGCAGCCAGTGCAAAGCGTGATTTCCTCATACTCCTCCTCCTTGTCACGGGTGGATCGGTCGGACGAACCGTTATGGAGAGATTCTACAACGCAGGCCCCCTTGGGCCGGGGGCTACCGCCTGATCGGCGCGACCGTCCCCTTCGCTTACCGTTCATCGCCGCTGCGATCTCGCCTGAGATCCGGTCGGCCGCCTCCCGCACCGGATCGGCTGCTAGGTGGGCGTAGCGTTGCGTTGTGGCCGCCTGGGTGTGGCCGAGTAGCTTGCCGATGATCGGAAGCGAGAGGCCCGCGCCGGCGCCAACGCCGGCGGGCGCTCCCACCCCTTCGGGTGTTGCTGCCCTTTCCGGCCTTCCGTAACCTGATCTAGCCATCGACAAAGGCAAGGTCAGGCGAAAGCCTGGCTCCGCAACGCCACGGGTCAGTGAATCCTCCAGACCGCCGGGCTGCCGAAGGGCAAGTACAGGGGAAAGACCTGTGAAAGACGCGTATCCGCAGTTCGGTTGGCGAGTCAAGAATGGGCACAAGGTGACGACGCGATTCTCGGTGCTACACATTCTGGTTGTGATGGCCGTCGCTTTCGGGATGGCTCAACGCGGCTTGGCCGACGACGCCATCATTGTCGACGATGCTCTTGTGGAGACGAAGGCAGACCCACCCTGCTGGCCGGCACCGGACGCCGCGAACAAGGCGGATCGCTACCAGCCCTGCGGCAATGGCACGGTCTTGGACACGGCTACTGGACTCCTCTGGACTCAGAGAGCGAACTGTCTGTGCCCGCCACCCCGCTTCATCTGCGACATCGAATCCTCCAAACGCAACTGGTATGAGGCACAAGCCTACGTGGCGCAGTTGGCGAGCGGCCAATGCGGTCTTGACGATCACTCCCAGCCCGGTGACTGGCGACTGCCGACCGCCGCTGAGTGGGACCAGACAATACTCGTCGCGGTTACTGAAGGCTGCAGTGCACCGCTTCTGACGGACGTTACCGGGAGCGCCTGCTTTGGCGGCGGTAGCGGCTCGTTCTTCGACTGGGTCAACACTTTGACTTCTTACTGGGCTCTCGAAACCACCAATGTGAGCTTTGGGACCGCTGACCAAGCCAACACCTGCTCTCTCAGCTTAGGCTCTTTCTTCACTACTGGGAAGACATCAGATCGCTTGTTCTGGCCGGTACGTGGCCCGCACTGAGGTGTAGAGGAACTCGGCGTTGAACGTCACGACTGGAGCTACCCCGGACGTTCCTATACATAGCCAATTTGGCAAGCGCGCCGAGGTCGGCTCGAAGCAGATCATCCGCCCAAAGCTCGGCAGCCGGCCCGTCGAGCCCGATCATTCAGGAGGATATTCTTCCTCGAGACGAAGCGTTGCTGGGAGAAGCACACGCGAGTCCTAGCGACTCTCAGGGAAATCCCATAGACTCGTATCTGGCCTGACTTCCCCTTTCGCTTTCCCGTCCATTGCCGCCGCGATCTCGCCTGAGATTCGGTCGCGGTAAACTGCCTTCAACGACAACGGGAGGTTGCCTATGGGCTACAAAGTTGCACCCGGCTACTGCAACGCCTGCGGGGAGAGTGTCGCTCTGCATCAAGAGCGGCCGAACCACTTATTCCACCTCCTGCTGACGGTCATCACAGGACTGTGGGCAGTCGTCTGGTTCGTGCTCTCGATCAAGAACACCCCGTGGCGCTGCGCGAAGTGCGAGAGCGCTGACACTACGTTCCGAGTACCTGCGGGTGACCGCTCGCGGGCCACGCAAGTGTCTCCACTGCGCTGAGGAGATCAAGGCTGAGGCGATCAAGTGCAAGCACTGTGGCTCCGACCTTGCCGAGGGTACGGAACCTGCATCGATGACGGGGCGGCTAGGGCCAGCGGAGTAGATCGAACGGAAGCGAATCAACCCCACGCTGGCGTAGCCAGTGGAATCGAGGGTTGACTCGCCCATGACCTGGCCGGTATCCGCTGGATTGAACTGCACAACTCCCGGGGGCGGCTGGTTGGTCCGCCAGGAGGGCACGTTTGCGCCTCTAGATGACCGGCATCGTTGGATGCTCAGATCTTGAGATACACCCCTCGCCGGTCCATCCAGGCCAGGATCACGAACCAGCCCAGGACCCAGGCGACGGCGTAGCCGAGCGACGCGATGTGCGGCGGGAGCCAGGATGCGAAGAGGCCCTGGTAGAGGACGGATTGGAGAGAGCGCTCGCTGAGCCGGAGGTAGATGAGGGTCTTGGCCAGGAGGCCGCTGCCGACAAACACGGTGATGGCGTTGACGCCATAGATCACGAAGGGCCGGGCGATGGCGCGATGTTTGCCGAGATCGAAGAACCAGTAGCAAAGAGCCAGCGCACAGGTGGCGATGCCGGCGGTGAAGGCAGCGTAGGAGCTCGTCCAGAGAGCCTTGTTGAGCGGAAAGACCAGACCCCAGAGGTAGCCCAGCACCACTAGGAGAGTCCCGCTCACAAAGAGGCGCGACACCCTCTCGAGCGGCGGGCGCCTAGAGACGAATGCCAGCCCGGCCAGCACCCCGAAGAGCGTCGTGGCCACGGCGGGCAGCGTGCTCAGTAGGCCCTCCGGATCGTAGACCTTGGCGCTCACCCAAAGATGTGACCCGAAGAGCTGGCGGTCGATCCAGCCGGCCAGGTGATCGCCCTTCGACGCGAGATCGGGCGCGCCCACGCCAGGCACTGGAACGACGGTCATGAGCAGCCAGTAGCCGACGAGTAGTCCCGCGATCCAGAGCTTGATCGCGGTCCCAGGTGAGCGGCGGTCGCGGCCGCTCCAGCCCAGATAGATCGCCGATGCCGCGAAGTAGCACAGGCCGATGCGCTGCAGGACCCCCGGGAATCTCCAGGTCTCCAGAAGGCGCTCGAAAGTCCTGGGGCCGAAGAGCGCAAAAGGAAAGCCTGAGAGAAAAAGACCGAGGCCGACGAGGATCAGCGCCCGCCGGGTCGCCCGAACCAGCAAGGCGCGGCGTCCCTCGCCTCGGGCCAGCCGCCCGCCCAGCGCTAGCGGAATGACGACGCCGACGATGAACAGGAAGAACGGGAAGATGAGGTCGGTCGGGGTCCAGCCGTGCCACTCGGCGTGAAGCAACGGAGCGTAGACTGTGTTCCAGCTGCCCGGGTTGTTGACCAGGATCATGCCGACGATCGCGAGTCCGCGAAACGCGTCGATCGAAACGACGCGGGGCGAGCCACTCGTCGATTCAACGCTGTCGCCCGGCCGCGGCAAGATCCCTGATGCTACCGCCAAGGGCTGGTGCCGTGCGCGGTACTGCGCCTCGCCTCAGGCCTTCGGCTTGTCGGGCATCAGGAAGCTCTCGAGCGCCGGCAGGAGCAGGATCGCGCCGAGCATGTTGACCAGGAACATGAAGGTCAAGAGGATGCCCATGTCGGCCTGGAACTTGAGCGGCGAGAAGATCCAGGTCGCCACACCCACGGCCAGAGTGATGCCGGTAAAGAGCACCCCGTTTCCGGCGACGCTCAGGGTCCGGTGGTAGGCCTCCGGCAGCGGGTGGCCTTCCGCTCGAATGGTCTTCAAGCGGCTGTAGATGTAGATGCCGTAGTCGACGCCGATGCCGACGCCGAGCGCGACGACCGGCAAAGTCGAGACCTTGAGGCCGATCTCGAGGATGGTCATGAGCGCGTAGGCGAGAAGCGAGACCAGCGCCAGCGGCAGCACCACGCACAGCGTGCCGCGCAGCGAGCGAAAGCCAAGCAGGCAGAGCACGATGATCGCCGCGAAGACGTAGATCAGCATGGGAAACTGCGCCGCCGACACCGCCTCGTTGGTCGCCGCCATGACCCCGACGTTGCCGGTGGCAAGCTTGAACTGAAGATTCTCCGAGCCGAACTCTTGGTTGAAGGCCTTGACCTCGGCGACGATCGCCTCGATCGTCTCGGCCTTGTGGTCGGTGGTGAACATCATCACCGGCATCACGCTGCAGTTCTCGTTCAGAAGGCCGGTGCTGGTCGGGACGTAGGCGATCGACTGCACCAGCACCGACTGGTTTGGAGACAGTACGCGCCATTTGAGGCTGCCCTCGTTCCAACCGGCGTTGATCACCCGGGCGATGCCCGGCAGCGCCACGACCGACTGCACGCCGGCAACGTTGCGCATGTGCCACTCGAAGCGGTCAATGGTACTCATGATGTCGTACTCGACGCAGCCTTCTTCTTGAGTCTCGACAATGGTGGTGAGAATATCCACGCCGATCGAGAATTTGGTGCTGATGACCTCGCTGTCGACGTTGTAGCGCGAATCCGAGCGCAGCTCGGGAACCCCGCGATGGAGGTCGCCGATCTTGATCTCGCGCGCCTTCCAGGCGCCGAAGACCGCGAGCACCACCGAGATCGCAAGGATGATCGTCGCCGGC
>CALZIK010000151.1 GCA_945787635.1 Thermoanaerobaculia bacterium | reverse complement strand
GCGTAGGCGCGGGCCTCGCGCTCGGCCCGGCGCAGCGCAGCCGCGGCGGCGATCGTGCAGTGGATCCGGCTGGTCGTGAGGACGACGGCGATCATGTTCTTCAAACCCGCGTCGTGCGGTCCGACGGGCCAGCCCAGAGCGCCTTCGAAGTCGATCTCGGCGGTCGGCAGGGCCCGGGTGCCGAGCTTGTCCTTGAGCCTCTGGACAACGTAGCCGTTGGTCTGGCCGGCCTGCTCGCGCGGCACGCAAAAGAGGCTGACCCCGCGGTGACCGGGCGGCGAGCCGTCCAGGCGAGCGGTGACCAGCCAGTAGTCGGCAGTCGGGTTGGAGCAGAACCACTTGCTGCCGTGCAGCGCAAAGAGGCCCTCGCCGGCGGGGACCGCCCGCAGTGCGTTGGTGGCGGCGTCGCTTCCTCCTTGAATCTCGGTCACGAACTGCGCGCCGTGGCACCAGTCGTCGGGAGTTGCCATTTCGAGCCGTTCGACCACCCGTCGGCTCCGCGCATCGCCGCCGATCGCGCGCAGGGCGCGCGCCATCCCATCCGTGCAGGCGGTGCTGCAGGTGACGCCGAACTCGCTGTTCTGATTGAGGAGGTAGATGATGGCGTACCGCACTCTCTCGTCGATTGCGGCCTTCCAGATGCCGGAGCCATGGATCTGGCCGAGAGTGGCGCGCGTCTCCGGCGGAATCACGATCTCCTGGCGCTGGCGGTTGTAGGGATCTGAGGCCTCGAGGTAGGGGAGGTTCTCGGCGCGCTCCACATGGTCGGAGATCCTCCGGTAGCGGCCTGCAGCCGCGAGCCCGAACTCGCGAACCAGCTCGATCTGGTCCTTGCTCGGGCGGGAGCGAGCAAGCCAGGTTGAAAGAAGAGGATCCTCTTCGAACCAGTTCTCGCCCAGGGCGGCGAGATAGCCGTCGAAGGAATAGGTCTCGGGGGTGGGCGACTCAGCGGTTGCCGGCTCTCCCATGGCGCGTACCTCCAGAGGTCAGCCTAGCACCGCGCCGGGAGCCCGGCGCGGATTAAGCTCCAGAGGCTCTTCAGTTGATCGTTTCGGCCTGGCAGAGCGTGAACGCCGCGATCTCGACGTCGAAGTGCTCGCCGCCCGCGTTCACCATCTGATAGCTGCCTTCCATCTTGCCGACGTCGGTGGTGAGCGGACAGCCGGAGGTGTACTCGAACGAGGCGCCCGGGGTCAACACCGGCTGCTCGCCGACGACGCCCGGACCGCGCACTTCCTGCACCTCACCGGTCGCGTCGGTGATTATCCAGTGGCGAGTCAACAGCTGAACGGTCTCTTGGCTCTCGTTGGTGATCGTGACCGTGTAGAGAAAGAACCACTGGTTGTTCGCCGGGTCGGATCGGTGCGGGCAGAATTGCGGATCGACCCGCACGCGAATTCCGCGTGTCGAGGTCTCGGAGGAAAGCGTGGCCGCCGGATTCGAGGTCGTCATCGCCCGCTAGATTTATCACGATCGCGCCGATCCCGACACCGGCCTCCCGCCTTCTCCTGAGAAAGTCCGCCATGCCGGCCAGCCCGACCGGCAGACCGATCGCGATGCCGGCAGCGTCAGGGGAGCCGATAGGCGTAGACCGTTCCCGCTTGAGTCTAGCAGTAGGTCGATATTCCGATCGGCTCATAACATCTATTCAGTGTTCGGGAGAGCGCGTACAATTGAGGTTACGGAGGCGTCACCCTAAGACGGAGGAGAAGCGGAGAGGATCTGTCGATGAAGAACGGGATAGCTGTAGGGATGGGTTCCTGGCCGGGCGGGAAGGGCGCGGTCGCTATGGCGCTCGTGCTCGCCCTCTGCGGCGCCGCTGGCGCCGCTAACGGCGCGGAACCGGGAGATTTCGTTCGCTCGATCGACGGCGCCGGCAACAACCTCGAGCACGAGCGGTGGGGCGCCGCGGGCATCGAGCTGCTGCGGTTGACCACGCCGAGTTATGGGGACGGCAAGGCGACGCCGGCGGGGGCCGATCGGCCGGGGGCTCGGGAGATCAGTAACGCCTGCGCCGATCAGCACGCGTCCGATCGCAACAGCGCCGGAATGACGCACTTCCTCTGGGCCTGGGGGCAGTTCGTGGATCATGACATCTCGCTCAGCGGATCGGCCGAGCCGCGAGAGCCGATGGACATTCGAGTGCCGGCCGGCGATATCTTCTTCGACCCCGCCGGAACCGGCAGGATGGCGCTTCCCTTTTCCCGCTCGGTCTATCGATCGGACAGGGACGGTGTTCGGCAGCAGTTGAACGAGATCACCGCCTGGCTCGATGGGTCGATGGTGTATGGCTCGGATGCGCGGCGAGCGCGCGCGCTTCGCCGAAAACGCGGCTCGAGCGATCGACTCAAAAACGGCGGCAACGGCCTGCTTCCGTTCAATCGCAGAGGGCTGGCCAATGCCCCGAGTGCGCGGGACCGGTCGATGTTTCTGGCCGGCGACGTGCGAGCGAACGAGAACGCGGCGCTGACCTCGCTGCACGTTTTGTTCGTGCGCGAGCACAACCGCATCGCCCGCATGTTACGGCGGCAAGGCGGGTTGGATAACGAAGAGCGGTATCAGCTCGCGCGGGCCCTGGTCGGTGCGCAGATCCAGGCGATCACCTACAACGAGTTTCTCCCCGCGCTGCTCGGTTCGGGCGCGATCGCGCCGTACGAAGGCTATCGGCCCGAGGTCAATCCCGGGATCGCCAATCTCTTCTCGACCGCCTGCTACCGATTCGGCCACAGCATGCTGCCGGCCCGGCTGCCGCGCTTCGGCGCCGACGGCCGGCCGATCCCGGAGGGCCACCTTCGGTTGCGGGACGCGTTTTTCGCTCCTGAGGCGGTGGTCGAGACCGGCATCGAGCCGTTTCTGCGCGGGCTCGCGTCGGTGCGCGCGCAGGAGGTCGACGCGCTGGTCGTGGACGACGTCCGCAACTTCCTCTTCGGCGACCCGGGGCTGGGAGGGTTCGATCTGGCGGCGCTCAACATCCAGCGAGGCCGCGATCACGGTCTACCGAGCTACAACGAAGCCCGCGCTGATCTCGGCCTGGCCCCCGCCTCGAGCTTCGCCGATGTGACCGTAAGTGTCGAGGCGCAGGAGAGACTGGCGGCGATCTACTCCTCGGTCGACGCGATCGACGCCTGGGTGGGCGTGCTGGCCGAAGACCACGTGCCGGGAGCGATGGTTGGTGAGCTCCCGTTTCACGTCATTCGCGACCAGTTCGAGCGACTGCGCGACGCTGACCGATTCTGGTACCGGCGAGCTCTGCCCGCGGATCTGGTCGAGTGGGTCGAGGGGCATACCTTGGCTCGGATCATCCGCCTCAATACCGAGATCGGTGACGAGCTGTCGGACCAGCTGTTCTCGATGCGCTGAAGGCATCGTCGGTTGATTCCGAGGCTCGCGGCTACAATGCGGCGATGCCGGCGCCGATTCGCGAGATACCAACCGACGAGCTCTTCTCGCAGCTGAGCGCCGACGTCGATTTTCTCGGCCGAGCTCTGGGCACGGTGCTGCAGGAGCTCGAGGGCGCGGACTTTTTCGAGCTGGTCGAACGGGTCCGGGGTCTGACCAAGGCGCTCCGCGCGGCACCCGGCGACCGAGTCTTGCGCCGTGAGCTGGCCGAGATTCTGTCGGCGCTCGAGATGGGACGGGCCGAAAGGCTGGTGCGGGCCTTCACGGTGTACTTCCAGCTCATCAATCTGGCCGAGGAGATCCACCGAGTCCGAGTCAATCGCGTGCGCGAAGGCAGCGCGACGGAGGAGCGACCGAAACCGGAGTCGATCGCCGCAGCGATCAAAGACCTCAAGGACCAGGGCTGGCCCTACGAGAAGGTGAGGTCGTTCATCCAGGAGCTCGATGTTC
The DNA here is from genome assembly GCA_945787635.1 of Thermoanaerobaculia bacterium. Lineage (GTDB taxonomy): Bacteria > Acidobacteriota > Thermoanaerobaculia > Multivoradales > JAHEKO01 > CALZIK01. Next base: position 14,807 of record CALZIK010000151.1, on the reverse strand, counting down.
AGTTGACCCTGACGGCCCACCCCACCGAGGTCAAGCGCTACACCGTCCGGCTGAAGCTCGAGCGCATCGCTCGCGCGCTTCGCCACCTCCGCGAGCACGACCTGGCGCCGCAGGACCGTCAGGCTCTTCGAGACGAGATTCATGCCGAGATCGCGATTCTCTGGCGCACGCGCGAGCTTCTGGCCAAGAAGCCCCTGGTGCTCGACGAGGTCAAGTCCGCGCTCTACTACTACCGGCGATCGCTTCTCGAAGCGGTGCCGCGAATTCAGGGTGACTTCGAGCGCGCCATCGACGTCTACTACGGCAGTGAAGCGGAGCACGCGGCTCTGAGCACGGTGCAGCCGGTGGTGCGGTTTCGTTCCTGGATCGGGGGCGACCGAGACGGCAACCCTTTCGTCACCCCCGAGGTCACTCGGGAGGCCTACCGGCTACAGGAAAAGGTCGCCGTAGACCGCCACCTTGCCGATGTGGACCTTCTGGTGCAACGGCTGTCGCAGTGGCACGAGCGCTTGCCGGCAATCGAGCCGATGCTGCGCCTGCGAGAACAAGTGCGCGAGCGTGGAGAGCGCCACGGAGTCACCGATCGGTTCGCGCGCGAGCCCTTTCGGCGGCACCTCTTCTACGTTCACCGCCAGCTGGCTCGAGTGCTCGATCGGCTGCGCGGAGTCGAGGCGGTCCCTGAGGCTTCGGGAGCCCCGGCTGCCGCGGCCTCTCCGGCTTCTGATGCAGTGCCCGGCTTCAACGCCGCCCTCTATCGCGCCGAGCTCGAGAACCTGGAATCGACCCTCCGGGCGATCGGTGACCGGCGCTCGGCCGTAGCGTTTGTTCGACCGGCGCGCCACCGCGCCGAAGCCTTTGGTCTTCACCTGGCCGCCCTCGACCTGCGCGAGCACTCGCGGCATCACGAGAGGGCGGTGGCGGATCTTCTCTCGCGGGTTGGCATTGAACCCCGCTACGGCGAGCTCGACGAGGACAAGCGCCTCGAGGTACTCGAAACCGTCATCGGATCCGAGCCGGCCGCGCTCGACGCGGCCGGCGACATCGAGCTCTCGCTCGAGCCGGAAACCCGTCGGGCGCTCGAGTTTCTTCGCGTGTTCGCGGAGGTGCAGGGGCGCTGGGGCACCGAGGCAACCGGCGGTTACGTGGTCTCGATGACCGAGGGGGTGTCGGACATTCTGGAGGTCGTGGCGCTGTCGCGAGCGGCCGGGGTCACCGAGATCGACGCGGTACCCCTGTTCGAGACCGTGGACGATCTCGACAATGCGCCGGGCATCTTGAGGCGGCTCTTCGCGAGCCCGGCCTACCGCGAGCACTTGCGACGGCGCGGCAAGCAGGAGGTGATGATCGGCTACTCGGACTCGAACAAGGACGCCGGCTTCCTGGCGGCGAACTGGGCGCTCTATGAGGCGCAGGAGGGAGTGGCCGGGGTGTGTCGTGAAGCCGGCGTGCCGCTGCGCATCTTTCACGGCCGCGGGACCTCGATCGGCCGCGGAGGCGGCCCGGCGGGTCGGGCGATTCTGGCGCAGCCGCCCGGGTCACTGGGCGGCCGCATGCGGATGACCGAGCAGGGCGAGGCTCTCGACAACCGGTACTCGGATCCTGATCTCGCGCACCGGCACCTGGAGCAGGTGGTCCACGCTTTTTTGTTGAGCTCGGCTCGTGACGAGGCGGGGATCCGCTTCGAGCCGCCTCCCGCGTATCGCGCGGCCCTGGCCGAGGCGGCCGGCGCCGCGCGGCGCCGTTACCGGGATCTGCTCGAGGCCGACGGGTTTCTCGACTTCTACCATTCGGTTACGCCCATCGGGGAGATCAGCCGTCTCGACATCGGCTCGCGTCCGGCGCGAAGGTCTGGTGCGTCCGGTCAGCCCTCGCTCGACGATCTGCGCGCGATTCCCTGGGTGTTCTCCTGGACCCAGTGTCGCGCCAACCTGCCCGGCTGGTTCAGCCTCGGCTCAGGTCTCGACACGATCGACGACCGCTTGCTGGCCGAGATGTACGAGTCCTGGCCGTTTTTTCAGACTCTGATCGACTTCGCCCAGATGAGCCTCGCCAAGGCCGACCTGGGCATTTTCGAGAGTTATCTGAGCCTGGTTCCGGACGCGGAGCTTCGGGAGCGGTTCGGAACCCAGATCCGCGACGAGTTCGAGCGCACCGTGGCCGCGATCACCCGCGCGACCGGCGCGGGACTGCTCGAGCGCGATCCGACACTGGCTCGTACGATCCGGTTGCGCAATCCCTATGTCGATCCCATCTCGCACTGCCAGGTCGAGCTGCTCAAGCGGCTGCGCGGCCTGCCCGAGAGCACCCTCGATCGTGAAGCTCTCGACTACGCGGTCAAGGTGAGCCTGATGGGCGTGTCCGCGGGGATGCGCAACACCGGCTAGGCGCTTACCTACCCCAAAGCGTGGTCTCGATTCTGGCTGCCTGCGGCCTTAGTAGCGCCAACCCTAACGCCGCCGCCGCCCGTGACGTCGAATCTCCATTCGTTGCGCGGGCTTCAACCTCGATTTCTGAAAAGGGCGTTCGATGTGACCGGGACTACCGAAACGCCTCCACCTGAGGAAGTTCCACTGGGGCAGCGACTCTTCGACCAGCTTTTCCCGCTCTTGCTGCTCGGCCTCTTGGTGATGTTCGTCTTCTACACCGGCGGGAGTCGGTTCGAGGTTTTCAGTCCGGTCGAAGCGCCGCTGCCCTGAGCGGTAGGGAGCCGCCAATACCCGACTACAATGACGGTGCATGATTCGCGTCGGTCAGAGCTACCGCAGGCATCCTCCGGAAGAGAGTTTCGACGCGATCGTCATCGGGTCGGGCGTCGGCGGGCTGGCTACGGCGGCGCTCCTCGCCAAGGAAGCCGGCCAAAGGGTGCTGGTTTTCGAGCGACACTACATGCCGGGTGGGTTCACTCACGTGTTTCGCCGTCGTGGCTACGAGTGGGACGTGGGAGTTCACTACATCGGTGGCATGGGCAGCTCCAAGTCCGGGTCGTTGCGACTCTTCGAGCACGCGACCGACGGCTCGGTGGAATGGGCTCCGATGGGCGAGGTCTACGACCGCATTGCCATCGGTGACCGCGTCTATGACTATGTCGCCGGGCGCGAGAACTTTCGCGCGCGGATGAAGGAGTACTTTCCTGAGGACGGCGCGGCGATCGATGGCTACCTCGAGCTTCTCGAAAAAGCCAAGCGGTGGAGCGGTCTCTACTTTGCCGAGAAGGTAGTGCCTGGGCCGGTGGCCACGCTGGCTGGGCCGCTCATGCGGGCGCCCTACCTTCGCTACGCCCGCCGGTCCACCGGGGCGGTTCTCGACGGGCTCACCACCAACGCCGAGCTCAAGGCGGTCCTCACCGGGCAGTTCGGCGACTACGGCCTGCCTCCTGGCCGCAGCAGCTTCGCGATGCACGCCCTTCTGACGAGTCACTATCTCCGGGGCGGTTTCTATCCAGTCGGTGGCTCGTCCGTCATTGCCGCGGCCTTCGCGCCGGTGATCGAGGCGGCCGGCGGCAGGGTCCTCTTTCAGGCGGAGGTCGACGAGATTCTGGTGCGTGACGGGCGAGCGGTGGGAGTCCGAATGGCCGATGGAACCGAGATCAAAGCGCCCTTGATCGTGAGCGATGCGGGGCTGCGCAACACCTTCCATCGCCTCCTGCCGCGTGCCACGGCCGAGAGGCTCGGACTGACTCGACCGACCGCAGCACGGTCGCCCTCGGTCTCTCACCTGTGTCTATATGTCGGCTTCAAGGCGACCGCTGGCGAACTGGGGCTTCCCAAGAGCAACCTGTGGATCTACCCGGGCGCGGACCACGACGCCAATTTCGCCGGGTACCTCGCCGACGCGAAGGCTCCGCTGCCCGTGGTCTACGTGTCGTTTCCTTCGGCGAAGGACCCGAGCTTCGAGAGCCGCCATCCGGGTCGCGCCACGATCGAGCTGATCACCCTGGCGCCCTACGAGCGCTTTGAGCGCTGGGTGAAGACCGAGTGGCGCAAGCGCGGGCCTGAGTACGAGGCGCTCAAGGCGGAGCTGAGTGGCCGGATGCTGGCCGAGCTCGATCGCTTCTTTCCGAGCCTGAGCGGCCGGATCGATTACATGGAGATCTCGACGCCGCTCTCGACCCGTCATTTCGCCGGCTACCAGAGCGGAGAGATCTACGGGCTCGATCATTCGCCGGCGCGGTTCGCCGACCGGTCCCTTCGCCCCAGGACGCCGGTGCCGGGCCTTTTTCTGACCGGCCAGGACGTCGCCTCCTGCGGCGTGATCGGAGCGCTGGCAGGCGGGTATCTGGCTGCGTCGGCGATCCTCGGCCGGAACCTTCTCGCCAGCGCCATGAAAAACTGTGTTTCTTCCTCGCGGACCGAGCGAAACCAGCGGCCGGCGCGTTCGTAAGAAACCTTGGCGGGCGGGGCCGCCGACTCTCGGCTCACACCTATCAACGGAAGGACTCCACGATGCTCGATTCCAAAGCCATTCTGCTGCTTGTCGTTCTCGTCGCACTGACAAATGTGACCGCATCTGCCCACGCGCAGAGCCGCCAACCGAGCGAGATCGAGCCGAACGCGATCGAGGCCGCGGTCGAAGCCGCCAAGCTCGAGCAGTTGCTCGAGGATTATTTCGAGGAGGGGCTCCAGCGCGGCCCGATTCTGGCGACTTCGATCGGTGACCCCCGGTACAACGACCAGCTCCCCAACTTCCTGAGCGAGGAGCGACAGGTCGAGAACCTTCAGCTCGAAGAGCGGTGGCTCGCGCAGATTCAGAAGATCGACCGGGAGCTGCTCTCGGGACAGGATCGGCTGAGCTACGACATCTTCGTCTACGAGCGCGAGATGGCGATCGAGGGCAGCCGCTTCCCGTTTCATCTGCTGCCGATCAACCAGATGTTCTCGATTCCGTCCTTCTTCGCGCAGCTAGGCTCGGGCGGGAGCATCCAGCCGTTTCGCAACGAGGAGGACTACCGCGACTTCTTGGGCAGGATCGACAAGCTCGGAGCTCTGATCGACCAGGCCATCGAGAACATGCGAGCGGGTGTCGCGGCGGGCGTGGTCCAGCCAAAACCGCTCATGGAGAAGGTCCTTCCGCAGCTCGAGGCGCACTTTGTCGACGACGTCACCGAGAGCGTCTTTTACCGGCCGTTGCAGAGCTTCCCCGACGAGGTGCCCGAGGCGGCGCGTGCCGAGCTGACCGCCGCCTACGAGAAGGCCATTCTCGAGCAGATCATCCCGGCCTACAAGAAGCTCCACACGTTCATGGTCGAGGAGTACATCCCGGGCTGCCGCGAGACGACCGCGATCGCGGATCTTCCCGACGGCAAGGCCTGGTATGCCTATCAGGTCAGAACCATGACCACGACCGACATGGCGCCGGACGAGATCCATCAGTTCGGCGTGGAGGAGGTCGCGAGGATCCACGGCGAGATGCGCGACGTGATGGAGGAGGTGGGCTTCGAGGGCGAGCTGCAGGGCTTCTTCGAGCATCTCGAGGCTGAGGAACGCTTCTACTACACCGACGAAGAGGAATTGCTCCAGGGATACCGGGACCTGCAGGGCAAGGTCAACGAAGCGCTTCCGAAGCTCTTTGACATCTTTCCCAAGGCCGACTACGAGGTGAAAGCGGTGCCCGAGTTCATGGCCCAGTCCTCGGCGGGCGCCTTCTATCAGCCGGGTACTCCGGACGGCAGCCGGCCGGGCGCGTTCTTCGTCAACACCTACAACCTCAAGGCTCAGGCCAAATTCGGCATGACGACGCTGTCGATCCACGAGGCGTCACCGGGGCATCACTTTCAGATCTCGATCGCGCAGGAGATCGAAGATCTGCCCAGGTTCCGGCGCTTCGGCGGCCAGACCGCCTTCTTCGAAGGCTGGGCCCTGTACGCCGAGTCGCTGGGCAAGGAGATGGGACTCCTCGACGACCCCTACGACTACTACGGTCGGCTGAGCGACGAGCTGCTGCGGGCGATGCGGCTGGTGGTCGACACCGGACTCCACTACAAGGGTTGGAGCCGTGAGCGCGCGATCGAGTACATGCTCGAGAACTCGTCGATGGCCGAAAGCGACGTGATCGCCGAGGTAGAACGCTACATCGTGTTTGCCGGCCAGGCGCTGGCCTACAAGGTGGGTCAGCGCGTGATCGCGGGCCTGCGCGCCGAGGCCGAAGCCGAGCTCGGCGACGGTTTCGACATCAAGGTCTTTCACCGCGCGGTCCTGGAGGACGGCGCCCTGCCGATGAAGGTGCTCCAGACCAAGATCCGAGAGTGGATCGACGAGCGCAAGGGCGCGGTCGAGGTCGAGAGCGGCGCTGCCTTGAAGGGCTAGGGGTTTTGCGCCGGAGTACGATCTTCGAGATCAGCCGAGATCATTCAATTCTCTCCGGCTCGCTCCAAGGTGTCGCCTGCCGGTTCGTCCCGGACGCGCGTGAAGCGGCCTTCGCCGGCCAGAGTGGGCTCGGCGCCGTCCCAGGCCTGGTGCATCTCGACGGCGAACTCGTCATCCGACACCCGGACGTAGGTCAGTACGACGCGGTGAGGTCGGCCGAAGAGCTCGAACTCGCCGGTGTCGAGCTCGAGACGAAGCTCGTTGAGCCAGTGTCCACGGAATTTCACGAAGTCCGGCAGGACGTTGTCCTGCCAGGCGCCGGAATAGGCGTTCGCCTTCGCGTCCCAGGTCAGCCAGGTGCGGTTGTGGATGATGGTGCCGTCGGGGAGCTCGGTTCGGTCCCGCACCTCGAGCCACGCGCCGCCCAAGCTCCAAAGCGCGTCGAGCGTCGGAGCGATATCCAGAGTCTCTCCGTCGGGGAAAAACCGGGTCAACCGGCCGGTCCATCGGCCGGTCAGAAAGTCCAGGCTTTCGAGGTCTTCGCCTCGTTGTAGGGTTGGAATGTGAATGCTCTGGGCGTCGATCGGCGAGGTCGCCAAGAGGACCGTAAGCATCGCCAGCGTGAACAGACTCGCCCGCCGCGGATATGTCATTTGGAGTCTCCTTCCATTGGCCATGGCCTATGACTACGCACTAGCGCGCCCTGGTTTGCGGAGTCTCTCACAGGCTCGTTTGAGCATTCTGCGACTAGATCTGCACCGAGCGATCGCGTAGGGTAGTGAGAAGGGGCAATCTGTCAACGGAGGTCGCCATGGACAGACAGTGGATTCCGACCGTAGCGGGGGTGCTCGAGATCGTATCCGGGGTGTTCGCGCTGATCGGGGCTCTAGCCGTAGGATTCGCCTGCGGGATCATCAATTCGATTCCCGACGTGCGCAACGATCCGGACGTTCCGATCGAGATGCTGACGGCGCTGTTCACGACGCTGGCGCTCGTGATTCTGGCCGTCGGCATCGTGAGTTTCGTCGGCGGCTTTGCAGGTATCCGGCGCCGCGGCTGGACTCGCGCCATGGCTGGTGCGATCGCGGCCTTGTTGATCGCGCCGCCGGCGGGGATCTTTGCGCTGGTGCTGGTGATCGTCGGCGAGAACGAGTTCAGCGACCGGTCGCCCAATCCGGGCTAGGTCTGGCTGCGGTCCATCCACTTCCCGACGTGGACCGGCTCGTAGCTCTCGAGTCGATCGATCAACTCAGCGGGTGTATCGGCGACCTGGACGATCGCGCGGTGCTCGGCGCGCACGAAACGGTGCTCGACGCCGTGATCCAGGTGGGCCAGGAGCGAGTCGAAGTATCCGCGGACGTTGAGAATGCCGCACGGCTTGGCGTGGATGCCGAGCTGCGCCCAGGTGAGGACTTCCGCGAGCTCCTCGAGCGTGCCCATGCCGCCAGGCAGAGCGACGAAGCCATGCGCGAGCTCCGCCATGTGGTGCTTGCGCTGGTGCATAGACGAGACGACCTCGAGCTTGCTGAGGCCCTCGTGGGCCACTTCCTTGCCCATGAGAGCCTCGGGAATGACCCCCACGGCGTGTCCGCCAGCGCCGAGGACGGCGTCGGCGATCGCGCCCATGAGGCCGACGCGGCCGCCTCCGTAGATCAGTCCGTAGTCGCGAGTGACGAGCTCCCGACCGAACGCTTCGGCCGCGGCTCGGTAGTCGGGCAGGGCGCCGGGGCTCGATCCGGTGAAGACGCAGAGGCTCTTTGCGGGTGTGGGCATGCGGGGGATTATCTACCAAGCGACTCGATGAGAGGCCGCTAGGCCAGGTTCCGACCGCGCCAGGCGAACAGCAGCGTTCCCGCCAGGCCGCAGGCGGTCGCGGTGAGCAGATTGGCTGCCGGCGAGATCTGCCACAGAAAGCCCGAGGCCAGGGCCGCGCCCGAGACCACGACGTCGCGGGCGAGGTAGTAGGCGCCGAACATGCCGGCCTTCTGACCCTCGGGCGCGAGGTCCATGATCAGCGCCTTCCGGGTCGGCTCGCCGAACTCCTTCAAGCCCCGGATGACGAAAGCCGCGACCAGGAGCGCGAACGAATCCGATAACAAGAGCACCAGGGGAAAGACCGTAAAGAACCCGAAGGTCACAACCACGAAAGGCTTCTTTGTCGAGCGGTCGGCGAGATAGGCCACCGGAATGTAGACCAGCGCCGCGGTCACCATCTCGACGGTGGTCAGGATTCCGAACTGAAGCCCGGTCACCCCGACGTTCCGGATGCACCAGATCACCACGTAGGCATAGGGGATCTGCTCGGCGAAGCGCACCAGGATGTCGGCTGCGAGCAGCACTCGGAGCGACGGCCTCATTTTCGAGAGCATCCTGCGGGGACTCGATTCGGCTGTGGTTCCCCGCGATTCGGGCTGGTCTTGGATCAGCGTCTGCTGAAAGACGATCGAGACGACTCCCAGCGCGAGCGCAACGCCGAACGCCAACCGAATTCCAGGGATGGTGCCGAAGCGATCGATGAGAATGCCGCCCACGATCGGGCCGAGCGCCATCGGCGCGCGGCGCATGAGCGAATGCATGGAGACGCCCATGGTGCGCCGGGTCTTGGGGAGCGCGTCGGCGATCAGGCTCATGCTCGCGGGCAGCGAGATCGCCGACCAAGAGAGGAAGAAGATCGCTCCCAGAAACACCGCCCACCAAACCGGAAAGGCGATGACGATCGCGTAGCCCAGGAGCGAGACGAGATTGAAGACCAGCAGCGCACGCTTGTAGCCGAGTCGATCGGAGAGATAGCCGCCGGGAAAGGAATAAAGCGCGCTCAGCAGATTGTCCATCGCGTTGAGAACGCCCGGAACCGCCATGCCGGCGCCGAGGGCCAGGAGATAGATCGGCAGGAATCGCTCGGCCAGGCGCTCGCCCAGACCGACGAGGAGGACCATCGCCAGCAGGGCGACCATGGATCGGCGAAGACCCAGAACGTCGGCCAGGCGGGAGAGGCGGGACGAAGGGGGTGGCGGCTCCACGGCGTTCTTCACGGATTCATGCGGCCGATCGGGCGCGCTCCCTCGACCCACTGGTCGGGGAGCCGCCGAAGCAGGCGGTATCGAGCGCGCAGGGCCTCGATCTCGCGGGCGTAGTCGGCGAGCGGTTGCGGCCCGAAGACCGACTCGAGCTCCTTTTTTCGTAGCTTGCGCTCGCGGATCTCGAAGGTCATGAGCGCCCGCAGGAAGGAGTAGACAAGGCGCGGCTGGGTGCCCGGATCGGGCACCACCCCGAGTGCGCCGAGATCGTCGAGAACGTCGGCTCGGTACCGGACCGGAAGCTCGAAGTCGGGAAGCTGGTGCACTCAGGCCTCGCGCTTGGGTCGGATCGGCATGCCGCGAGAATAGAACGGAACCGGCCCGGAAGCGAAGCAGGGTGGCCCGCCGTCGAACCACCCTGCGTCTACCGACCGTGTCGCTCCGCGATCAGAAGAGCCAGCCGAATCCGGGGCTGTAGAAATCGACCGAACCGGAGGTGTCGTAGAGGTACGGCGCGTCATCCTCGTAGTCGAGGTAACGGTATCCGCCGGTGACGTGGGAGCGACTGTTGAAAAGGTACTTTGCCTTGAGAGAGATCTCTTGGAACATCGTGTTCAGGTCGGAAAATGTGTGGGTCCTCGAGAAGTCGTACCATTGGTTGGGGCGATTCGCCGAGAAGGCTTCGCCTTCGAGGAATCGGAACGGGCCCATCGACGCTTCGGCGCTGTTGACAGGCCGCATCGATCAGAGCTCGAGCTCCTCGTTGGGCTTGAAGCGAATGCCGCCCAGGACCGTATTGAGAATGGTGTCGTAGTCGATCAGGGCGCGATCGGAGCCAAACTGGCCCGACAGGATCGTGCCCGCTCAGCCATCGAAGAGCGGAATGCCGGCCGGCGTGCCCAGCTCCGTGCTGTTCCAGGCGTAGGCTGCGTGCCACTGCCATTTGGGCGCCGGGGCGGCCCAAACGGTCATGGTCAGGGCCTGAACGGTGCGGGACCAGTCGGTCAGGTCTCCGTCGTCGTTCTCCCCATCCCAGTACCGGTAGGAAGCGCTGAAGCTGGTGTCGCCGACGAGGTAGCTCGCGCGGACCTTGAGCTCGTCCCACGATGCCGGCGACGCCGTGGTGTCTTCGATGCGGGCATTGTGGGATTCGAAGTACTGCGCCCCGTTCGGGTCGAACGGGCTCGGGACCGCCGGTGAGGTCAGGGTCGAGAAGGCGCCGTTGACCAGTGCGAAGGCGGTGTCGGTCGAGCCGCGCTCGAGCGAGACGAAGGTCTTGACGCCCTTTTGGGGCCTTGCCCACCAGGACGCGCCGAAGACGTTGGTCGTCGAAGCCGTCTCGCCGGGGGCGACCTCGTAGTGATCGCGATCGATCTCGTCGTAGTTCCAGTAGAAACGCACCTTGCCCTTCTTCTTGCCCAGCTTGCGGCCGAAGTCGAGCTTGGACTCGGTGACCTGGCGATCGAGAGCCGACAGTCGCGTGTAGTCCGACGGGAAGCCGTAGATCTCGGCGTAGGTGCGCCCTGCCTGCGGGCCCGCGATGCCGATGGGTTCCACGAGCTCGACGAGCACGGCGTCGTTGTCGAGTGAGTAGGAGCGCGCTCGCCAGCGCATGTCCCACCCCTTGCTGAGCGGCCGGGCCGCGGTGACCACCGCTCCGGTCGGCGCTAGGCCCTGACCAGGATGACGGGTTCGTGTGTGGCCCGACCGATTTCGATCAGCGCGACGTGCGTCTTCTCGGCCGCGCGTCGGGCGTCCCGGACGCGGTCCGCCGGCAGCGTCATCAGCAGGCCGCCCGATGTCTCGGGGCCGAGGCAAAGCGTCCGACGCCACGGGGCGAGCGCGGCGTCGAACCGCAGCCGGTTCGAAAAATAGTGCTGGTTGTCGTAAGCGCCGCCCGGGAAGGCTCCCGCCTCTGCGAGTCGCTCCGCGCCCGGCAGCCACGGGAGCGACGAGTACGCCAGCTCGAAACCGATCGAGCCGTTATGTGCCATCTCGGCTAGGTGGCCGAGCAGACCGAAGCCGGTGACGTCGGTCAGGGCCGACGCTCCGTGAGCTCGAGCCACCTCGGCGGCGCCTCGATTGAGCAGCAGCATGCTCGCCGTCGCCGCTTCGACCTCTTCCGCCCCGGCCCGGTCCTGCATCAGAGCCGTCGTGATCACGCCGGTCCCGAGAGGCTTGGACAAGAAGAGGCGGTCGCCCGGCTGTGCTCCACCCTTGGTCTTCAGTCGGTCCGGATGGACGGTGCCGAGGACGACCAGGCCGTACTTGGGCTCCTTGTCCCGGACGCTGTGGCCGCCGGCCACCAGGATGCCGGCTTCCCTCGCCTTGTCGCCGCCGCCCCGAAAGATCTCCGCGACCATGTCGAGCGGTAGCTCGCTGGGCACTCCCGCCACGTTGAGGGCCAGGATGGGCTGCGCCCCCATGGCGTAGATGTCGCTCAGGCTGTTGGCCGCCGCGATGGCTCCGTATTGATACGGGTCGTCAACGATAGGCGTAAAAAAGTCCACGGTCACCACGATCGCCAACTCGTCACTGATCCGGTAGACGGCCGCGTCATCGGCGATCTCGAGGCCGACGAGGACGTCGTCGGCGACGTGGGTCGCCGCGAGCTCTTGCAAGGGGCGCAGGACCTGCGCCAGCGCCTCTGCGGGCAGCTTGCTGGCTCAGCCGGCGCAGGAGGCGAGGCTGGTCAGCCGAATTCGTTCGCGTTGGTTCATTGCGTTAATCATGCCAGATCGTCGGAGGGCGGCCTCAGGCGATCGCGGAGAAAGTCGCGAAGGTGCTCGAAATGCGCGTCCTGGAGACCCAGAAAGTGAAGGCCCGAGAAATAGGCGATCTCGCCGTCGTCGTTTCGGTAGGGGTGCGCGTGAATCAGGACCGCCGAGGCTTCGAGCGGCTCGGCCGGCCCGCCTTCGGTCGCCAGCGAAAACCGAAACTGGTGGATGAGTGCACGGGGAGGTATCTGCTGTCCGGTCCTCACCGCCGCCCCCCCCGCGCTCAAATTTGTGATCGTGCCTTCGAGTTTTCGAAGCGAGGGCTCGATTCGGTACTCGGCCGGAAGCTCTACCGCGACCCGCGGATGGAGCCTGCGTTTCTGCCACACCCGGGCATGATAACTCGCCGGGAGCCTTCTTCAGGGTGTCTCGAGAATCAGGAATCGCGCCTCATGCGGGCCGATGTTTCGGACCGTATGGAGGCGAACGGCGGCCTGGGCCAGCGCCTCGCCTTCGCCGAGCCCGAGCTCACGTTCTTCGCCCGGGGAGCCGCGAAACAGAAGCCGGGCGTCGGTCAGTGCCAGCCAAAGGCCCGCCGAATGGGAGTGCGAACCGCTCTCGTCGCTGGGCGTAAGGGTGACGTGTACCAAGCGGTAGCCGCCGTGTGCTTGGAGAAGCTGGAACTCGTTGTCGATCGAGATCGCGGTGGGAGCGCCGGCCCGTTCCCGAGTTGGCCGGCCTTCGCGCCGGGAGAGGATCTCGAACATCACGAGGCGCGCTTCGCGGTCGCCGAGGTTGGTGATGGTGTGACCGGCGATGGGCGGCTGCACGCCGCTGTCGCCGATCTCCAGGGTTCGCGAGAGCGTCTTTCCGTCGGAGTGCTCGATACGCAGGCGCATCGGAGTGAGCGCGTACCAGAGCGCGGTGGGGTGAGAGTGCGGCCGGTCGCTCTCTCCCGGGCCCCAGCTGGCGAGGAGCAGGCGCGCGCCCGGAGCTTCAGCCAGCGTTCGGTAGTGATCGGGCGACGCCGAGGCGGCGTCCGCGAGGCGCTCACTCGCTGGCGGAGCAGGGTTCTCGGGCGTTGAATCGCGGGCATTCCGCTCGGTGCCCGAGCAGGCGAGCGCCACCAGGGCGGCCGGAATCAGGATCGCGCGAATCACGGCACTGGATCGGCCAGGAATGACGACAGCGCGTTCAGACCGGCCGGCTCGATGATCATCTCGAAATGGCCGCCCCTGACCAGCGCGCTGCCGGCGCTGGCCGCTTGCTCCTGCGGCGAGAGGGCGCGCTGACTCCCGAGAGTGGCGTGTCCGTCTCCCGCGCTGACTGCGAGGGCCTTCAGATCAGGGTTCCGAGCGACTCGCCGATCGTCGAAGAAAAAGACCTTCCAACGGCCCCGCGACTCAGCTAGCAGAGCGCGCTCCGCGGTCGGTACCGATTCATTCTCGAGGTGATAGTAGCGAGTCGAGCCAAAGTCCGGCGCGTCGTTCGCGAGCAGTCGCTGAAGCCTGGCGGCTCGGTCGAGTTGCGCCCCGAGATACGCGGTCCGGTCGGCGCGGCTTCCGAAGAGATCCGGCCTCCGAGCGCGAGCCAGCCGACGCTGAGGCTTGCTCGCGAAAACCGACCACCCGTACTCGATCCAGCTCGTCGGACTCGCCAGGTCGATATCGATCGTTTTGCCTGTGGGGTCGAAGAAGAGGTCCTTGCGCTGGATCGGCAAATCGGTGAACAGGGGCCGAATCGAGAAGAAGGCCTCTTGCGAGAGCTTGCGCCCGAGGAGCGCCACGTAGCGGCGCCCTCGGGTCATGAGCTCGAGAGTCCGCAGCGCGCCGCCGTTCGAGGCGCCGACGAGGATCAGCTTCCGGATGCGGTAGGCGGCCGGAGGGTGGGAGTGACCCGCCTCGGCCCGATCGAGAGGCAGGGCGCCGTACTTGACCAGATATCGGCAGGTCTTGGCGGCGTTGCTTTGGCAGATGAGGTCCACCGCCAGAGGAGCGGTTCCACTACCCCCCAGGGCCGATCCCAGCTCGTCCAACTCGGCCGCGAGCTCGAGCGCCGTATCCACGACCCCGAGGCGCCAGTCGTAGTCGAAGAAGAAAAGATCGGCGCCAGGCTGAGTCGCTTCAAAGCGTCCGAGCTTCCGGCCCTTACCCAGGAAGTGCGCGAGAAACGGCCCGTAGATCTGTTTCTTCCACAGCAGCAGCCGAAGATCGAGCAGCGGGCCGGCCGGACGGAACCGAGCCTGGGGATGGCTCGCGGTTTCGGTCACGACCGGGAGGGCCAGCGAGTAGCCGCGGTCTCGAGGCCGGAACAGGTTCATGGTCTTGCCCCACACTAACTTGCCGGTCGAGATTTGCGCCAGCTTCGTTCCGGTGGTTCCCGCGACGAAGACCAGCGGCGCTCGTCTCGGTTCCGGCAAGGGTTGGGAATCGGCTCGGCTCGGTGCGAGGGCGACGATCGCCAGGGCGACCGAGATGGCGACCTTGGCGCGAGCGACTCGAATCGCGAGGCCGCGAGCCAATGCAGGCGGATCCGTTCCCGACATACCTCCAGTATGCCCCGCTTGGCTGTCTGAGCCCACCGCCTCGTGACCTCCGAGCCTTTTGGCGGTCAGTTCCGGGCGGGGCCCTTCATCTCCACGGTGACCGTGACCACTTCTTCGAGTTGGAGCGCCACGATCTCGCCGGCTGGTATCTCGGCGTCCTTGCCCTTGGCCCGTGCCACCGCCGCGGTTCCCGCGGCGGCGCCGGCGGCGGCTCCGCCGATGACCG
>CALZIK010000150.1 GCA_945787635.1 Thermoanaerobaculia bacterium | reverse complement strand
GCGGCCATCGGCCTGCCGAGCGCGAAACAGGTCCGGGCGGCGTCGGAGCGCTTGAGCGCGCTCAGGCTGACGGCGCGCGAACGAATGGAGCGGCCCTACCTGGCTCAAGCCGCCCAAGCCGCCCAGGAAGCGCTGGGCGACTCGGACCGTTCCGCGGTCAAACCCGCGGCAGCGAGCTCTCCCTTCGGAAGGCACACGGCGATGGCCATCGGTAAGACGATTCACCATGCCCTGGAGACCTGGGATCTCCGGGCCGACCCGTCGGCCGAGCACGAGCGGCAGACGTCCCGCCTGCGGGCCCACTTCGAAAACCTGGTGTCCGGCGAAGAGCTCGAGCCGGGCTGGGCGGCTGTCGAAGAACTCCTCGACCGTTTTCGCAGGGGAACGCTCCTCGAGCGCCTGATCTCGGCACCGGGGGCGGTGGTGGCCCGGGAGCTTCCTATTCTCATGCCTTCGGCCGACAGCAACGACAGGGGCGGCGGCACACCCATTGCGGGAATCAGCGGCACCATCGACCTTTTGCTCGAAGATTCAGAAGGTCGCTTCACGATCGTGGACTACAAGACCGATCGGGTGGAGAGCGACGACGAAGTGCGCTCCCGGGCCGAGCTCTACGCGCCGCAGCTGGGCACCTACGCGCGGGCTCTCGGCGAGAGCCTAGGCCTCTCCGACCCGGTAGCGACCCAGCTCTGGTTCCTGTGGCCGGACCGGGTGTGGAATTTTTTATAGCCGGACAGGGCCTCGGCGCTAGGCTGTGGCGCATGCCCTTCCCCAACTTCGCCCCCAGCGTTCTCGCCGCCGCCCTCGCCGCCGCTCTCGCCTTGGGCCCCTGGAATCCCTCGGCAGCAGCCGAGCGCGAGATCTTTTCGGTTGAGGCGAGGCAGTGGGCAGCCGAGCCCGCGGGGAGCTTCTCGGTCGACGACATCGTCAGCGAGAGCTTCGACTTCGAAAGGGACATCGGTTTGACGAGCGACGACGCACTCGAGGGGCGGCTGGTGTTTCGGCCGAGTCGCTCGACCCTGGTGAGAGTGGGCTTTCTCCCCGAGATCGCGCTCAGCGGCGAC
Organism: Thermoanaerobaculia bacterium; assembly: GCA_945787635.1. Lineage (GTDB taxonomy): Bacteria > Acidobacteriota > Thermoanaerobaculia > Multivoradales > JAHEKO01 > CALZIK01. The sequence continues at coordinate 30,368 of CALZIK010000150.1, read as the reverse complement.
AAAGTGCTGTCACGGTCGTTCACGTTTCTCAACACCTCGTTCGCCTTCGACGAGCGCGTGGCCACGAGCTTCGACATCGAGTACGCGCGTTTCGGCTTCGCCTGGCAGTTCACGACTCGGGACGGTCGCTTCCGTATCGGACCGATCGTCGAGGGCAAAGGATTTCGCGCCGATCTCGTGCTCCGGGCCCCCGATATATCGCCGCCGATCACCGAGACCGAGACCTTCGAGGTCGCGTTCGGAACCGCGGGTCTGATCGCGGACGTCCGGATCTCGGACCGGTTCGAGATCTTCGGCGAGGCCAGTGAGGTTGTCACCGGCGACGAAGGCGACGTCAGCGAGACGGAGCTCGGAATCCGCTTCCTGCCGACCCCGAAGCTGGCGGTCGTCGCCGGCGTGCGTACTCTGGAGTTCGAGTTCAAGGGTTCCAGAGAGCGCTTCATTCTGGAGCTCGATGGAACCTTCCTGGGACTCGCCGTCAGGTTCTAGAAAGCCCCGATGGCGCCGCCGAGAACGGCATTCTTCACGCAAGCGTAAGAGCGCGGAGCGGAGCTCGACGCTAGAATCTCGGGAATGCCACCGATCGACGCGCTCCCGACTCCCACGCTGCTCCTCGACCTCGACAAGCTCGAAAACAACATCGCGTCGATGGCCGCTACCTGCGAGCGCCTCGGCGTCGCGCTTCGCCCCCACATCAAGACCCACAAGAGCCCGCGCATCGCGCGCATGCAGTCGGACGCCGGCGCACGGGGGATCACGGTGGCCACACTCTATGAGGCCAGGCAATTCGCCGAGGCCGGCTTCGAAGACATCACCTGGGCCTTCCCGGTGCCGCTGTCGCGCATCGACCAGGCCGTTGATCTGAGCCGTCAGATCACTTTGAGGCTCGTGGTCGATTCAGCCGAGGCGATCGAAGCGCTCCAAAGCACCTCAGCCTCGGTTGGGGTATTCCTCAAGATCGACTGCGGTTATCACCGCGCCGGCGTAGATCCGGCGGAGCCCGAGGCGTTCGAGCTCGCTCAGCGGATCGAGGACTCGGGCACGCTCCGCTTCCAGGGCATCCTCACTCACTCCGGCCAGGCCTACTGCGCCCACGGCCGCGCGGAGCTGGCCTCGATCGCCGAGCTCGAACGGAGTCTGATGGCCGACTTCGCCGAGCGGCTGAGATCCCAGGGTATCGAAGTGCCGACCGTTTCGGTCGGCTCGACTCCGGCGATGTCGGCGGTCGAAAGCCTGGAAGGTGTCGACGAGGCGCGCCCAGGCAACTACGTGTTCTACGACGGCACGCAGGCTGAGCTCGGCTCGTGCAACGTGGCAGATTGCGCCGTGACGGTCCTCACTTCGATCGTATCGTCCGGACGCAGCCACTCCATTCTCGACGCCGGCGCCCTGGCGCTATCAAAAGATCCCGGATGCTCGGACATTCACCGGCCCAACTTCGGCTGCGGCTTTCATCACTACGAGTCCGGAACGCTCGACCCGCGGCTCCGGGTCTTCTCGCTTTCCCAAGAACACGGTTGGCTCACCGGTTCCCACGCGGTCGGCACCCGGATCCGGCTCCTCCCCCAGCACTCGTGCATGACCGTGGCGCAGTTCGACGAATACGTCGTGGTGCGTGGTGACGAGGTGGTCGATCGCTGGGCGATTCTGCGCGGGCGGGACTAGGAACAAGATCTGTACCGGTCGACGTCCCTGTCGACCGAATCTGAACCTGTAGCGGCCGATCTCCGTGTCGACCGAATCTGTAGCGTTCACGTCCCAGTCGACCGGTTCCAATCAATCGATATAGCCGAGGGCCTTCAACGCCGACATGTCTTCGTCGGTCAGCGACGGAGGCGGCAGCTCATCCGCGCTGGCCAGGCCGGCGCGGACTTCGACCAACCAGGCCGCAAGCTCCTCCGACGGCTCCGAGCTCACTTCCACCACGCTACGCTGCTCCTGGGGGTCCCTAGCCAGGTCGAAGATCCGCCGCCGCTGGTTGGTCACCCGGATGATCTCCTTGCGACCCGCTACGACCCGGCCGATCTCGAGCAGGCCACGTTGACGCAGCTGCTCGATCTCCTCCTTGGGCTGCACCGAGGCTCGGTGCGCCTGGTGCAGCGTGACCCGTCCTTCCGGGGCCGCCTCCCCGTGATTGAGCACCCCGGCCCAGTCGTGGCCTCGAAAGTGCCCGGGCACCGGCACGTTTGCAAGCGCCAGCACCGTGGGGCCGATGTCCAGGATCGAGGCCGGCGCATCGAGGACGGCCGGGGCGATCCGCTCCGGCCAGACGAAGGCGAGTGGAACCCTGAGGGTCACGTCGTAGAGATGCCGGCCATGTCCCCAATACCCGTGCTCGCCCAGGCTCTCGCCGTGATCGGAGGTGAAAACGATCAGGGTCTCGTGCAGATCGATCAGGTCGCCGACCGACTCCAGAAAGCGGCCGATCTGATGGTCGACGTATGCGATCTCGCTGTCGTAGCGCTTGCGGGCGGAAAAGAAGGTACCTCCGGCCTTGACTCCGATCTGCTTGAGGTACTCCCTGCGAAGTCGATAAGGAGCATGAGGTTCGACGTAGTGCACCCAGAGGAAGACCGGCTTGCCGCTGCCATCGCTCACTTGTTCTTCGAGCCACTCGAGCGAAGCCTCGTTGAGGTCCTCGGCGGTCGATTCCCGCTTGGCCAGGCCGAACCACCGTTTGCGATTCAAGAGGGCGTCGAAGTCCCCGAAGTAGTCGGCGAGACCCGAGAGCTCCGGCTTCAATGTCCAGTTGCCGACGAAGCCCGCGGTCCGGTAGCCGCGCCTCTCCAGAAGCTTGCTGAACGACACCAGATTGGGCCGAACCCGCAGGCCGTTGCGGGTGCAACCGTGCTCGTGAGGATGAAGTGAGGTCATGACCGACGACATCGCCGGCGCGGTCAGCGGCGCCGGGGTCCGGGCTTCGGTGAAGCGCACACCCTGAGCCATCAGCTCGTCGAGCTTGGGGCTGGTCATACGAGAATGGCCGTAGCTCGACATGCGGTCGGTCCGCAGCGTATCCACCGAAATCAAGAGAACGTTGGGCGACCTGCCGGAGGCCGGATTGGCGCCGCCCAGAACCGCGACCGCGACGCCCAGGCCGAGCAAGAATCGGACGCCGCTGCGGCCTTGCGCGGCGAATGAGGTCCGTACGAGGCTATTTGGAAGGAGACAGCGTCGCATGGCGCCGGGCAATCTACCAGATTGAACTCCACGCGAGGACGTCCACAGCGACACACAGTGACAACGCCGCGCCGAGCTCCGGATTGGTGCCTCTCACCTCTTTTCGGCTAGGGTACCGACGCCTCGAGTAAGCCAGATGGAAACAACCCTGGAAGACACCAAAGCAGTTCGGGGGCGACGCGGATGGCGCGTGGCCCGGCGGATCGTCCAGCTCACGATCGCCGTCCTGGGGATCTTCCTCGCCTGGCGGATGGTCGAGTCTCTCTCGCCGGAAGATCTGCTCCGCCGGATCCGAGAGGCCCGGCACGACCTGGTGGGCGGCGCCACGCTGCTTCTCGTCCTGCGGTGGTACCTCTGGCAAGCGCGCTGGCAACTCAGTCTGATCCGATCGGGACATCGGACCACGCTCCTGCGGCGGGCCAGCGCTCTGATGGCCTCGGTGTTCATCAATCACGTGGCGCTACGCTTCTTCGGGGGTGTTCTCCGAGGCAGGTACCTGGCTGGAGGTCGCGCCGCCGCCTTCCCTCGGCAGTACGGCATCGTCCTATTCGACCAGCTCATGCATCAGCTCGCGACCACCGTCTTCACGTGGCTCGCCATCGCCTACGTGTTCTTCCGGCTCGGCTGGAACCCCTTGGGGGTCGTCGCCCTGGCGACCCTCGCAATCCTGCTCGCGGTCGTTCCCGCGGCGGTGGGCCCCGACGGAGGTCTGCGCAGGCTCGCGAGTCGGCTCGGCGACCGGGCCCGTGACAGCGGACGGTTCACCCGGCTTGCGGACCAGGGGCGCGAGATCCCCATCGTCTTCGCCCGGCTGCTTCGGTCTCTGCCGCACGTGACTCGCGCCGCCGTGCTGACCTGGCTCTACATTGGCGCCAACGTTGTTGCGCAGTGGCTGCTCTTCCGCGCGATCGGAGCGGAGATTCCGCTTCTGACGGTCGCGGCGGTCGTCGGCATCGGGAGTGTGATCGGCACGCTCAGCGGGCTGCCGGGAGGACTGGGACCCATGGAGGCGGCGCTGATCTCGGGCTACGCGCTCCTCGGCATCGACCGTTTTGACGCGGTCGCCGGAACCCTCCTGTATCGCGGCCTGCACTACATCCTTGTTCTCACTCTCGGGTTGCCGTCACTTCTCTACGTCGAGCTGGGATTGGAGCGCAGTCGCGCCCCTGAGCACGAGGTCAATTCGAGAGCCCAGATCGAGCCCTGAGCACCGCACCTCGGTCCATGCGGAAGACCGGCCTCCTTGTCGAACGCCGTTTTCCGGACTGGCGACGAACACCTGCAGGCTCTCGATCCTGGGCGCCTTGTCAGCGATGTCTCGAGGTTCTACACCTCCGTGTCGACCGACACCCGATGCTGTCGTCACGAGGATGGCGACGGTAGACCGTGGTACTTTTTCGACCGCCTTGATTCCCTACCCCAACCTCCCCGAAGCCCTCGGCGCGGCGGCCAGCCAGTCGCCCACGAGCGGCCTCACGATCCTCGACCGACGCGGCCGCGCGGCCGGACGACGCACCTATCTCGAAGTCCTCGCGGCCGCGGCGCAGACCGCCGCACGGCTGGCGACGCTGGGGATCCGCCCCGGCGATCGCGTCGTCGTCGCTCTACCCTCGTCCTTCGACTGGTTCGACGTCTGGCTCGGCGCGATTCACCTCGGGGCGCTGCCAGTGGCGACCGCGCCCGGCGCCGCGGTCGGCGCTAGCCAGGTGCAGCTGGCCAAGCTCACCGGCGTGGTCGGCAAGCTCGACGCGAAGCTCATCGTTTCTACCGCGGGCCTGGCGGAAAAACTCTCCGAAGCCGCGCCATCGGAAGAGCCACTGCCACCGTGCCTGACGCCGGACGAGCTCGCGGCGGCCAGCAGCGCCAGCACCCTCGACGTCGCCCGAGCAAGCCCCGATGACACCGCCTTCCTACAGCTCACCTCCGGCTCGACCGGCTTCCCGCGAGCGGTCCAGGTGACTCACGGCGGCGCCATCCACAACGCGCTCGCTCTCGACGCCGGGGTCGCCGCGCCCCATCGCAGCGACTCGCGCGGCTTCATCGACCACTGGGCCTCCTGGGTGCCCCTCTACCACGACATGGGCCTGATCTCGAACCTGACTCTCATGCTCAAGGGCGTGGACCTCCACCTCATGCCGTCCGAGGCCTTCCTCGGGAGGCCTCGGCTCTGGCTCGAGAACCTCGCCTCCGGTGGCCGCACGGTCGCGACGGCTCCCAACTTCGGCTACCAGCTCTGCGTTGACCGCCTTGGCGACGGTGACCTCGAAGGCCTCGATCTTTCCAACTGGCAGGTGGCCTTCTCGGCGGCCGAGATGATCCGACCCGAAACGGTCACCGCGTTTCTCGACAAGTTCGCCCGCTGCGGCTTCAAGTCCGAAAACTACCGGCCTGGCTACGGCCTCGCCGAAGCGACCCTCGTGGTCGCGATCGACGACACCGGCGGCGCGCCGCGAACGTTGCCCGTTCCCAAGGGGTCGAACGGCGGCGGTTTTGGCCTGAGCGAGGTTTTCTGTGTCGGCGGCCCGGTGCTCGACACCCGAATCCGGATCGCCGCGCCCGACGGCTCCGCCTCGCCCGACGGTCGGATCGGCGAGGTCTGGGCCAAGGGGCCTGGCGTTTTCAAGGGCTACTACAACGAGCCCGACGCGACAGCGGAGGCCTTGGTCGACGGCTGGCTTCGAACCGGCGACCTGGGCTTTTTGGATCGGGGCGAGCTCTATCTGACCGGACGGCTCAAGGATCTGTTGATCGTTCGTGGCGAGAACTTGATGCCGCACGAGCTCGAATGGCTGGCAGAGTCGGTTTCGGGCGGGGGTGGGCTCGAGCGCGCCGCGGCGTTCAGCGTCAGTAGGGGCGGTGAAGGCGAGCAGGTGATTCTCGTCGTCGAGGTGAACGTCAAGGATTCCACGCAGCTCCAGAATCTGGCGCGGGATCTACGGATCGAAATCGGTCACGAGTTCGGTGTGACGCTTGCGGACGTCGTTCTGGTCAAGCGCGGACAGCTGCCGAAGACGACCAGTGGCAAGGTGCAGCGCGGGCTCATTCGCGAGCGGTATCTGAACGAAGAACTGCCTCGATTGGGATAGCACAGGGACACCAAGGAATGGTGTCCGCCATCTGCTAGACTGCGCCGGGACATGAGCAAATCACTGTATTTGGTCAATCCGGCACCCGTGTGCCCGAGCTACTTCGGGGCTGAAGTGTTCGAGCAGTGGGGCTTTCCGGGAGCGCAGGGCATCGCCGATCTGGCGACCCCGACCGTAGCAGCTCTAGCACCGCAGGACTGGGACATCTCGATCTGCGACGAGTTCATCTCGCCGATCGACTTCGATCATCCCGCTGAGATCGTGGGCATCACCGGCAAGATCACCCAAGGTGACCGCATGATCGAGGTCGCCAACGCCTTTCGCGCGAAGGGCACGACGGTGGTCATCGGCGGGCCCTACGCCTCGCTCTCGCCCGAGCAGCTGCGTCCGCACTGCGACGTCCTCGTGGTCGGTGAGCTCGAGGGCATTGCCGACGAGCTCTTCGCCGACCTCGAATCCGGTGACTTCAAAGCCGAGTACGTGGCCGAGAAGCCCGACATCACTACTTCGCCGCTTCCCCGCTGGGATCTGTATCCCAACGACCGCGCGCTCATGGCGTGCGTGCAGACCTCGCGCGGCTGTCCCTTCGAGTGCGAGTTCTGCGACGTCATCCAGTACCTGGGGCGAAAGCAGCGCCACAAGACGCCCGACCAGATCATCGCAGAGCTCGATCTGCTCTACGACATCGGCTACCGCTCGGTGTTCCTGGCGGACGACAACTTCACGGCCTCCCGAAAGACGGCCAAGGCGATTCTGGCGGCGCTCGCCGCGTGGAACGGCTCGAGGCCCGATGGCCCGGTGTCATTCAACACCCAGGTCTCGATCGACGCCGCCAAGGATGCCGAGATGATGGACATGCTGGCCGAGGCCGGTATGACCCTGGTCTTCATCGGCATCGAGACCCCCAATGTCGACAGCTTGAAAGAAACCAAAAAGCGCCAGAACGTCGGCATCGACCTGACCGAGCGCATCAGTGTTTTCGTCGAGCACGGTATCTCGGTAGTCGCCGGGATGATCGTCGGTTTCGACAACGACACCAAAGACATCTTCCAGGTGCAGTACGACTTCGCGATGCAGAACGCGGTGCCGATCTTCACCCTCGGCGCCCTGGTCGCCCCGGCCGCCACCCCGCTCTTCGATCGCATGGAAGCCAGCGGCCGGCTGACCGCCGACGGGTCCGAGGTCGCGGGCACCCCCTGGGATACCAACATCGTCCACATGAACATGACCAAGGACGAGATGACTGGCGGGCTCCAATGGCTCTGCAACAGCCTCTACAAACCCGAGGCGTTCGCCCAGCGCATGATCCGGATGATCGAGACCATGGGGCCGCTGCGCGGTCCGTTCGCCAGCCACAGGCAGACCGCAAAGGCCGGCCTGCGACCGATCGAGGCCGAGGCGGTCACAATTCTCAAGAGGCTCATCCGACGAAGCCCCGAGGAGCGCAAGATGTGGTCCGACGTCATGGCGGCGATGGCGAAGAAACCCGACACCGGACCCGCAGTCATGCTGTCGTTGTTTCGCTACGCCCAAGTCCGTTGCCTCTACGACAACGGCGGGTTCTGGGAGCCGCGAGTCACCGAGCAAGCCGCCGTGTCGGCGGTCGCGGGCGGCGCCGCGGTAGGCGCATCCGGGCTGGTCTCGATCGGCGGCTCCGCTTCCGGCTGAGGGCGCCCTCGAAGCATGTCTGACAGCCCCGCACAGGCGGTTCTCGAAATACTCGCGCGAGAGACCGGCGTTCCCCCGACCAAGATCAACGAGGCGACCGAACTCGTCGGCGATCTCGGCATCGACTCACCTCGAGCGCTTCAGGTCCTGGTCGAGATCGAAGACAAGCTCGACATCGAGGTGAACGACGAGGAAGTCGCCAACTTGCGCACCGTGGGTGACATCCTCGAGGTGGTCGCCACCCGGTTTCCCGCCTAGCCGCGGGACCGGCGAGCCATGCGAGCTCTCGCCAGCGAAGGGACACGGTATCCCTGGTACGTCGCGCCGGCGGCGGTTCTGGTCCGGTTCCTGCTCGCGGCCGTTCTCGGTACCTGTCGAGTGGTCGAAGTCGTGGGCGAAGAGCGCCTCGAGGAACTCGCCCGTTCCGGCCGGGCGGCCGTCTTCACCTTCTGGCACAACCGTTCGAACTTCTGCGGCTACTTTCTTCGAAAACGCTGGCTCGGCGCCGGACGCTCGCTCGGGATCATCACCAGCCTGTCGCAGGAAGGCGAGATCGCCGCGCGCACGGCTAGGGCCTACGGGCTGCGCGTCGCGCGTGGCTCGGTGGGCGGCGGTGGGCTTTCGGGCTTGAAGGCCCTCCACCGCATGGTTCGCAAGGACGGGGTCTCGGTGCTCTCGGTCGCCGACGGCTCGCGCGGTCCCGTCTACCAGGCCCAGCCCGGGGTCATCGTCCTCGCCCAGACCGCCAAAGCTCCCCTCGTGCCCTTGAGCTACGTCGCCTCCAGCTGCTGGCGGCTCCTGTCCTGGGATCGGATGATCGTGCCCAAGCCGTTCTCGAGAATCGCGGTAGCGATCGGTGAGCCGATCGAGTATCCGGAGCGGCTCGACAAAGCGGAGCAGGGCCGGGCGCAGGCGGTGCTGAAGGAGACTCTGGATGGGCTGACGGAGAAGGCGCGTAAGGCGCTGGGCCTGTAGCGGTCGGGCGCTACCGCTGGTTTCGGAGGTCGGTCGACACGGAGTTCGACCGGTACAGGTTAGCCCACCGTCAGTGACCGACCGTTGTCCGAGGCGTCCAGCGCCAGAAGAAACGGGACCGCTCGCTTCGCCCAGGCATCGGGCTTGGGATGGGCGGCCGCTGCGTCGCCCCAGGCGATCCTCAGCATGTCGGTATCGATCACGCCCGGGCTCACCGGTACCGCCGCCATCCCGGCAGGAAGGTCGTCGGCCAGAGCCTTGGTCATCCCTTCGATCCCGAACTTGGTCGTGCAGTAGGGCGCGACCCCTGTCGAGGTCGAGCGGCCCCAGCCAGAGCTGAAGTTCACTACGACGCCCCGGCGCCGCTCGACCATTGCGGGCAGAAACGCCTTGCAAACCGCGAACACTCCCTTGAGGTTCACGTCGATCAAATCCGAAAACTCCTCAGCCGGCACCTCCCAGAGCGGTGCGGGCTCGTTGAGGAGCGCGGCATTGTTGATCAACAGATCCGGAGGCCCGAGAGCTTCGAGGACCTCGGCCGCCCACGCACCGACCGCCTCCGAGGTCACGTCCAGCGCCCGAAACAGGTGCGGTTCGGGGAGTTCCCGCCTCAGCGTCTCCACATGCTCCTTCGTTCGGCCGCAACCGGCCACCACGCATCCGGCCTCGGCGAACCCGTGCGCCATCGCCCGCCCGAGGCCGCGAGTGGCGCCGGTGATGACGATGACCTTGTTAACCATACCTACCGCCGCGTCCTACCGCTGTCTGCTGGTGACGCGCAGACGGTCGACACAGAGGCCGACCGCTACATTCGGAAACGAATTCGTCGGGCAGAGGCGCCCGACGCTACCTAGCAAATGGGCGGTGCGGGAAACGGTTCGGTCGCTGAAGGAGCGCCGGGTGCGCCTCGGAGCGATCCTCTCTGCGCTCGCGCAGAGGCGCACGCGGCGCGACACTATCGACACTCCGACCTCAGAGTTCTTCGGCACCAGCACCTTCACCCCGACTCACCAACTGCCCGAGGCCCCACCACCTCCGAAACTGCCACCTCCACCCGAAAAGCCACCGCTGGAAAACCCGCCACCGCCGCTACTCCAGCCACCACCGCTGCCGCTCGAGCCGCCGCCGCTCGAGTGCCACTTACCGAGGAAAGGATTGGATTCGACCCATCTCTTGCCAAGCCCGGTGTGACCGAAGAGAACCTTCAGGACCGGCGCGCCTAGAACCCAAGCCATGAGTGCGATCCCTCCGCCTCTAGGGCCAAAGATCGCGATCGGAAAGCTGGCCCAGAAAGGAATCAAAAACGCGTACAAGAACCAACCCTGGCAACCGGAACCGAAGATCGCGAGCATCGAGAAAATCCCGACCACGAAGAAGAACATCAGGCCCATGAACAGGCGCGCGCTCAACGGCATGTCGTTGCCGCCGGTGGGCGCGTCCTGCGGAACCACCTCTTTCCCCTCCAACGTCCCGACGATCGCGCCGACTCCCCGCTCGATGCCGCCGTCGAAGTCCCCAGCCTTGAAACTGGGCGTCAGAATGTTGCGCAGAATCCGGCCGCTTTCGGCGTCGGTCAGGTCGGCCTCGAGGCCGTAGCCGACTTCGATTCGCATCTTGCGATCGTCGCGCGCGATCAGCAGAAGAACCCCATCGTCCTGCTCGGCCCGGCCCAGCCCCCAGGTCTGCGCGACGCGCAGCGAATACTCTTCCAACGCCTCGCCTTCGAGGGACGGCACGGTGAGCACCGCGAGCTGGTGCCCGGTGCGATTCTCGAAGTCTTCGAGGCTGGCCGCGATACGAGCTTCGGTCTCGGCGGAGACCAGATCGGCGAGATCGTTGACCCGGCCGGAGAGGTACGGTACTTCGAGTGCGCTCGCGCCGCCGGCGACCAGCGCGAGGACGATCGCCGCCGCCACCACCGACACCCGTGCCCACGATCCCTGCGTGCCAGCTCCTCTAGCGATCACGTCGGCGTAACTCATCACTCAGTTCATCGGCGTCATCCGGCCGGATCTCCACGCCTCGCTTCTCCAAAAGTGCGCCGCACTGCCCGATCGCCTCGACCAATGCTTCGGCAGGCTTGCCGGCCCGAATGCCGGTGACGATCCGATCGACGATCGTTTGCCATTCCCCTTCTTCGACCCGGCGATGGATTCCCTCGTCTCCGAGCACCACCACCTGGTGCTCGAACAACGAAAGAAAAATCAAGATGCCGGTCCGATCTCGGGTGCGAAAGACCTCCTCATCGAGAAACGCTACCGCCGCGCGGCGCCGCGTCCGCCGTACCAGGGTCTCCTCACCGACTAGCCAGCGGCGCCAGAACGGAATCAAACGCGCCGCAAAGTAGCCCACGATCGCGCCCGCGAGCACCGGGCTCAGCATCCACGCGATCGGCGGCAGACCCCAGAAATCGTATCGCTGGTAGATCGCCGCGGCCGCCAAGGGTCCGGCGAGTGCTCCCAGAAGCGCACTCAGCAAAGAGGAGCCGGCGTAGCTGTCGCTCGCCTCGACCACGTACGGCACGATCTCGCCCGAAGTTCGTTCCTCGGCTTCGGCGACCGCGGAACGGATCCGTTCGGTCGCCGTGTCGCTGAAGAGCTCGTCGATGCGGGACATCGCTGGGCAATCATAGACGAGCTACAACAAAGGCGTCGGGCAGGGGCACTCGACGCTAGCGCGGCGAAGACGGCTCACGGAGCGTGTAGCAGCCCGTCTCCCCCCGATTGGCGGCCGTGATAGAACAACGCGATTCATGGAGGTCGTCCGATGAAGTCCAGATTCCTTGCCCCTGTCACCCTGATCGCTCTCTGTCTTTGCCTGCCTGGTGCCGCGCTCGTGGCCCAAGACGACAAGGCCAAACAAGATGCCGCTGAGAGCGAGAACGACGAGCCCAAGCACGTAGAGCCGGCGCCACAACGCTCGGAGGGCGAAGGCCCTTTCGGACGTCTGATCCTGCGTGGCGGGATTCTGATCAACGGCACGGGAGCGCCGCCGGTCGGACCGGTGGACATCATCATCGAAGGCAACCGCATCGTCGACATCAAGGGCGTGGGCTATCCGGGGGTTCCCATCGATCCCGAGAAGCGACCCGAAGCAGAAGACGGCGACCGCGAGATCGACGTCGAAGGCATGTACGTGCTGCCCGGCCTCGTCGATATGCACGGCCACATCGGCGGCGTCTCCCAAGGCACACCCGCGGAGTACGTCTTCAAGCTGTGGATGGGGCACGGCATCACCACGGTACGGGACCCGGCCAGCGGCAACGGCGTCGATTTCGTCCTCGACCACAAGGCGAAAAGCGCCGCAAACGAGATCACCGCTCCGAGAATCGAGGCCTACGTGGTCTTCGGGCAGGGACGCGAGGAGCCCTTCACCAATCCACGGCAGGCGCGCGAGTGGGTGGCCGAGATGGACAAGAAGGGCGCCGACGGCTTCAAGTTCTTCGGCTACCGGCCGGACATCATGGAAGCGGCCATCCACGAAGCCGCCGAGCGGGGCCTGCGCTCGGCCTGCCACCACGCTCAACTCAACGTAACGCAGGTCAACGTGCTCGACACCGCCCGCTGGGGCTTGACCTCGATGGAGCACTGGTACGGCTTGCCCGAAGCGCTCTTTACCGATCGCGTCATCCAGGACTACCCGCTCGACTACAACTACGCTAACGAGCAGCATCGTTTCGGCGAAGCCGGGCGCCTCTGGAAGCAAGCCGCCGAGCGCGGCAGCGAGAAGTGGCGCGCGGTCATCGACGAGCTCATCGAGCTCGACTTCACGATCAACCCAACCATGACCATCTACGAGGCCAGCCGAGACCTGATGCGAGTACGCCGTGATGAGTGGCACGACGAATACACCCTGCCCGCCCTGTGGGACTTCTTCCAGCCCAGCCGCAAGGCCCACGGTTCCTACTGGTTCTACTGGACCACTCGCGACGAGATCGAGTGGAAGCGAAACTTCCGCAAATGGATGGACTTTCTGAACGACTACAAAAACGCCGGCGGTCGGGTGACCACCGGCTCCGACTCCGGCTATATCTTCAAGGTCTATGGCTTCGGCTTGATCCGCGAGCTCGAGCTGCTCCAGGAGGCCGGATTCCATCCGCTCGAGGTCTTGAAGTCGGCGACCTACAACGGCGCCGAGGCCCTGGGGATGGTCGACCAGATCGGTTCCGTCGAGCCCGGCAAGCTGGCGGACTTGATGGTCGTCGAGGAGAATCCGCTCGAGAACTTCAAGGTGCTCTACGGAACCGGCGCGATCAAGGTCGACGACGACAACCAGCCGGTGCGGGTGGGCGGCGTCAAGTACACCATCAAAGACGGCATCGTCTACGACGCCCGAGAACTCCTCGCCGACGTGCGGGAAATGGTGCGGGTGGCCAAGGAGACCGAGGGTCGGGAGATCGTCCAGCCCGGTGTCGCGATGCCCGTGGTCGCGCCGATCACCGGCGACCCGGGCTCGCGGTAGCGCGCAACTCCGGGCTCCTCGAAGACTAGCCGCCTCTCGGGTCACCCTCGGCTAGAACCGCCTCCGCCCGAAGCTGCCGGTTGGCGACCACCGCCGCGGCGATCTCCTCGCTCCCCAGGCCCAGAATCTGCGCCGCCAGGATCGCAGCGTTGACCGCGCCGGCCTTGCCGACCGCCAACGTCCCGACCGGGACGCCGGCGGGCATCTGTACGGTCGAGAGCAACGAATCGAGGCCGTCGAGCTTTGATTCCATCGGCACGCCCAAGACCGGCTTGGTGGTGTGCCCCGCCACGACGCCCGCGAGATGGGCGGCCCCGCCCGCGGCGGCTATGAAGACCTGCACCCCCGCGGCCTCTGCCTCCTGCATAAACTCGATCAACGCCGCGGGCGTCCGGTGGGCCGACAAAATCCGCACTTCGTGCGCGACCTTCAGACTGTCCAGGGTCCTGCTCGTGTTCTCCATCACGTCCCAGTCGGAGCGTGAGCCCATAACCACGGCCACCAACGGTTTCGTCGTCATCCCTGCTTCCTTTCCTTGCGATCGGCGCGAAGCTCGCGCAGCTCCCGACGCATTTCCGCCAGCTCGCCGAGCAAAACCTGGATTCTCATCGCCTCCATCTTGGGCCTCGCCGGGTTGCCCCAGACGGTCTCGCCCGCGGCGATGTCCTTGAAGGCCACCGAGCACGCTCCGATCCGCGCGCCGGCGCCGATCTTCAGATTGTCGGAGCTTCCCGACCGGCCTGCGAAGATCGCGCGGTCCCCGACCTCGACGGAGCCCGAGATCGCCGTGAACGGCAGCAGAAGAACGTCCTCCCCAACCCGGCAGTTGTGGCCGACGTGAACCATGTCGCCGATCTTCGTACCACGGCCGATCACCGTCTCGTCGAGGGTCGCCCGATCGATCGTCGCGAGCGCCCCGACCTCGACGTCGTCACCCAGCACCACGCCACCGACCTGCGGCACGCGCCGATGCCCATGCTCATCGGAGACAAAACTGTATCCGTCCGAGCCGATCACCGCGCCGGCATGGACGATCGTGCGCTGGCCGACGGTCACATCTTCGCGAATCACCGCGTTCGGGTGGAGCACCGCGTCGTCGCCGATGACCGATCGGCATCCGACGAAGACATTGGCGTCGATGACGGCTCGGTCGCCCACTACGGCCTCTTCGCAGATGACCGCGCCGGCGCCAATGGCGACACCTTCCCCGATCGAGGCCGACTCCGCGACCGTCGCACGCGGATCGATTCCCGTGGCTTTTCCCCGCTGTCTTTCCGCGACCCAATCAAGCAGCCTGGCCAAACCCGCGTGCGGGTCCGAAAGCACCAGCTGATGGGCCTGGGTGCCTCCCAGCGCCTGCGGAACCACGAGCGCTCCGGCGCGCGAGGCCTCGGCTGCCGCGAAGTACTTCTCTCCCTTGACGAAGGACAGATCGCTCGGGCCCGCATGGTCGAGTCGCACGATCGAGCGACAGACAAAGTCCGCGTGGCCGAAAATCACGCCCTCCCCCACCAAATCGCGCACCTCGCCCAGAGTCAGATTCAACTTCGCCATTCACAGCTCCTCTTCCCGAACAGCGGACTCTACCAAGCCGGGTGAGCTAGCTTTCCATGATCCGCCGAACGTCGCGAAAGAGCTCCGGCAGCCTCCCCAGGAGAGCCTGGATCCTCATCTCCTTCGTCTTCGGCCTCGCCGGGCGACCCCAGACGATCTCGCCGTCGCCCACGTCCTTGAATACCACGCTGTTGGCGCCGACCTGTGCCCCTTTGCCGATCTTGAGGTTGTCGGCGCAACTCGACCGCCCCGCCAGCAGCGCGCCGTCGCCGACCTCCACCGAACCGGCGATTCCGACCATGGGCAGCAGCATGACGTTCCTGCCGATTCTGCAGTTGTGGCCGATGTGCACCATATCGCCGATCTTCGTGCTCGAACCGATCTCGGTACGCCCGAACGTCGCACAGTCGATAGTCGCCAGCGCGCCGATCTCTACGTCCTCACCGATATTCACTCCGCCCACCTGGGGGATGCCGAACGGCCGGTCGCCGGTGGGCAGAAACCCGTAGCCTTCGGATCCGATCACGGTCCCCGATCGCACGGTCACGCGATCACCCAGCCGGACGTCCTCACGCAGTATCACCCCCGGATGGATGACACTCTCTTCCCCGATCACACACCGCGGACCGACAAACGCGTTGGCGTGGACCACCGCCCGGTTACCCACGACCGCGTCCCTCTCGACCACGACTCCGGGCCCCAGGTAGGCATCCAGGCCAATCGAGGCGCTGGCGTCCACAACGGCGCTCTCGTGAATCCCCGGCTCACGGACCCGCTTGTCGGCTCCGATTCGGGCCAGCACTCGGGTGAGCGCCACAAACGGCTCGGCCAGGACAATCTGATGCGCCGAGCTGTCCTCGATACGCTCCGGCACGAGGAGCGCTCCCGCACCCGAGGCACGAGCCGCGGCAATCTGCTTGCGCCCCTTCACGAAGGAGAGATCGGACGGACCGGCATCTTCGAGACCCCTAAGCTCGCGACACAGAAACCCGGCGTCGCCGGCGAGTTCGCCCTCGCCGAGCAGCTCACAGATCTCGCCCAGTGTCTTGTTCAGCGTCGCCATCGGTCCTTCTTAGAAGTTGAAAAGGTCGTCGAAGGCCGCTTTCGCGCCCTTGGCCGAACCGCCCGAATCCGAGCTGAACACCTGAACGAGCTTGGGCTCGAACTCCTCGCAGCGGTTCCGCTTCGACTTGGCCGCGATGCGCGTCTGGACCGGCAGGCGACACTCATTGGGTGCCGACGGATCGAGAAACCTGCAGTTCGAGCAGGTGTGCACGTCGCTTCCGCAATTCGAGCAGGTTTCCTCGAAATCCGGGGCCGGGCCCAGCTTGTTGCCGCAGCGGGAGCACTTGAAGGTCGTCTGCGTCGGCGCGCCGAGACCGCGTCCGCGAGGCCCCTCCTCGCGCCGCCCGGAGGGCTCCTGAGGCGAGCTCGACGGCCGCCCGTCGTCATCCCGATAGCCTTTTTGGCGGTATTTCCTGTCGGACACGATCGACCTATTGCAGCTCGGACATATGAAAAACGCCACGGGAAAGGTCCCGCCGGCTTGTCCTTTGGGAATACTACCTGCCCTGTGCTAAAAATGGTCTCCGGTCTTCGAGTCAGGGGAGTCACAACCGCGCTGGATGCGTCTGAAACCATGGCTGACGAACGCAGAACACACACGCGATATCAAGTCGAGGGGATCAAGGGCAGCTTCCTCTTCACCACCGACGCCCGGGTCCTCAACCTGAGCCTCGACGGCATGTCGCTCGAGACCAACAATCCGCTCAAAATCGGCCGCGAATACTCGCTTCGGCTCGACGAAGGCGACCAGCACGTGCCGCTCAAGGGCACCGTCGTCTGGTGCACTCTGGTCAAGACGACCCGCGACCCCAGAGGCGACGTCCAGCCCGTTTATCGCGCCGGCGTCCACTTCGCCGACGTGATGAGCGGCAAGGCCAACGAGCTCCGATCTTTCATTCACAAGAACGCGGTGATCAGCCTCGAGAATCGTCTGTTCGGACGCTTCCGCATCGAAGCCGCCAGACCGGCGGACCTCAGCCTCGAGGCCAAGTTCTCGGTGCGGCAGATCAGCCTCTCGGGAATGCTCGTCGAGACCAAGGTCGCCCCACCCGTGGACACCGAATGCGGGCTCGACGTGCAGATCGGAGGCATCGAGTTCAGCGCCGCGGCCCGCATCGCCCGAGTCGAGCGGCTTACGGACGACGGCGACGACCTGATCGACGGTAGCGTTCATCTCGGTATCGAGTTTCTCGAGCTGAGCGAGGAGTCTCGCCTCACCCTCGAGTCGTTCATCGGCACCGAGCTGAGCTAAGACTGCCCGTTGCTTCCGCGATCGGAGGGAAAGATCCCTGGCCGCGGCGTCACCGCCCGGGGCACCCGGGTCGCCCGGGTCAGCCACGCCGGCTGGCTGCTGATCTGCGCAGCCTGGCTACTCGCGGGCTGCCGCGACTCGACCGACGCGCAGGCGCCACCACCCGCTCCCACCGTCGAGGCCCGAACCGCAGAGCCCTCACTCACCTCACGACCAGCCGGTCCCGGCCAACCGGTCGCTCAGCCGTCGGCCGCGACCGTGGAGGCCGCGCGCCAGGCGCTTTCGAACGACGGCAATGATGCGACCGAATCAACCTGCGGCCCATACCGGGTCCTCTCGACCGCCGCCGCAAGCTATCTCGAAACCTGCCGTTCGATCGCAGCCGACTTCGACTCGGTCTATTTCGATCGGTTGGGGGTCACGACCCCTCATCCTCCCACCGGGCTGATCATGCTGTTCGGCTCGACCGAGGCCTTCCGGGCCTTCGCCGCTTCCTCGGCGCAGCTGCGCCAAGGCTACGCGGGATTCAGCCAGGCGAGCCGCGGCGTGGTGGCTCTTGCCGCCGAAGACCTGCCGCTCGAGAGGTTCGCCACGGTACTGGCGCACGAGCTCGCCCATCTTTCCCACCGCCGCGCTTTCGGACGTCGCCTGCCTCCCTGGCTCTCCGAGGGACTTGCGGACGCCGTGGGCGACACCGCGACGCCGTCCGGTTTTACGACCCTCGACCGAAACGTCGGCGCTGAGCCACTGGCCGAGCGCCTGCGCCAGGCAATCGACCATGGCCGCGCCGAGCCGGTAGCGGCGGTGATGATCAAGTCACGAACGGAGTTCGACCGAGGCACGGTCTCCTTCGACTACGAAACCAGCGCACTGCTGGTTCGATTCCTGTTGACCGATCCGGAGCTAGGGCCGCGCTTCCGGTCCTTCTTGCGGCGCCTCGCGAGCATCCAAGGGTGCGATCTTCTGTGCATGCTCGAAACAGTGGAGAGCGACGGCCGCGAGCTCGACCAACAGTTCAGGCAGTGGCTAGGGTCACCGGGACCCGTTGCGGCTCAGTGATAGAGCAGCGGGTTCCTGAGCGGCGCCAGCGCTAGCACGACCGCGTGCTCGTAGAGGGCTCGCCGATCGATGACCCCGTGCGTGAGCAGCCCAACCGCACCCTCCTCTTGCTTCGAGTTAGACCGACCGAAGACGATGTCGTCCGCCTCGCCCAGTTCCTTACCCTGCCTTACCAGTAGGGCAACTCGGTCCGGCAGAAAAAAAGTCCCCGAACGAGCCCGGCCCGTGCCGAAACCGGTTTTGACGACGATCCACGCGAAGGCGGTCATTCCGGCATCCGAGTCCTCGATACCGCCTTCGATCCCCACCCAATAGTCGGCTTCAGGCCGGAGCTCGGCGGCTGCACGGGCTCGCTCCTCGGCGCCTGAGAGCGTTTCAGCGTCCGACCGCGGCTGATCCGCGATCGCAGTGCCGACTTCGATTCCGGCCACTTCGAAGGCCTCACCCGGGACCGTGCGCTCCAACGCCCCTTGAACGGCGGCGATCTTCACCGGGTTCTTCGACGCCACGACTACGACGGGTTTCCCACTCATCAACGCTCCTCGACTGAGCGCGAAAGTCTACCGCGCCCCTAGAGAAACGGCGACAAACGGATCGGGAGAGGCAGGATGGGGGCTGGCGTATCCAGAAAAAAAGTGGCCCCCCTCATCATTCCGTGGGGAGTGAGCGGCTTAGGAATCTCTACAGTGAACTGGAGAGAAACTTGCGGCACCGGAGATGACGAGGGGGGCCCTAACTTTTATTTCCTGCGGCTACTTCAATACGACCAGTCCTACCCGTCGGTTGGTTTGCCGGCCCTCGCGGGTCGAGTTGTCAGCGATCGGAGTGGCCTCGCCGTACGAGATGACCGACATCCGATGGAGCGCGATGCCGTGCTCCCGGCTCAGATGGCGGCGCACGTTCTCGGCCCGCTCCTCGCCCAGCTTGAGGTTGTAGTCTTCAGATCCGGTCGAGTCGGTGTGACCCTGGATCTCGATAAAAACGTTCTGGTTCTGCGACATCAGCTCGGCGGCGAATGCCGCCAGAGCGTCGGCGCCTTCCGGCGACAGCTCGGTCTGATCGAAGCCGAACCGGATCTTGTCGTCCGAGAGAATAGTCTCGAACAGGAACTTCCCCTCCGCCAGATGACCGGCCGCGACCGCGCGCTCGAGCGCGTCCTGGGCAGTCGCCGAGATGCCTGCCATCTCTTCCTCGTGCTCCGCCAGCTTGGTCTGGTCGCGCTCGATCTGTGATTGCAGGATATCCGTGGTCTTGGTGGTCCGAGCCTCGGACTCCTCGACCGTCGCCTTGACGTATTTCTTGGAAGCACATCCGGTAGCGATCATCGCCAGCACCAAAAGGGCCGCGGCCGCCTCTATTCGCGAAGATTGGGGAATTCTCATGCTGTTTGTGGCGTCGCGGCCGTCGTCCGCGGGGTTGGTTTGCTGGCCGCCGAGCCACTCGCTTCGGCCTTCGCCGGAGCCTTGGAAGTCGGTTGCCCTGGTTGATCGGTTTTCTTCCCGGAGTTCGACGAGCCGGGCTGCATGTCGATGCTGCCCTTGAACTTCGCCCCGTTCTCCAGGTTGACGCGGGGCGCCGTGACGTTACCTCGGACACGGCCGGACCGGCGGATCACGACCTGCTCGTCGCCTACCAGGTTGCCGTCTACTTTTCCTTCCACGCAGATACTCCTACCGTAGATGTCGGCCTTGACGGATCCGCTCTCGCTGATCGTGACCATGTGATCACGGACCATGATCTCGCCTTCGACCGAGCCTTCGATAATCAAGTCTTCGCTCCCGGTGAGATTGCCGGTGAGAGAGATCGACGGACCGAGGCTCGCCGGACGCTCTCCGGCAGAGCGCACAGGCTGCGACCGCGGCTCAGGCGCGGACGTCTCACTTGGGTGAAGGGACTCACCTTTGGTCTGTTTGAACACGAACACCTCCTTGTTGAAGTCCAGTAACGCAACTGCGGTGCCAGCGTTCGGACTCGAAGCCCGCGCTCCCGATCGTCAGCTAGTAGCGAGAAGCTCTCTCGGTTCTCCATCTCAACCCTTGGACGGATTCTTGCGCAGGCCGCAGCGAGATAGGAAAAGTTTTCCGCTCTGGTACAGTTTCGGATCTACACTCCAAAAGCCGGTAGGCAATGAGCTCTGAAACCCTGAAATTGCTGGTCGTAGACGACGAGGCCGCGATGCGCGAGGTCCTCGAATTGCGCCTTTCGAGGGCCGGTTTCGAGATCCAGGTCGCTGAAAACGGCCAGGAAGCCAGGAAATGCGCCGAGTATTTCGAGCCCGACATCGTCCTTTCGGACGTCGTGCTTCCCGACACCACCGGCGTCCGGCTGCTCGAGGACCTGCGGGAAGGCGATCCTGATCGGCCCGTCATATTGATGACCGGCTATGCCACCGTGGATTCGGCTGTCGAGGCCATGAAGCACGGCGCCTTCGATTTCCTGACCAAACCGCTCGACTACCGGCAGCTCGAAAAGACCTTGGACGCCGCGGGGCGCAAGATCGGCCGCCACCAGAGCGCGCGAGCGCTCGAGCGCCAGCTCGAAGAGGACGGGGGATTTCGCGACTTCGTCGGCACCTCGAAAAAGATGCGCGAGGTGTATGAGGTTCTGCGCGTCCTTTCGGACAATCACGCCTCGGCTCTGATCACCGGCGAGAGTGGCACCGGCAAAGAGCTCGCCGCCCGCACCATTCACGACTGCGGCCCGCGGGCCGACCAGCCTTTCGTCGCCGTCAACATGGCGGCGCTTCCGGAGAGCCTGACCGAGCGTGAGCTCTTCGGACATGTCCGCGGCGCCTTCACCGGTGCGGGCAAGACCCAGAGCGGACTGTTTGAGAGCGCCGATGGCGGAACGATATTCCTCGATGAGATCTCGGAGATGCCGATGTCCATACAGCCGACGCTCCTGCGGGTGCTCGAAGAAGGCAAGGTGCGCAAGCTCGGCTCCTCGAAGACCCAACCGGTTGACGTCCGGATTCTGGCCGCCACGAATCTTGAGCCGGATTCGGCGATGAAGAACCACAAGCTCCGAAAGGATCTCTTCTTCAGGCTGGGTGTCTTCACGGTGGAGCTGCCGCCGCTGCGCGATCGCCGAGAAGACCTGCCTCTTCTGGCGCACGCCTTCGTTCGTCAATTCAACCAGAAACATGGCACTCGGGTCGAAGGAGTCGAAGGCTCCGCATTGCTACGGTTCCAGGAATACCACTGGCCCGGCAACATCCGTGAGCTGCGCAACTTCATGGAGCGCGCGGTGATTCTGGCCAAGACGGGCTGGATTCAGCCCAGCCACCTGCCGGCCTTCCTCCGGGAATCGACCAACGGCACGTCGCAGGAGCACATCGCGGTTCCGGCGAATTCAACCGTCGCCGAGGCCGAGAAGATCCTGATCCTCGAAACCCTGAAGAGAATGGACGACAACCGGTCCAAAACGGCTCGAGCTCTGGGAGTGACGGTTCGCACCATCCGAAACAAGCTCCGTCAGTACCGGGAGGCCGGCCAAGCGGATGAGAGTAGCTAGCAAGCTTGCGGCAGCCTCGAGCCTCTGGGCAGCCGCTCTTGTCGCGGTCCTGGTATACAACCTGACTCAGGTGCGGGGCATGGCCGCCGATCATCGCGTGCTCGCCGACGTCGACCTTCGAGCCACCACTCTGGCTCTCGAGCAACGGCAGATCCTCGCCGAAATCGATGGTTTCACTCGCAAACTGCTGGTGACGCGAGATCCCGCCTATGCCGGGCGGCTCGAGCCGCTGCGCACCTCGTTCGAGGAGAACCTCGAGGAACTGCGTGGCCTCGAGCTCGTCGCTCCCCTGGCGGTGGAGCTCGAGCTCATGGCGAACCGTTGGTATGCGCTTCCCGTCGCCGCGCTCGTCGACACCCTCCTGGTCGAGGAAACATCTCTCAATCCGCTCGCAACCACTTCCGACGGCGATCGCGAGGCGCAGCTCATGGAAGCCTTTCTCGAGCAGTCCCGGGCGCTTCAAGACCAGGCCCGCGCCGTCGTCGTGGCCACCCAAGAAGGCGTCCGCAGCCACGTGCTGGAGTCCGCCGAAGCGAGCGAACGCGCGGTCCGAGTGTCCTGGATCGTCGCCCTGATCGGACTTACGCTCAGCTTGCCACTCCTCTGGCTGACGGTGCGCTCGATTCACCGCCCGCTCCTGCGGCTTCAAGAGGGAACCCGGTCGGTCGCCGGCGGCGAGTACACCTACAAGCTCGGAACCAACGGTACCGACGAATTCGCCCCGGTCGCCGACAGCTTCAATCGTATGGTCGAGCGACTCGGCGAACTGGACCGCGCCAAGCGCGAGTTTCTCTCGCATGTCTCGCACGAGCTCAAGTCGCCGCTGGCGGCCATGTACGAAACCGACTCCCTCCTTCTCGAGGAACTGCCCGGCAAGCTGACGGACAAGCAGCGTCGCCTGCTCGAGCTGAGCCTGGACAACAACCGTCGGCTCGAGTCGATGCTGTCCAAGCTGCTCGACCTCGCGGCTTTGGAGGAAGGCGCGCTCCACTACACCGTCGGGACATGGGATCTCAACGAGCTACTCGCCGGGGTCGTCGAGAGCCACTCCGCTCAGGCCTGGGCGCGGGGAGTTTCCCTCTCGCTGGCGACGGTTCCGCCGATACCGGTCTCGTGCGATCGCGACCGCATCATCCAGGTGCTCGGCAATCTGACCGAAAACGCCATTCGGCACGCCCCCGAGGGCTCGGCCGTACGAATCGACGTTTCCGATGACCCGGACCGCGACGTCCGGCGTCGCCTGGGTCCGGGCGATTTCGCCGTCGTCCAGTTCGACGATCGCGGACCAGGAGTCCCCGAAGAGGAGCAGGAGAGGATTTTCGAGAGATTCCACCAGATCCGCGCCGCCGGACTGAGCAGCAACGGCAGCGTCGGGTTGGGCCTCGCGATCGCCCGCGAGATCGTCAACTTCCACGAGGGCGCGATCTGGGTCTCCGATCGGCCCGGTGGCGGCGCACGCTTTACGGTAGCGTTGCCGTTGGCGGAAAGGGTCGCGCACGCAGTGAGCGCAGGCTAGCCAAATGGAGAGCATGAGGCGGATAGGACACCCACGCGGCTGGCTGGCAGTGGTCGTAGTCACCGCGCTCTCGGGCTGCGCGCTCATTCCGAGCGACGCCGATCGACTGTTCGCGGAACGAGATTTCGAGGCCGCTCGCGACGCCTACCTGGAGACTCTCGAGCGTCAGGACGACGGCCGCCGGGTCGAGCGCGCCCTCTATCATCTGGGACTGATGTACCTCCAGCCCGACTCGAGCTTCCACGATCCGGTTGCTGCGCGCTCGGTTCTGACCCGACTCACCTACATCCGGCCGAGGAGCAACTACGCGGCCAAGGCGACCATGCTGCTCGCGCTGCAGGAGGAAGCCTCTCTACTGGCCAACCGGCTCGCGAACCAGCAAGACCGTACCCGGCTGGCGGAGCAAGAGTTGGCTTCCGTGCGCCGCCACGCGACTGAAACCGAAGCCAAGTCTCAAGACACGGCCAAGAAGGTCGGTCAACTCGGCAGTCGCATCGGACGCTTGGAAGGGCAGATCTCGAAACTCAGAGATGAGCTGAAGGTGACCGAGGCAGAGCTCATCGAACGCGAGCAGGAGCTTGCGCGGCTGAAGAGCATCGACCTCGACGACCCTCCGTAGGAGAACCTGCGGCCCACGGAGGAGACGTCACTCGGGGACAACCCTCCCCTCGAGCCATTCGAAATCCGAGTACTCGACTCTGCCCTCGATGACGAATCTCTTGAACAGAAATCGCTCGGTGGTATCGAGTCGCCACGACACCGGTCGGAGGGCGCCTTGGTCCTCGTCCATCAGGAACTCGATCACTTCCAAACCGTCTTCGGAGGTCAGCTCGAAGCGCCCTTCTCCATCGGCTTCGACCCGATCACAGGAGAACCCGCTTTCGAGGGCGAAGTCCTTGCCTTCGCCCTCGAACACCATGCCCTTCGAGAGCACCTCCTCCTCGAGCACTTCGGTTTCGAGCTCGCCGTCCGCGTAGACCAGGTGGGCGACCTCGCGCTTCTTGAGATTGCCGTTGACCGACATCCGAAAGAGCCTCTCGACCGCGAACGACCCCTCCCTGAATCGCGAGTGGGCAGCGGCCACGGTCGCGCACTGATCGGCGGACAGCCCGCTCAGGACCGCCCCGACGGGAAGCAGGATGAGTGCGCGCTTGAGGGCCTTCATGACCTCGCTACCGTCTAGCGTCCCTTGTCGGTGTCGCTTTCATCAGGCGCCGGCGGTGCCCCGAACGCATAGAGCTTACTCTTCGTCCTGACGTAGAGATGCGCGTCGGCGATCGCCGGGCTCGCCCAGATCTCGTCCCCGAGCGAATTGGTCGCCACCACCTTCCAATCCGCGCCGGCTGCGAGCACGGCGACTTCACCGTCCATCGTACCGATGTAGATCCGGCCTGCGGCGGCCACCGGGGATGCGTACACCTTGGCCGAGCCATCACCGAGCCGATCGCGCTTCAAGAGCTCTCCGGTCACCGCATCGAGACTGGTCACGATCCCGTCCTTGACCATGTAGAACACACCGTCCAGAACCAAAGGAGAAGGAATGTAGGGAACGTTCTGGCGGTAGTTCCAGACAGTCTCCACGGCGCCATCTCCGATCCGCATACCGAACACACCCCAGTGCTCGTTGACAACCTCGCGTGCCAGGCGCGCCCAGTCCTCGGCTGTGATGTTGCCCTCGCCGTCGGTGTTCAACCAGCCGAAGTGATTGGCGATCCAGACCCCTTCGACGTCGGTCCGGGACAGCTCCCCGTCCCCGTCCTTGTCGTGCGCCGCGAGCAGCCCGTCGAAGGGCGCCCAGCCGTCTTCCGCGTGATCGATCGCGGTGACGTAGAGCATGTCCCCGGCGAGCACCGGACTCGACACTGGACCGCTGCCGACTCGGCCCTGGCTCCAGAGGGTCACGCCGGTCGCGAGGTCATAGGCGTCCACCCACCGCGAACCGGAGACCAGAAGCGCCGTTGGGCTCTCGGCGTTGGGATAGAGAATCGGCGTGGTGTAGGCCTCGAGCCGGGCCGGGCGTGCCTTGCGCCAGATCTCCTTGCCGGTGTTCTTGTCGACCGCCAGGAGAAACGAGCCTTCCGCCTGGTCGCAGAGAACGAAGAGCCGATCGCCCGCGAGAATCGGTGACGCGGCCATGCCGTAGAAGTTGCGAAACGGGCCCAGCGGTACCTGCCAGCGTTCCTTGCCGGCGCGATCGTAGGAAACCAGACCGGCCTCGTGGAAGAAGGCGTAGACATTGTCGCCGTCGGTTACCGGAGTGGGCGTCGCCGAGTCGGTAGCGGCGTGAAGCTCGGCCCGCTCCCGCGGCTCGAGCTCCCAGCGCCAGAGCTCTTTACCGGAGGCGCGATCGATTGCCAGCGTCACCAGCTTGCCTTCCTCGACCGCCGTCAGGAAGAGCCGATCGCCGGCGACTACGGGCGATGAGCGCCCGAACGGCACCTCCGCTGCCCAGGCCAGGTTCTTCTCAGGGCCGAACTCGACCGGTAGCCCGGTGGCTTCCGAGACGCCGGATCCGTTCGAACCCCGGAAACGCGCCCAGTCACCGGCATGTAATGTCCCGGCCGAGAGCGCGCCCAAGCAGAAAACGACAGCGAAGACGGTTGACGCAAAGCGCATAGATGAGACCTCCGGGAAGCAATGGACTGTCGTGAGGATAGCCGATCGACTCAACGTCCTTCTGCGACAGCGACCGGACCGGTTGATTCCGCGACTCCGCCCGACACGATGAACTTCATGATCTGCGTGCTGCCGGCGTCCAGAGGTCGGACGCGCTCACGCGGAACGACCAGCACCTGGCCCGAGAAGTTGTAGGACTGGGGTACGTACACCGAGACGAAGCCCGGCAGGCCGATCTCGTCGAGTCCTTCTCGCGTCAGGAAGCCCAGCAGGAGCAGCTCCGGGTCGGAGGTCGGCGTCACCGCGACCGGCCGATCGAAGCGCCGGCGCTCACCCACGAACGCTCCGGTGAGGTCCCGGATCGCGGTGTAGAGAATCTTGACCAGCGGCACTCGAGCAAAGACCGCGTCGAGCTGCCGGAAAAGCCAACGCACTCCGATGACCCGCGCCAGAAACCCGACCAGGGTGATCGCGGCGAAGGTCAGCAACACGCCGGCACCGGGAACCACGCTCCGGTCGAAGACCTCATCGAGCCCGAACCACCCGTCGATCGCCGAGAACGTGCTGAAGATGAGCCAGACCGTAGCCGCAATCGGCGCGACGATCAGAAGACCGCGCAGGAAGTTTCGAACAACGATCTGGATCATGAGCTTCTCCTTGTCAGGTTCATCGACCGCTGAATTGTAGCGGCGAGCCCTCGGAGAATCGATCAGAGCACCGGTTCGTCGTAGCGGATCAGGACCGCGTGCTCGCCGGAACCCTCCACCAGTTCAAGAATCAGCTCTTCCATTCGGTCGCGGCGCTTCAGAATCGAGCGAATCTGCTTGCGGTTCAGCCACCTGCCGACCGAGCCGCTCAACGAAGTCTCGTCAAGAGCCCTCATCCGCGCCCAGAGATCGGCGTCGATTCGTGTCATCTCGTGGGCCATCGCCTTGCCGCCGCCGAAGGACCGGGAATGATCGATGAGAATCACGTTCCAGGCGGGATCGACCAGCCAGTTGCCCAGATTGGGGTCGCGATTCGAGATCAGATTGTCGAACATCTTGGCGCGAATGATCTGGATGTTCCACCGCTCCACCTGTTCGGCCGGCGGCTTCGGCGGGCCACCCAACTCCTTGAAGCTCTGGGTCTGCGCCACCCACATGCAGGCGGCTCCGGTCGCTCTATCGACGCGCCTCTCGACTGTCACCGGAACCATGCCGAGCCGGAGCAGCTTGTCGAGCTCATAGGCGGCCACTTCGGTCTTGTAGCTCTCGTAGAAGCCACCGTAAAACCCTGGGGTAATCGGCTTCCAGACGAAGGCGGGAATCGGCCCGCCGGGCGCGAGCTCCGCTTTGAACGGATTGGTCACGCCGGTTCCTAGCTCCCCGAGCGCGACCGGCTCTGCGGTCTTTAGAAAGCTCTCGAATTCCGCCTCGCGCCCGATCCAGGACTTGGCGCTCCTGGCGGATTCCGGGTCTCCAGCGACGACCGAACACGGCCAAGCCGCCACGACAAGCGCCAGCAAGACACCCGCAGCCGATGCCGGGCCGAGCCTTGAACCCCCGCCGCTCATCGAGCGCATCCGCCTCCTTTCGGATTGAGCTTCTACACTACCAATACAACTATTCTCGTCGAGGCCAAAAGTTGGCGAGTCCCGTAATGTTTCAGGTGTCGCCCTCGTCGAACGCCAGCCACCCGAGGCAACCTGAGTTGAGGTCGAGAAGGGCATGCAGCGCCATCGGCAACCAGAGCGAACCGCTGGCCAGGTACAGCCCGGCCAGAAACGCCCCTGTGATCGCCGAGCGCAAAGCGTCGCGCCACCCCAGATAGAGATGCGCGAATCCGAAACCCAGGCTCGACAGGACCAACGCCATCAGGCTGGCGCTGCCCGGCCAGCCGTGCGGCATGCCCAAAAAACCCAGGAAGTACCAGATCAGAAACCCCCTGTAGGCGGCCTCTTCGCAGACGCCGGCACTGACGGAGAGCGCGGCAAACACGGTCAGCTCAGGACGGCTTCGTGGAATCATGAAGCTCAGGTGCTCGAGGCGCTCGCGCAGTTGAGCTCGGGTGGGCTCGCTGGCTCGCACCGCCCGAACCTGGGCCACCACGATTACCGCGAACGCGGTCACGGCGATCGACAGGAGCCAGAATCGCCAGCCACCCGGCCGACGCAAGCCGATTTCCCACCAGCCGCGCCCGGTGTACGCCCAAAGGCCGATCACCGCAAGCCCCTGTAACCACAGCTCGACCAGCGTATTGCGATAGTCGCGCATTCGCCGGCCCGGCTCGCCCGCCTCGATCGCGCGTTTCGTCGCCGGTGTGATCAGCAAGTAGTAGACGGGCAAAGCGATGACCAGCGCGAAGGCCAGGGCATGATCGAACGCCGACATCGAGGGCACAATCTATACCGAACGATCAGGCCCGGCGATCGCCGCGGCGGCACGTTGCTTGCTCCCGCTATACTGTCTCGAACACGAGACCCGCATGCGGCACCATCCGATATCAACGTGCGGCAGGCCGCCGATGCTGCTTCTCGCTTTCGCCCTGACGGCTACGCTCCCGGTTGCGGCTCAAACGGACTCGACTCCCAAGGACGCTCCGCCCGAGTCCGAACCCTTCGTCGAGGTCGTCGACGTCGAGATCGTCAACATCGATGTCTGGGTGACGAACAAGCAGGGAGAGCCGATCGAGGGGCTCGCCCGCGAGGACTTCGAAGTGTTCCGCGACGGGCAGCCCGTAGAAATCTCGAACTTCTATGCAGTCGCCGATGGACGCCCTGCGCCGGTGCCCGAGCCCGATGCCGGACCGGACCGCCCGCCAATTCATCCGATCGCACCGACGCCACCGCAGGTCCCGGAAGCGGCGAGCGAAGTCGCGGCCGAGCACCGGCTCTGGCTGATCGTCTACATGGACAACTTCAACATCGACCCGATCGAGCGAAACCGGATCCTGCCCTCGCTGGAGCTGTTTCTCCACCGGGCGCTCCGGGCCGGCGGGCGAGCCATGGTGGTGACCTACGACCGGTCGCTCAAGCTGCGCCAGCCGTTCACCGACGAGGCGCGCCTGCTCGTCGAGGCTCTCGCCGAGATTCGCGACGACGCCGGCCAGGCCAGCGTTCGCCGGCGCGACCAGATGGCGGCACTTCGCAGGATCGATGAGGCCGGCAGCACCTCGCAGGCTCTTATCTACGCGCGCCAGTATGCCGAAGAGCAGATGAACAGCATCGAGTTCACGGCGAGGTCTCTCGAGCGCCTCATCGAGACGCTGGCTGGCCTGCCGGGTCGCAAGGCTCTGATCCATGTTTCGAGCGGCGTACCCATGCTCGCGGGCGAAGAGATGTTTCACACGGTCGCCGAGAAGTTCGGGTCCAGTGAGCCCTACGCCGAGATTCCGCGACACGACGTGACCCGAAGCTTCGAGCGCGTCACCCGGCAGGCGAACGCCCACCGCGTGGCCTTCCATACCCTGGACGCCGGCGGTCTGCGTGGCTTCGAGTTCGGCGCCGCCGAGTACGCGGGCTTCGTCAACTCCAAGATTCGAAGCACCTTGAACTCGATCGTGCCCGAGAACCTCCAGGCGGGCCTCCGGTTCATGGCGACCGAGACCGGCGGCCAGGCGATCGTCAACCGCAACGAGATTCTGCCGGCCCTCGAGGAGGTCACTCGGGACTTCGGCTCGTTCTACTCGCTCGGGATCACCTCGGTGAACACCGACAGCGGCCGCTACCACGAGATCAAGGTCAAGCTCGCCGAGCGAATCAAGGGCGCGAGCCTGCGCCACCGCGCCGGGTACCGCAACAAGAGCCAGGAGACGCGGATCCGGGAGCAGCTCCGCTCGGCCCTGCTCTACTCCTACGAAGCGAACCCGATCGGAGTCGAGGTGACCTGGGGCGTGCCCCAACCGCGGGAAAAGAGCACCTACAAGCTTCCGATTCGGGTGGGCGTTCCACTCCGGGACATCGCGCTGCTACCGATCGGCGAAGGCAAGCACGAGGCGCGTCTCCGGCTCTTCGTTGGAGCAGCCGCTCAGGGTGGCGACATCTCGGAGATCAGCGCCTCCCCGCTCGGAGTACGCCTGGCCGACGAGCACCTCGACGCCGCGCGCGCCGAATCTCTTGTCCACACGAAGGAGCTTCTCCTGGGTGCCGGCCGGCAAAAGGTGGGCGTAGCGATTCTCGACCTCTTCGGCGGCCAATCGTCGGTTGTGACCGGGATCATCCAGGTCGGGCCGGAAACGCCCGCGTCCGGCGGCTCCTAGCTCCAGCCGAACCACCTGAGCGCCCCGAAGCCGGCCGGGGACCTCCTGGAGCGAAGCCTCTCCGCGCGAGCGAAAGGAGGCCCCCGGCCCACCAACCACGCCGTCCCAAGGCCGGCCGGGGGCCTCCTGGAGCGAAGCCTCTCCGCGCGAGCGAAAGGAGGCCCCGGCCCACCAACCACGCCGT
>CALZIK010000149.1 GCA_945787635.1 Thermoanaerobaculia bacterium | reverse complement strand
CGGCGGCCGCCGCGCCAGCGGGGGCCGGCTAGCCCGGCCTCGAAAACCGTGGTCGCCGCGGTGCCGCTGACCCGGTACGGACTGGAAACGAAGACCACGCTCTGGTGAGCGGCCGCCGCGCGCGTCAATCGCAGCCAGGCTGCCTCAGGGCCCCGACCGCCACGCACCGGAGGCTCACCCAGGTCGAGAACGACCAGACGAAAGCCGGTTTGCAGCGCAATCTCGGTTGCCACCAGAGCCGACTTCAAGTGCCAAGGTCGCAACCACAAGAGGCGACTGAGGTCCACCCCCAGTTCGATCGCGTTGCCGGGGTCGAGTCCGTCGCCCAGATCGACCAGCACGGCGAGATCCCCACCGCCGGTGGTGGCGGCCAGAGTCGAAAGCGCCGTGGAGAGGCGTCCGCAGGATCCCCGACCGGTTACCTCGACGAGGCATCCACGCGGTAGCCCCCCGGCGAGAGCGCGATCCAGGGAAGGGATTGAAGTCGGAAGCGGAGATGACCGCTTCTGTGACGCCTGATGGATCAACGACGTGCCATTGGCGACGAAGCGGCGCAGTTCTTCGGAAAGCTGGTCAGAAAACCGGCCGAAAAGCCGATCGGGTGCGCATTGCGCCGGGGCCGCCGTGCTCTCGGGTCGTTGGGCGGGTGGCCGGTTCTCGAGTGAAAACGGGGCTGTGTCTTGCGCCTGAGCGGTCGCCATTGGGGAAATGAATATAGGCGTAAATAAAGCGTAAGTCAAGATCAAACGTAACCTCTTCCATCTCTTACCCGGCTTCATCCATCATGTCCTCAGCCTCATCCATCGCGTCATCGGCAGCGTCCTCGACGGCGTCACCGACTTCTTCCATCGTCGCCCGTAAGAACCGCTACCGCCTGCCTCTATCGCGAGCTTCTTCAAGCACGACTCGGGGTATACTGGTTCTGCTTCGGGAACGGGGCACCGACCGCAACAAAGTTCGATCTATGGCACTGCCTCTAGGGGTGCTTTGAAGCTTTCACCACATCGGTAAGGAGTTGTGTATGGATAACTTGCGTACAAGCCTCGCTTCCGTCGCGGAAAACGTCGTGGGCGAAATGGGTGTCTACCTGCCCAGGTTGCTCGGAGCGCTCGCGATTCTCATTCTGGGATGGTTGGCCGCCTATTTGATCTCCCGCCTGGTGCGAGCCGCTCTGCGGCGCACCACCATCGACAACCGGATTGCCAGCTGGGTCCGGGGAGAGGAGGGCGAGACTCCCGATATCGAACCGGCGATCGGCAAGATCGTCTTCTGGTTCTTGATGATCTTCGTGTTTATCGCTTTTTTCAGCCAGCTCCAGCTGGCCGCGGTCTCTGAGCCGCTGCAGGACATGGTCACCTCGATCCTTGCAGCTCTACCCAATGTTCTGAAAGCGGCGGCTTTGCTGCTCGTAGCGTGGCTCCTGGCCACGGGGCTTCGCCTCGTGGTGCGCAAGGGCCTCGACGCCGTGGGTCTCGACCAGCGCCTGGGCGGTGAAATGGTCGATTCCACCGGCGAGAAGCAGGTCCCGGTCTCGCAGACCCTTTCCGAGACCGTCTATTGGCTTATTTTCCTGCTTTTCCTGCCCGCGGTGCTCGGTGCGCTGCAGCTCGAAGGGCTGCTGGCACCGGTCCAGAACATGGTTGCCAGGCTGGTCGGATTCATCCCCAACCTCTTCGCCGCGCTGGTGATCTTCCTGGTGGGGTGGTTCATCGCCAAGATCCTGCGACGGGTCGTCACGAGTTTGCTCGCCGCGGCCGGCATGGACTCGCTCGGGGACCGCGCCGGCCTCGACCAGGCGCTCGGAAAGCAGAAGCTGTCGGGCCTGGTCGGTCTGCTGATCTACGTGCTGATTCTGATTCCGGTCCTGATTTCGGCGCTCGGAGCGCTCGAGCTGGATGACATCACCCGGCCGGCAAGCCAGATGCTCGATCAGATTCTGGGCGCTCTGCCGAATCTTTTCGGCGCCGCCCTGATCGTGGGCATCGCCTACGTCATCAGTCGAATGGTCGCGGGTTTGGTCTCGCGATTGCTCAATGCCGCGGGCTTCGATCGGCTCCTCGACCGGATGGGTTTCAAGTTCAAGGGTGGGGAAGGCAGCACCTCGACCGGCTCGGACCTGATTGGTCATCTGGTGGTCGTGGCCGTGATGCTGTTCGCCGCGGTCGAGGCTTTGCGGATGCTCGCTTTCGCCCAGATGGCGAACCTGGTGAGCGACTTCATCGTCTTCTTCTTCAACATCTTGCTGGGCCTGGTGATCTTCGGGTTGGGCGTCTACCTAGCGAACCTGGCCGCGCGGGCGGTCGAGTCGGGTGGTCAGAGCGCGCTTCTCGCAACCATCGCGCGGATCGCGATTCTGTTTCTCGCCGGCTTCATGGCGTTGGATCAGATGGGACTGGGCGAAGACATCATCGAGAACGCGTTCACGCTCGTGCTGGGCGCCGCCGCGGTCGCCGCGGCCATCGCTTTCGGCATGGGCGGTCGAGACCTGGCCCGCCAGGAGCTCGAACGCTGGAGCGACGACCTCAAGAAGAAACAGGACTAGAAACAGTCTAACTTCCGCGAAGAAAGAACTTTTCGGTCATCGCGGTCTATACTGAGAGGACGGGTGGCTCAGAGCGAGCCACCCGCCTTCCGTTCATGGCTGGGCTTTTGAGGAGGTAGTGCAATGAGGAGTTGGTTGGCGGTCGCGGCCGCCGTGTGCGTTCTGGCCGTACCCGGTCAGGTGGTGTTCGGCGAAGAGCACGATGAGAAGATCTATCTGGACGAGGACTACGACGACGCCCGGACGTGGGCGGTCGGAATCGGTCTCGGCCTGGTCGATATCGGCGACAGCATCATTGACGAAACGACGGTCCTGAGCGACGACGACATCGAGCAGTTCTTGATGCTGAACCTGCGCATTCCGTTCGGAGACCGCCATGCCCACCGAGGGTCGAGCAGGACCGGGTTTCGCGGCTATCTGGAGCCTGAGCTGGGCTACTGGGACGGCGATTTCGCCAGCGACATGGTCGTCGGCGTCAACGTCATCGGCGGCATGCCCTTCAATGCCGTCGAGTTCTTCGTCGGCGGTGGGATCGGAATGCACTTTCTCGACACCGACTTCGCCCTGCCCAGCGGCGACACCAGCGATAACTCGCTCGGCTTGAACGCTCAGTTCGGAGTCGATGTCAGCGCCAGCGAGTCGCTGTCGTTTTTTGCGCTGAGTCGTTTCGACCTAATCGACGATGAGCGCGATCAGCTCGAGACCAAGGTCGCGGTGGGGCTGCGGTTCCACTTCTAGGAGACGCCGAGGTCTGACCTCCGATGGCAAGAGCCCGGCGCATGCCGGGCTTTTTTGCAGTGTCCGATCAGGTCTACTAAGACTCCGCGGTCGCCGCCGGTTCCGCGTAGGCCGCCACGGTATCGCAGGTGCACACCAGGTTGCGGTCGCCGAAGGCGTTGTCGATGCGGGCGACCGGCGGCCAGAACTTGTGGTCTCGGATCCAGGGCATCGGAAACGCGGCTCGTTGCCGTGAGTAGGGGTGACGCCAGTCGTCGCTGGTCACTTCCGCTACGGTGTGCGGCGAGCCCTTCAGGAGGTTGTTGTCGGCGTCGGCTCGACCGTCCTCGATCTCCCGAATCTCGTCGCGAATCGAGATCATGGCATCGCAGAAGCGCTCGATCTCGGCCTTGGACTCCGACTCGGTCGGCTCGATCATCATCGTGCCGGCAACCGGCCAGGACATGGTCGGGGCATGAAAACCATAGTCCATGAGGCGTTTGGCGATGTCGTCTACGTTGATCCCCGCGGTCTGCTTGAGTCCCCGCACGTCGATGATGAACTCGTGCGCGACGAAGCCGTTGGCTCCGGAGTAAAGGATGGGGTAGTGCGGTGCCAGACGCTTGGCCATGTAGTTGGCGTTCAGAATGGCGAGCTGGCTGGCCCGGGTGAGTCCCTCGGCGCCCATCATCGCGATGTACATCCAGGGAATCGGCAGGATCCCCGGGCTGCCCCACGGCGCCGCCGAGATAGGCCCGATGGCCGCATCCGATCGCGGCGTGCTGCCGAGGGGGTGACCGGGCAGGAAGTCGGCGAGATGGCCGGCGACGCAGATCGGTCCCATACCGGGCCCGCCGCCGCCATGCGGGATGCAGAAGGTCTTGTGGAGATTGAGGTGACAGACATCGGCGCCGTAGTCGCCCGGCCGGCTCAGGCCGATCTGGGCGTTCATGTTGGCGCCGTCGAGGTAGACCTGCCCGCCGTGCTCGTGGATGATCTTGCAGACCTCGACAATGCTCTCCTCGAACACGCCGTGGGTCGAGGGGTAGGTGATCATCAACGCGGCGAGCCGGTCGGCGTGCAACCGGGCGGTCTCTTCGAGCTGGGCGAGGTTGATGTCCCCCTGGGAGTCGCAGTTGACCGGGATCACCTTGAGGCCAGCCATCACCGCGCTGGCAGGGTTGGTGCCGTGCGCCGAGGTCGGGATCAGGCAGACATCGCGGTGGTCGTCGCCTCGCGCGCGATGGAAGGCCCGGATCACCAGGAGCCCGGAGAGCTCTCCCTGCGACCCCGCGTTGGGTTGCAGGGACACCGCGTCGAAGCCGGTGAGCTCGGCGAGCCAGGCTTCCAGTTGCCGGCAGAGCTCATGGTAGCCCGCCTGGTCCTCGGCGGGAGCAAACGGATGTATCGAGCCGAATCCCTCCCAGGTTATCGGCATCATCTCGGCCGTGGCGTTGAGCTTCATGGTGCACGAGCCCAACGGAATCATCGAGTGGATCAAGGACAGGTCCCGGCTCTGGAGCCGATGGAGGTAGCGCAGCATTTCGTGCTCGGTGTGGTAGCGGTGAAAGACCTTCTGAGAGAGGAACTCGCCGGTTCGACGGTATTGCGCGGGTATCTCGGCCGACGATCGGGAGGCGTCGATCGGGGGACGGTCGGAAGCCGAGGTTCGGAAGGCGGCTTCCAGCGTGTCGAGCTCCGCCGCCATCGTGACCTCATCGAGAGTGATGCCGAGGTCCCCGTCGCCGAATCGCCGCAGCGTGATTCCGTGGGCGCGCGAGGATTTCCAGATGGCCTCCTCAGCGTCTCCTGCCGCCACCCGCAGCGTGTCGAAAACCGAGTGATGGCGAATCTCGTAGCCGAGCGCGCCGAGTCGCCGCGCCAGATCGACGGTGGCGTGATGGACTCGATCGGCGATCCTGCGCAGGCCGTCGGGACCGTGATAGACCGCGTACATCGAGCTCAGCACTGCGGGGAGGACCTGGGCCGTGCAGATGTTGCTGGTGGCTTTCTCCCGCCGGATGTGCTGCTCGCGGGTCTGGCGGGCCAGGCGGTAGGCGGCGCCGCCGGAGGCGTCGCGCGAGACACCGACGATGCGGCCGGGGATCAGTCGTTCGAGATCCTGGGCCGAGGCGAGGTACCCTGCATGCGGTCCGCCGCCGCCCATAGGCAGACCCAGGCGCTGCGTCGAGCCGACCACGATATCGGCGCCGAAGCCGGCGGGTGGCTCGAGAAGAACCAGGGCGAGCGGATCCGCGGCCACGATGAGTCTGGAGCCGGCCTGGTGGAGGCTCTCGGCCAGCGCGCGAAAATCGGCGATCCGGCCGTCGGTCGAGGGGTATTGGACCAAGGCGGCGAAGACATCGTCACGGGAGGGGTCGAAGGCCTCGGTAGGCGCGATCTCGACCCGGAGGCCCAGCGGCTCGGCGCGAGTCTCGACCACCGCCAGCGTCTGCGGGTGGCAATCGGCCGACGCCAGCACCGTCGAGCGCTTCTGACGGATCGCGGACCAGCACATCGCGATCGCCTCGGCCGCTGCGGTTCCCTCATCGAGCAGCGAGGAGTTGGTCACCGGGAGGCCGGTGAGCTCGCAGATCAGAGTCTGGAAGTTGATCAGGGCTTCCAGCCGTCCCTGCGCGATCTCGGCCTGATAGGGAGTGTACTGGGTATACCAGCCCGGGTTCTCGAGCACGTTGCGCTGGATGACGGCCGGCACCAGGCAAGCCGCATAGCCCATCCCCGCTAAGCAGCGGGTCGTCTTGTTGCGCGAAGCGATCTCAGCCAGGGCGGCCAGCGCGGCGGCCTCGCCGAGCGGCGCCGGCAGATCGAGCTGCTCGCGCGAGCGAATGCCGGCCGGAACCACGGCGTCGCTGAGCTCGTCGAGCGCGGCGAGGCCGAGCGAGG
>CALZIK010000148.1 GCA_945787635.1 Thermoanaerobaculia bacterium | reverse complement strand
TTCGAGCTCGGCGCCGACCCGGGGGGGCTCCAGGCCTCGCGGGCGCTGCTGCTCGCTCGCAAATCAGGATCCGCTGAGACCGTGCGGGTGCTCGACGAGGCGGGCGTGAGCCTCGAGGGCGCCGACGCGACCGGTAGGACGCTGCTCATCTTCACGGTCGAGAACGAGCGCGCGGAGAGCTTGAAGGCGGTTCTGGAGGCGGGGGTCGCGCCCGACCGGGCCACCCACACGGGCATGACTGCGCTGATGACCGCGGTTGCGATGCGGCAACCCAAGAAGGTCAGAGTGCTGTTGCAGCACGGCGCCGACGCCGACGCCCGTGACCGAGACGGCTGGACGGCTCTCTCCTGGGCGGTGCGTCTCGGAGAGCTCGAATCCGTAAGGCTGTTGTTGTCACGCGGCGCAGATCCAAACCTGTTCGATCGATTGGGCTGGACTCCGCTGCACCTGGCGAGCGCGCAGGGCGAGGCAGACATCGCATACGAGCTTCTGGCGGCCGGAGCTCATCCCAATGCGGAATCCGCGGCCGTGGGTACGCCGCTGATCCGAGCGGTGATCGGCGGCCATGCCGAGGTGGTTCGGCTGCTGCTCGCGTTCGGGGCCAGGCGTTGGACGACCTTCGCCACTCGCAACGCTCTCGGCTGGGCACAGGGCCTCGATCGCGCGGAGATCGTCGAGGCCTTGCAGCGCGTCGGAGACGGGTCATGAGGAGACCTGGATTCAAGATCACGGTGCTTTTGGCGAGCATTCTTTTGGCGATCTTCGCTGCGGAGCACGCGCTTCGGTTTCTCGGCTGGGAGTACCGTCCTCTCAGCGTCGAGGTTCGTGATGTCGAGGACGCGCGAGGCTTTCATCTGTTCAAGGATGAGCACTTCGTTTTCGATCCCAAGCTGATCTGGAGGCCGAAGCCGAGCTTCGGAGTCTTCAACGCCCAAGGTCTTCGAGGTCCGATCCTGTCGCCGCGGCCGGAGCTTGACGAGCTTCGCATCGTGGCGGTGGGCGATTCCAACACCCTTGGCTGGGGTGGTGAGGACGGCGCCAACTGGCCTCGGGATCTCGCTGAGCGGCTGGCGGCCATGGGCACTCCGGTTACCCTCGCCAACGCCGGTGTGTGGGGCTATTCCTCGGCCCAAGGACTGGCGCGTCTCGAAGAAGTGCTGCACTACGCTCCCGACATCGTGCTGATCAGCTTTGGGGCAAACGATGCCCACCGGGTCGCGCGCTCGGATCGGGAGTTCGCGCGCAGTTCGCAGGCTGTGCGCTCCTTGACGCGGTGGCTGACTCACTTCCGGTTGGGGCAGCTAGTGGCAGCGGTCGCCGCCAACGGCTCCGACGAACATGCACGGACCGCGAGAGTGCCGCTCGACAAGTACCGGGAGAATCTGAAAGACATGGTGGCGATGGCCAGGGACGCCGGCGCGACACCGGTCTTTCTGACCCGACCGTTTGTCGGTGCCGTGGACGGTCCGGACAAGTGGAAGTTCACCGCCTTCGACTACAACGCCACGACAGCCGAGACGGCTGAGCACGAGGGGGTTCTGTTAGTGGACCTCTACTCCTACTTCAAAGCGCGGGACGAGCTGTTCAGCGACGAGTCACACTTTACCGACGAGGGCCATCGGCTAGCGGGCGAGGTCGTCGCCGGCCACCTCGTGCCGGCTCTCAGAGGCTGGCAGCGAGAGTAAAGGTCTCACCCTCGAAGAGCCGCTCGGTACCTGCTCCGAGTGCCGCCAGACCGGGGAACTTGAGGTCGGGCCGGTTGAAGCTCGGAGTGATGCGCTCCGATCCGCCGGGGATGAAAACCGCGCCACCCGCAGCCTCGACGAGCGCGGTGCCGGCAGCCACGTCCCACTCGTGCTTCGGGACCAGCGTCCAGGTGGCGTCCACCTGGCCGGCGGCCACCAAGGCCATCTTGAAGGCTACCGAACCCATCGGCTTGAGCTGCCACCGCCGGCCCTCGTACTGAGCCCACTCGCCGCGGCGGATCTCGCTGCGGCTCGCCAACACAACGACCTCCTCGGCAACGGTCGTGTGTCGCGCCCGCACGGGCTCACCGTTCAGTGTCACGCCCGAGGCGAGAGAGCCGAGGATCTTCTGATCGGTCGAAGGGCTCAAGATTCCCCCGGCAACGGCTTTTCCGTCCACCACGTAGCCGATCGAAACGCACCACTCCGGGAGCCCTTTGACGAACTCCCGGGTGCCGTCGATCGGATCGACCACCCAAAGGCGGCGACTCTCGAGCCGAGCCGGATTGTCCTTGGTCTCTTCCGACAGCCAGGCCTCACCGTCGCGCGGGAGAACCGCCAGCAGGGCTTCGTTGACGGCAAGGTCAGCCTCGGTGACCGGGTCGTCCCCGGCCTTTAGAGTCGCTTCGATTGCGCCGGCGGTGAAGTTCTCGAGGACCCTTCCGGCCGCGTCCAGCGCGGCGTCGATGCGGTCCAGAAGGTCAGGATTCGTCAAGCGCGTCGTGATCCTCGTAGCGGCCGACCAGGAATCCCTCGTGGCGCAGGTAGTCGACGATCTTCTGGGCGGCACGCTCGGCGCTCAGCTTCCCTGTGTCGATCACGACCTCGGGCTTCTCGGGGGCCTCGTAGGGGTCGTCGATGCCGGTGAATTCCTTGATCAAGCCGGCTCGAGCCTTGGCATATAGGCCCTTGCGGTCGCGCTCCTCGCAGACCTCGAGCGGCGTCGAGACGTGGACCTCGACGAACCCACCGTGTCGTTCGATGAGCGTGCGCACCTTGTGACGGGTGGCGGTATAGGGAGCGATCGGCGCGCAGACCGCAGTGCCCCGGTTCTTGGTGATCTCGCTGGCGACAAAGCCGATCCGCAGGATGTTCAGATCACGGTGTTCTTTCGAAAAGCCCAGCTCGCTCGAGAGGTTCTTGCGGACGATGTCTCCGTCGAGCAGGGTGACCGGTCGATCGTCCATCTCCATCAGCTTGGCAATCAGGATCTGCGCGACCGTCGATTTGCCGGAACCCGAAAGGCCGGTGAAGAAGATGGTGTAGCCCTGACGCGAACGCGGAGGGAAACGTTTTCGCAGCGCCTCGATGACCTCCGGATACGAGAACCACTCCGGGATGTCGGCGCCCTCGCGGAGCCGGCGGCGAAGCTCGGTGCCCGAGAGGTCGAGGATCTTTTCGTTCTGCTTGACCTCCGGACGGGGCAGATACTCTCCACGATCCTCGGAGTAGACGACTTCTTGAAATGGAACCAGCTCGATCCCGGACTCGTCGGCGTGCTTGGCGACCAGTTCCTGCGCGTCGTAGGGACCGTAGAACGGCTTGCCTTCTCCGTCTCGTGGGCCGGCGTGATCGCGGCCGACGATGAAGTGAGTACAGCCGTAGTTGCGCCGGATGAGAGCGTGCCAGAGCGCCTCCCGCGGTCCTCCCATGCGCATCGCGAGGGGAAGAAGGCTCAGCATCGCCAGCTGCGGCGGCAGCTGTGCCACCACCGCTTCGTAACAGCGCACGCGAGAGAAGTAGTCGACGTCGCCC
The DNA here is from genome assembly GCA_945787635.1 of Thermoanaerobaculia bacterium. GTDB lineage: Bacteria > Acidobacteriota > Thermoanaerobaculia > Multivoradales > JAHEKO01 > CALZIK01. Next base: position 15,917 of record CALZIK010000148.1, on the reverse strand, counting down.
GGGCTGGTGCGCCCGACCACGGGGTGAATGAGGATCTTGGCGTCGTTCTCCAGAGCGGCGCGGCGGGTGAGCTCGACGTGCGCCCGGTGCATGGGGTTGCGCGTCTGGAATGCGACCACCCGTTCCCAACCGAGCCGTTTGAACTCGGCGCGCAGCTGGTCGGGAGTGTGGCGGTGGTGCTGGTAGGTGTGATGCGGAGGGAGCTCGAGCCCTTCCAGGGTGCCTCCGACGTACACCGGGTGGGCTTCGCGAAGGAGTTGGAACACGCCGGGGTGGGCTTCATCGTCGGTGCCGAACACCGCTTTCGCCTCGGCGGCACGATCGGGTGTCCAGATGTCGGTGACCGTGAGCACGGCGAGCACCATGCCCTCTGGGTGGCGAAGGGCGACTCGATCGCCAGAGGTGAGCTTCTGAGCGAAGTCCTCGGTGACGTCGAGCACGATCGGCATCGGCCAGAGGGAGCCGTCTTCCAGGCGCATCTCGGAGCAGACCCTCTCGTAGTCGGCTTTCGAGAGGTAGCCGGAAAGCGGAGAAAAAGCGCCGTTGAGTAGCAGCTCGCTGTCCCAGATCTGGCGAAAGTTCAGATCCCACGAGGGCAGCTGAATCGCTTCGCGTTTCAGTTCTTCGACTCGGGCCGGGTCGACGAGGAGCGGACGTAGTTCATGTGTTGCGACAGATGTCATCTCAATTCCCAGGGAAAGAAGTTGTTGGTGGGGTGGGTCCGCTGGAGCCGCAGCTCGGCGGAAAGGGAATATAGCAGGAAACAACAGCGAAAACGAGCTTAGGAGAGTTCGGGCGTCAAGACCCGGAGCAGCTCAGCGGCGCCGTCGACACTTCGGACCGCGAAATCTCCAAGGGCTGCGGGCAGGAGCAGCCACGAAACCGCCTCGAGCGCCGCCGCGCCACCTGACGACTCGAACGCCGCGCTGCCCTCGAGGAGCGCCCAGATTTCAAAAGTCGATCCGTCGCAGGCGCCTCGGAAACTCGAGTCCTGGCCGATTCGCACTCGCTCGGTCCGAAAATACGCGCACTCGGCGAGCAGTTCGTGCTCGGGCGCACCCGTGCCCAGCCGGACCGGCTTCACCGGACCAGGCCGAATCGTGGTGAAGTCGATGACCTCGAGAGCTTGGGCGACGTTCAGCTCTCGCGCGCGCCCCGCGTCGTCTTTGCGGTTCCAGTCGAACAAACGGTAGGTCACATCGCTGGCCTGCTGAATCTCGGCGAGAAGCAGCCCGGGGCCGATGGCGTGCACCGTACCGGCTGGAACGAAGAACACGTCACCGCGGCGAGCCGGTACGCGGTGGAGAAGCGAGTCGACCCTACCGCCCTCCAGCGCCTCCTCGAGCTCATGCGGCTGGGTCTCCCTCTGAAAGCCGAGGATGATCTCCGCTTCCGGCGCGGCGTGGAGAACCAACCACATCTCGCTCTTGCCGAGGTCGTTTTCCCTGACCCTCGCGTATTCATCTCCGGGGTGAACTTGAACTGAAAGCCAGTCGTTGGCGTCAAGGAGCTTGATGAGCAACGGAAAGCGCCGGCGAGCCACGGCTGCGGCGTTGCGCCGTCCGACCAGCTGGCTACCGTAGTCGGACAGAAGCGCGCCGAGCGATGCTCCGTCGCGGGCGCCGCCGGCGATCGCCGTTGCGCCGTGCGGGTGGTCCGAGATCTCCCAGCTCTCGGCCACTTTGCCGGGCGGCAGCTGGCGGCCGAGGATGCTTTCGAAAGCGCGACCGCCCCAGACGTAGGCTTTTAGGACAGGGTCGAATCGCAGGGGGTAGAGAGGCGGCGAGTGGCGGTCGGACGGCATTGGAAGCGATTGAGGCTAGCACGCGAAAGAGGGCTGATTCGACCGGTTCCGCGGAGTTCCGTCGGAGGATTCGGCCGGCGCGAAGGCGAGGTTGTGTTATTCTCTTGCCGGTGCGTTTGCAGCCTTCTATCGTCTCCACCGGCGCGTCGTGTTTGCCGGTCTCGTTCCATACCCCCTTCTCGTCGATGCGCGACCGGCGACGCCGGTAAGCGCTCCCGCATGAAGCAACCGGTTTCGAACTTGTCGTGAGACGCCTGCCGTCGGAGTGGCGGTGCGCCGATTCGCGGAATCGGCGAGGGCGCACCTGTCTCGAGCGCCTCGGCGCAGCTCGAGCTTTCGTGAATCAAAAGGAGAACAGCCATACCTAGAGGACGTTTTCGAAGACCCCCGATACCCGTCGACCGAACGAGGGTCAACCATCACATCCGAAAGAGTCCTGTCCGGCTCATCGATCACGAGGGCACCCAGGTGGGTGTCGTCCCGATCGACGAGGCCAGGAAGCTGGCGGAATCGGTAGGGCTCGACCTGGTCGAAGTCGGGGCCAGCGCGGATCCGCCCGTGGTCCGGATTCTGGACTGGGGCAAGGTCAAGTACGAGCGCGAAAAGCAGGCCCGCGAGGCGCGCAAGAAAACCCACACGATCGAGGTCAAAGAGGTCAAGTACCGGCCGAACATCGACAAGCACGACATGGAGCGCAAGACCGACCGCGTCAAGACGTTTCTGAACAAGGGCAAGAAGGTCAAGGTCACGATTTTCTTTCGCTACCGTCAGCTCAGGCGGCCGGAGCTCGGCGAGGAGATCCTTGATTTCCTGGTCAAGGAGGTCGAGGGTCTGGGCGTCGTCGAGTCTCGGACCAAGCTCGAGTCGCGGCGCATGGTGATGGTGATCGCTCCGGTGGCCCTGGACAAGCGCCCGGCTCCGCCGAAGCCAGCCGCGGAAAAGGTCAAGAAGTCGGCCGCCAGGGCGGCCAAGGCTTCCAAGGCCGATGGCGATTCGGGTGCGACCGTCGCCGCCGATTCTTCGGCCGAGAAGCAGTCAGTCCAGTAGGGCGCCGACGATCTTCTCGAGCAGCGCGGCAAGACCGCGCGAGCGGGTGGACGCCGGGGCGAGAGAGCCATGCCAGTAGGGCTCTCTCGTGCGCCGGGCTTCGGCCTGGGTGCGGATCAGCTCCTGCTCCTGGGCGTGAGCGAGCCCGCCGTCTCGGATCCAGGCGAGGATCCGGGAGAGCTCGCCCAGATCGAACCAGAGGCCGTGCTCCGAGCAGACATCGACGATGACGCCGCTGCGGCGACCGTAGTTGCGTCGGTTCATGAGCTTCGTGCACTCCGGACAGGGCCGGTACATGGGCGCTGTCGGCTTGCCCCGATCGATGCTCCCGGCAGCCACTTCTGTGCCGCGCTCGGGGGTCCATGACAGCTGGCGGGTCCGAGAGCGCTCTTCGAGAGCCTGGAACGTCTGACCCGCGAGCCACATTCCGGCGCAACGGGGGCATTCCAGAACCGCTAGGGACTCACCGCCCAGGGACCGGCTGATGAGGTGCTGCTCGGATCCACACGCCGGGCACGCGGCGTTTACCGGCTGTCCGGCGTCCCCCTGAGGGCTGATGGGTAGGGCGCAAGCATGGCAGTAGCGAGCCTTGCGGCTGATACGGGTCGCGCAGCCCGGACAGATCGTGTCGAGGTCCTGTTCGTGGAGCGTGAAATCGGAGCTGCAGAATTGACAGGCGTTTGTTTCAAGGAGCCGCGGTGCACCGCAGGACGAGCACCTCACCACGGCGGATTCGTGCGGACGCGGAGCGCGGACCTCGACGATCTCTCCGCACGAGCAGTGGAACCGGCTACCGGGCTCATGGGCGGAAGCGTCGAACTGCCGGTGGCAGTCGACGCACGCTACGAGATGGCGCAGGCTGGCTGATTCGGTCATGGTCATTGCGGGGTACGATCAGCGGCGCGGCGGAGGACCACGCGGGCCGACGCATCTTGAATCTTAGCTTGGAGGCTCCCGGATCGGTATGAAGAAACTCATTGGTTGCTTGCTCATCTTCCTTCTCGGCGTCGGCAGCACGCTCGGATACCTGGCGTGGCGAGATCGGGAGAAGTCTCGCGACGAGCCGGCGCTTGGCGTCGAGAAGGCGCTCGAGGTCCGAGACGAGTTGGTCTCCCGCGCCAAGCAAGCCCGGCAACGGGACGGCAGTTCGAGCCTGGTGGTGACTGAAACCGACCTCGAGGCCTTGATCACTTCAGCACTCGCCGAACACGAACACAGCCAGGATCTGGTGCGAATCGTTCGCGAGGTCAAGACCGAGATCGGCCAGAATTCCGTGGAGGTCGGAGTTTCAGTGGATCTCGACGCGCTCGAGCGCAGTGGCCTCGCCGACGCGGATGCGCTGGATCGGGTTCTCGACGCACTGCCGTTTCTGCGTGGCCGCGAGCTCTATGTCGGCTTCCGCGGCGCTCCGGGCGTCGATGACGGCAAGATCGCCCTGGTGGACGATCTCGAGGTGACGCTCGGCTTTCTGACGTTGCCGGTCAACGCCCTCGAAGACCGCCTCGGCTTCTCGGCCGAGCGTTTGTACTCGAATCTCGTGTTCGATGTCGATTGGTTTGTGGTCGAAGAAGTCAGGGCAGCAGAGGACGAGCTGACCCTCGAGGTGCGGCCTAAGTAAGCGCTATCGGTAGTACGTTGGGCCAAGGCTCACAGCAACACCACTTGGAAAGGTGTTCCCGAGCTAGGCCGGCGCGACGCTTGCCGACCGGGCGGGAGCCGTCGCTTCGAGATCGGCCTGGGTCATCAGCCGCACGAGTTCCGCGAACGTCACTTTGGGCTGCCAACCGAGCTGTTCGCGCGCGGCACTCGAGTCGCCGAGAAGCAGGTCGACCTCTGACGGCCGGAAAAACTGCGGGTCGATTCGGATCAGAGTCTTGCCATCGGGGCCGACGCCCACTTCGTCAAGCTCAGTGCCGCGCCATGTCAACGGTAGGCCGACCTGGGCGAAGGCGTGCTCGCAGAATTCACGCACAGAGTGCGTCTCACCGGTCGCGATGACGTAGTCTCGCGGGTCTTGTGCCTGCAGCATGAGCCACATCGCTTCGACGTAGTCCTTCGCGAAGCCCCAGTCGCGCTTGGCGTCGAGGTTTCCGAGAGAAAGGTCCTTCTGCTGGCCGTGGCGAATACGTGCCGCGGCCAGAGTGACCTTGCGGGTCACGAAGGATTCACCCCGCCTGGGCGACTCATGGTTGAAGAGGATGCCGCTGACCGCAAAGAGCCCGTAGGACTCCCGATAGTTGCGGATGATGTGGTGACCGAACACCTTGGCCGCGGCGTACGGGCTCTGCGGTCGCAACGGTGTCGACTCCGTCTGCGGCGTTTCGACTACCTTGCCGAACATTTCTGAGGAGGATGCTTGATACAGCTTCGTGTCGGGAGCGAACTCGCGGATCGACTCGAGCAACCGAACCACGCCAAGCCCGGTCACATCGCCGGTATAGACGGGCACATCGAAGGAGACTCTGACGTGCGACTGGGCGGCCAGATTGTAGACTTCGTCGGGTCGCGATTCTTTGAGAATCCGGTAGAGGGAGGAAGCGTCGCCGAGGTCGCCCTCGACGAGATGAAGCCGACCCCTCGACAGATCGGGGTTTCCAAGGATGTGGTCGATACGCGAGGTGGTGCTGACCGAGACCCGTCGGGTCATCCCCCAGACCTCGTACCCCTTCTCGAGGAGCAGCTCCGCCAGGTAAGAGCCATCCTGGCCGGTAATGCCGGTGATAAGTGCGACCTTGCCTCTGGAACTTGCTTTCATGAACGCCTCGGGTTCGGCTACCAAACCGTGATTCTACTGTATGCGCGTCGGCGTCGGACAGCCACGCTACACATGAGGCGGCGACGGGAGCTGGTGTGGCAGGTCCATGGCCTCACACATGGCCGCCTCCGCATACCGCTCGACCATCAAGCCGCGCCACTGCGTCTTGAAATCGGTATTGTCCATTGGCGTCGCGGCGCGTCGGGCTGCGCGCGCAGCGTTGCGGACCGCGCCGATATTCGGCTTCTGACCCACCAGAGCCCGTGCTGCATTCGGCACCGCCAAAGGACGCGAGGCCACGGCACCCAGAACGATATTGGCCTTTTCGACGGTACCGGCACCATCGAGCCACAACGCGACGGCGACCGAAAGCACCGCGAAGTCGATTGAACCGCGGCGCCGGAGCTTCCAGAACGCGGTCCGGCAGTGCTTGGCCGAGCTCGACCCTGGCAGGTCGATCCTGGTGAGGACTTCCCCGGGCTGAATCGTCAGGTACTCGATGCCGTCGTTGTGAAAGAGCTCCGACACCGAGATCTCACGAAGCTCCCCTGGGGATTGGAGAACTACAGTGGCCTCGATGGCCGCGAGCATCGGAGCCGTGTCGGAGGCCGAGTGGGCCCAGCATGTCGGCGAGCCGGGTGCGACCCAGCAGACCGTACCCTCTTCCTTGAGGCAGTAGTCGATCGAGCGGCGCCACTCCTCGGTCTGGTTGTAGTAGGTGCACCGCGTGTCGAGGCAGAGGTTGCCGCCCAGCGTCGCCATGTTGCGCAACGGCGGCGAAGAGATCGACGCGGTGGCGCGACTCAGGGCCGGAAACCGCTCCCGGACCTCGGACGACCGGACAATGTCGTCGAGTAGCGTGATCGCTCCGATAGAGAGACTCGGGCCGTTTCCATTGCCGTTGGTCGTCTGAATCCCGCGAAGCTCGTCAATCTTCATCAGCGAGACCACGGTCTCGGCCTTCTGGTGCCGGCGCTTCATGTTGGGCCACAGATCGGTGCCGCCCGCGACCAGGCGCACCGACGGAGCTGCGCTCCCGAGCAACGCGAAGGCCTCCTCGAGCGTCGAGGGCTGGTGAAATTCAAAGGCGGGGAGTCGCAGCATGAGTCTCGGGCTCGATCGCGTCAGTCGGTGGTGAGCTTGCCGTGTTTCTGGAGCGCTTCTTCGCGGGTCGTCATGGTGCCTGAAGCCGAGCGCATGCCCGAACGCAGCTTGTGACGGTAGTCGTCGATCGAACGGCCGTCGCCGCCCTGGTCCGGCGTGGGCACGTGAAGGGTCCCGCCGAAGTCGACTTGGGGGAAGCCCGCCGGACCGAAGCGGGCCGGCCTGCCGGTCTTCTTGGCCGCCAGCGCGCGCAGGATCATGTGGGGGTGGATCGGCACCTGATCGATGCGAACGCCGACGGCGTCGTGGATCGCGTTGGCGAGCGCGGGCATGATGGGAAGCAGCGGCCCCTGCCCGACTTCCTTGGCGCCGTATGGCCCTTCGGGGTCCGGATCCTCGATCAGGTAGCTCGTGACCGGCGGCATCTCGAGAAAAGTCGGACTCTTGTACTCGAGCATCGACGGATGCTTGTGAACCAGCGACGACGAGTACTTGGCCGGCAGCCGCCGGTAGGCCTGCTCTTCCATCATCGCCTCGCCCAGGCCCATGTAGACCGAGCCCTCGACTTGGCCGAGGACCAGGACCGGGTTGAGCGAACGACCGATGTCGTGGGCGATCCAGACATGAATCGGCCGGTAGAGGCCGGTTTCGACGTCGACCTCGACTTCGATGACCGACGCCGAGTAGGAATAGGTTGGTGACGGACCCACTCCCGCGCCCCGGTATTTGCCGGGCGAGCGCGGGGGAATGTAGGAGCCGACGGTCGAGAGTGTCCCGAACTTGGCCTCCGCCGCGATGCAGGCCTCGCGGAAGCTCAGGCCTGTGTCGGGTTCGCCGGCATCGAAGACGCGGTTGTCCGAGAAGACCAGACGGTCCTTGTCGATCTCGAGGTGCTCGGCGACCGCCTGGGCGAGAAGCTCGCGCGCACGCTCCGCCGCTTCGAGAGCGGCATTGCCGGCCATCAGGGTCACCCGTGACGAATAGCTGCCGAGATCGACCGGCGTGAAGCCGGTATCGGCGACGCAGAGCCGGATATCGGCGAGCTCGACGCCGAGGACCTCGGCGGTGATCGCGGCCAGGACCGAGTCCGAGCCCTGTCCGATCTCGGCTTCGCCGCAGTAGACCGCCACGCTTCCGGCGCGGTCGAGGAGAATCTGGACGCCCGATTGCGGCATGTGGTTCCAATAGATGGGCAGCCCTGCGCCGCAGAGATACGAGCCGCAGGCCAGTCCCAGTCCCCGGCCCTCGGGGAGCTTTCCGCGGCGCTTCTTCCAGCCGCTTCCCTCGACGACCGCGCGAAGGCAGCGCTCCAGACCCGTGGTGCCGAGCTTGAGCCAGTTGGCGGTCGTCCGTCCTGCCTCTTCGAGGTTCTTCAGGCGCAGCTCGGCCGGGTCGAGCCCGAGCTTTTCGGCTGCCTTGTCGAGTTGGACCTCCCATCCGAATCTCGGCTGCGGCGTGCCGTGGCCCCGCTTCGGTCCGCACGGCGCCTTGTTGGTGAAGGTGCGCACGCCGTCGAAGCGATAGGCCGGGAGCTTGTAAGTGACGGTCTGCAGCGCGCCCGTGTAGTAGGTCGAGGCGACTCCATAGCTTCCGTAGGCGCCTCCGTCGAGAGCGGTCTTGAGATGCTGGCCGAGGATCGTCCCGTCCTGGGCGAAGCCGGTCTTCATCGACATCAGCACCGGGTGCCGGCCGCGATGACAGTAGAAGACCTCCTCGCGAGTCAAAGTGATCTTGACCGGTCGGCCGAGCTCGAGAGCCATCTTGGCGGCGGCGATCTCGTGGTTGAAGGGGTCGCTCTTGCCGCCGAAACCGCCGCCGTTCGAGCAGGCGACGACGCGGATGCGTGACGGAGGAAGCCCGAGAACCTTGGCAAGCGCCCGATGCACGTAGTGCGGCGTCTGGGTGGAGGAGTAGAGGGTGATCCGATCGGTGTCCTCGGGAACCGCGACCGCCGCGTGCTGTTCCATCGGCAGATGGGTGTTGCCTTCGTAGAAGAACAGATCGTCGAGGACCAGATCCGCGCCGGCCAGCGCTTCACCGACCTGCCCGAACTCCATCGACACCGCCTTGTGCACGTTGCCACCCTCTTTCGGATAGTCGTGAATGCGCGGCTCGGGTGTCGCCAGCGCCTCTTCGACCGACGCGATGGTCGCGAGCTCCTGGTACTCGACTTCGACCGCGAGGGCGGCTTCGATCGCGGCGTCCTCGGTGACCGCGGCGACCGCCGCAACCGGGTCGCCCACCATCCGGACCTTGTCGGGGCACAGGGCGTGCTCGTCCTGCGAGACCGGCAGGATGCCAAAGGGCTCGGGCGTGTCGGCGCCGGTGAGCGACCCGAGGAAGCCCTCGATCTCGCTCGCCTTGGAGAAGTCGACCTGTTTGATCAACGCATGCGGCACGGTCGAGCGCACCAGCCGCATGAAGCACATGCGGGGAAAGGACAGGTCGTCGGCGAAGAGCGTCTGGCCGGTGACCTTGGCGCGGCCGTCCACCCGGCGAAACGGCTTGCCGACGTAGCGGCCGTCGAAGTCCGTTCGCTCGCGCGGATCCCGGGTGGGCGCAGATTTGCGCGCGGGCTCGCTAGCCATCCTGCCTCTCGGTAGTCTCGGAGCTAGAAGAGTCCGGTGGCCCGGGCGACCCTGGTTCTGGTGCCCCGTAGAGCACGTCGGCGGGCGCCGCGACGTCCTCGCCCCGCATCCTGGCCGCGGCCCATTCGATGCCCTGGACAATCTTGTGGTACCCGGTGCACCGGCAGAGATTGCCGGCGAGGGCCTGCTCGATCCGCTTTCGATCGGCTTCCGGCTCCTCGTCGAGGAGCGCCTTGGCCGCCATCAGGATTCCCGGCGTGCAGTAGCCACACTGTGCGGCGCCCAGATCCGCGAGTGCCGCTTGCAGCGGATGAAGCTCGTTACCGTCGGTCAAACCCTCGACGGTCTCGATTCGCTTGCCCTCCATCTCCGCGGCCAAGACCAGGCACGAGAGGACCGGCCTCCCGTCGACGAGCACCGCGCAAGTTCCGCACTCGCCAAGCTCACAGCCGTGCTTGGTGCCGGTCAGAGCGCACTCTTCGCGCAGCACCTCGAGCAGGGTGTGGTGCGTGGGGAAGGAGACCGCCCGGCGCTCGCCGTTGACCTCGATCAGCAGAGACGTGAAGGCGCTCAGTGCGTTCGGCACGGGTTGCTCTGCTCTCCGCCAGGCGCGGTTTCGGAGACTGTGCTCCGGGTCTCGGATCCCGGTGCGGCCAGACCGGCCAGCAACAGGTCGGCGAACTCGGCGCCGATCTCGGAGGCGCTCTTCTTACCGTCGGTGCGATACCACTTCACGGTCCAGTTGAGCGCGCCGAGTATGGCGAGGGTCGCTATCTCGGGATCGACATCTCGGAACATGCCGGAGGCCGTTCCCTCGGCGATCATTCGACGGATCGAGCGCTGGTAGTTGTCGCGTAGCGCGACGATGCGGGTCTGCCATTCTCTCGACAACGCCTCGACCGCGAGGTGGGCGACCGAGCCCGGCGTGGTTTCGTTCAGAAGCTGGACATGGCCAATGATGAGATGACGCAGCCGCTCGTCGGCGCCGACGTCGAGGGCGCGGGTCTCCTCGACCAGCCTCTGGAGCCCCGCGAGAGATTCCTCCTGGCAGAACGCAAGCAGCTCTTCCTTGTTCTTGAAGTAGTAGTAGAGGTTGCCCACGTGCATGCGCAACTCCGCGGCGATGTCACGCATGCCTGTGGCATGGAGGCCCTTTTTGCTGAACACTCGCGACGCGGCGGCGAGAATCTCGCGCTTGCGGTCGGCGGCTCGAAGCGTCGTGGCCGAGGAGCGCTCGCCGGCGGTTTGAACCATCGTTCAAATTGTATCCGAGGCGTATCGAGTGTCAAGAGCCCTCGGGGTACTCGCAACACCGAGGGGCGGCGAGTCGTGTCGTCGCGTTTTCTCGTACTCGAACCGATCGGCGCTCGCCCAGAGGTGCTCCCCGATTCAGGAACCCAGCAGCTCCCGTATCGCCGGACCCAGTTTGGTGAGATCGAGCTTCGGATCGAGCGCCTTGTGGAGGGCGAGGCCCTGGAGGAGGGCGACAATCAGGCGGCCCCGGCCCTTGGCGCTGCCGCCCGGCAAGGCACTTTCGACGGAGCGCACCGTTTCGGCGAGCGCGGGCCCAAGAGACTCCGCCACGTCCTCGGACTGAAGCGCCCGACTCGACAGCGCGAGATCCAGGCGCAGACCATCGAGCGCGGCCTCGTCGTCCAGGCTTTTTGCGAGAGCCCTCACGGCTGCGGCGAGTTCCTCGTCGGTCGCGGCGGAAGCCAGCCGTCCGAAGAAACTTCGGATCTGGTTCTGGCGCTGTTCGGCGAGCGCTCCGAGAATCTGCTCTTTGCCGTCGAAGTAGCGATATATCGCGCCGGGGCTCAGGTTGGCCGCGCGGCATATGTCACGCATGGTCGTGCCCTGGACGCCGTTACGGCTCACGCAGCGCTGAGCCGCGGCGAGGATACCCCGCCGCCGGGCTTCGAGGTACTGGGCGGGGACTTTCGGCATCTTTCGGCGATGGGCGGATGGGCGGGGATTCTGCGGATCAGGGGGCGACGTGGATGACCACGCGCCGCCGTTTGGGCGAGCTTCGATGCTCCCATAGAAAAACGCCCTGCCAGGTGCCGAGCATGAGCCTGCCTTCGGAGAACGGAATCGAAAGGGACGTCGCCGTCAGAGCCACTCGGACGTGCGAGGGCATGTCGTCGGGCCCCTCGTCGGTGTGTGTATAGAGCGCGTCGTTCTCGGGCACCGCGCGCTCGAACCAGGCCTCGAGGTCCCTCAAAACCGCTGGATCCGCGTTCTCCTGAATGACCAGGCTGGATGATGTATGCCGGACGAAGACCGTGCACAGGCCTTCGGCAAGGCGGGACTCGGACAGGACGTCCCGAATCACCGCGGTGATGTCCACCAGACCCTTCCCGGAGGTTCGTATCTCGCGCTCGAACAGCATGGCGCGAGATTTACCGATCTCAAGCCCAGATGCAAGCACCGGGAGACCCGCTCGAAACCCGGTTCGGGCCGTCGCGGGCCTTTGGTCTCGGGCTCGGACCGCGCCCGACGGCTTCGACGTATCGATAGCTGGCGATTTGTAAAAAGACCCGGTTTGTGCGAGTTTCGGCGAGCCATATCCTGTATTCCAGCGCTCGGGAGAGCTGGAAAGATGCTGATGCGTTTCACTGAATTCGCACTCGCGATCCGTCGCGTGCACTTGTCCCTGCAGTCCTTGTGACCGGGCCGAGGATTCTCCTCGTCGACGAGGATCCCCAGGACCGCTCACTTGCGGTTCTCGTGCTGTCGCGCGACCTCGAGAAGCCGCGGATCGTCGAGGCCGGTTCGGCGAACGAGTTCGCCAAGGCCGTCGCTCGCGGCGCGTTCGACGTGGTCGTGACCGAGGAGAGGCTGAGCTGGTCGGGCGGAATCGACGTGGTCGAGACGTTGCGCGAAGCGCGCTCCGACGTCCCGGTGATCGTCTTCACCCAGACCGCTGACGTCGAGACCGCCGTTCAGGCGATGCGCATTGGCGTCTTCGAGTACATCGTCAAATCCTCGAAGGGCTTTCTGCGCCTGGGTGGCGCAGTGCGCGAGGCGTTGGAAGCGTCCGAGCAGGAGCACCAGGTCGCCCGGAGCGAGCCCTGGCTCCAGACCCTCCTGGATCGCGCCAACGTGGGCGTGTTCCGGTCTACCCTCGACGAGAGGCTGATCGAGGCGAATCCGGCGGTCCTCCGACTATTGGGCGTCGGGTCGATCAAGGAGGCCCTGGAGGTGGATCTGCCAACCCACTTCCTGGGTACCGAGGGCGGGAGGGCGGATCTCCTGCAGCGTCTCAACAGCGAGGGTGAGCTTCAGGCCAGGGTGGTTGAGCTCGAACGACCGGACGGCACCAAGATCTGGCTCAATCTGACCGAAGTGCTGCTGCTCGATGTCGATGGCGACATCGTAGTGGACGTTCTGATCCACGACATCTCGCATCTGCAGCAGACGCAAGGCGACGTTCGGGGGCGGCTCGAGAATCTCGAACGCTCCAACAAGGACCTCCAGAGCTTCGCTTCGGTGGCGTCCCACGAGCTCAAGGAGCCGCTGCGAGCGGTGCGAAGGTACAGCGAGCTTCTCCAGGAAGACCTGGCCTGGGACGTTCCTGAGCGGGCTCGCGAGTCGCTGGACTTCATCGGGACCGGCGTCGCGCGCATGCAGCGGCTCGTGGACGGACTGCTCGAGTTCTCGCGGGTCAACGCCGGCGGCCGGGGGTTTGAGGCCTGCGACTGCAACACCCTGATCGATGAGGCGATCCGGTCCCTGCAGCCGGTCATCGAGGAGACCGGCGCCAAGCTACGGCGAGACGGCCTGCCCACGGTTCTCGGAGACCCAGCCGAGCTCGAGCATGTCTTTCAGAACCTGCTCTCGAACGCGCTCAAGTTTTGCGGCGAGCGCCAGCCGGAAGTCTCCGTCTCGGTCAGGCGCGAGGAGGAGAGCTATGTCTTTTCCGTGCGCGACAATGGGATTGGCGTCGAACCCGGGGATGCTGGAAGAATCTTCAAGATCTTCACCCGGCTCCATCCCGACAAACCGGGGTCGGGAATAGGCCTGGCTCTGTGCCAGCGGATCGTAGAGAGACACGGAGGCCGAATCTGGGTAGAATCAAATGTCGACGAAGGAGCGGTTTTTTCTTTTACCATCCCAATTAATGGCGATCGGGCGTCCGATGCGCACAAACACGGCCAGGCGGCGCGTCCAAGGTTGACGAAGGCATGAACGCGGGTCCCATCAGGATTCTTCTCATCGAGGACAATCCTGCCGACGCCAATCTCGTCGAGCGTTACCTGGGGCAAGATTCCGGCGACTCGGGTTTTCAACTGGAGTGGGCCGACCGGGTCGCCGACGGGTGCGACCGGCTGAAGCAGGGAGGCCACGATCTGGTGCTGCTCGACCTGTCGCTTCCCGACAGCGACGGCGCCCAGACCTACGAAACCGTGATCTCAGGAGCCGGTCGCGTCCCGGTGGTCGTGATGACCGGCCAGAACGACGGCGAGCAGGCCCTGGCCGCGGTTCGGGAAGGCGCTCAGGACTATCTGGTCAAGGATCGAGTGGATGCCGATATTCTGGTGCGCTCCATTCGCTACGCCATCGAGCGCAAGCGCATCGAGGAAAAGCTGCGGGTCAGCGAGGAGCGCTACTCGCTGGCGGTGACCGGCGCCAATGACGGAGTGTGGGACTGGGATGTGGACGCCGGGACGGTCTACTTTTCGGACCGCTGGAAGCAGATGCTGGGATGGAGCGCCGAGGATGTCGGCCAGGATTCCGATGCCTGGTTGTCGCGGGTTCACCCGAGCGACCTGCCGACCGTGAAGCAGCAGCTCGTGGATCACCTCGCCGGTCGTACCGGCCACTTCGAAAACGAGCATCGGCTGCTCGAGAAGGGCGGCACTTACCGTTGGGTTTTGGCGAGAGGGCTGTCGGTCTCCGATAAGACCGGTCGAGTCATCCGAATGGCGGGCTCGCTGACCGATATCCACGACCGCAAAATGACCGAAGAGCGCTTGCTGCACGATGCAATGCACGACGGCCTGACCCAGCTGCCCAACGCGGCGCTCTTCCGCGATCGTCTGAGGGTCGCGATTGCCCAGGCCGAGCGGCGCCAGAACTACCTGTTTGCGGTGCTGTTCTTCGATCTGGATCGTTTCAAGGTAATCAACGACAGTCTGGGTCACGCGGTGGGCGATCGTCTGCTGGTCGCGATCGCTCGCCGGCTGCTCTCGTTTCTCAGGCCCGGCGACACCGTGGCTCGGCTCGGAGGCGACGAATTCGCGATTCTCGCCAACGACATCGACGACCCGAGAGACGCCACCCGGATCGCCGAGCGCATTCAGGAAGAGCTGAGCCTCCCGTTCGATCTCGGCGGTCACGAAGTGTTCACCGGAGCCAGCATCGGGATCGCGCTGAGCTCGACGGGCTACTCGAGCGAGCAAGAAGTACTGCGCGACGCCGATATCGCGATGTATCGAGCCAAGTCACGCGGAGGCTCGCATCACGCGGTCTTCGACGAGACCATGCATCGGCGGGCAGTCGAGCTTCTTCAGCTCGAGACAGATCTGCGCCGGGCGGTCGACGGCGAGGAGTTCGTGACCCACTACCAGCCGATCGTGGATCTGAAGAACGGCCGGATCCAGGGCTTCGAGGCTTTGGTTCGATGGCGCCATCCGGAGCGGGGCCTGGTCTACCCGGACGAGTTCATTCCGGTGGCCGAGGAGACCGGCATGATCGTGCCGCTCGGCTGGTCGGTGATCCGCCAGGCTTGCCTGCAGACGGCCAAATGGTGCGGGGAAGTCTCGAATCGAAACCTGGCTCTGAGCGTCAACCTCTCCCCGCGTCAGTTCGCGCAGCCCGATCTGATCGAGCGGCTGCTCGAGATCCTGCGCGACACCGGAATGGAGCCCTCGAATCTACGCCTCGAGATCATCGAGAGCCTGATCATGGACGATGCGCGTAGCGCGATCGCCAAGCTCGGCCGGCTCTGCGATCTGGGCTTGCAGCTTCACATCGACGACTTCGGAACCGGCTACTCGTCGTTGAGCTATCTTCACAAGCTGCCGACCCACACGGTCAAGATCGACCGCTCGTTCGTGACCCGGATGAAGCCGGGAGGCGGTCAGGACGAGATTGTCGAGACAATCGTCTCGCTCGCCCGCGGGCTCGGTATGCACGTGGCAGCCGAGGGGCTGGAGACATCCGACCAGTTTCGCAAGCTATGCCAGCTCAAGTGCGAGTACGGCCAGGGTTATTACTTTTCGAGGCCTCTGGACAGCGAGGCCGCCGGAGCGTTGATCGCCGAGAATCCGCTGTGGCGTCCGGAGTCGGGCGAGTAGCGCCCTCCGCATCGACCGTCAGTCGGCCAAGGAAGGCCCGCGCGGTCGACCTCCGTGTCGACCGAATGAGATGTAGCGGTCGATCTCCGTGTCGACCGAATCTGAGGTTCAGGTTGTAGCGGTCGACGTCCCTGTCGACCGAATCTGATGTTCAGGTGTAGCGGTCGACGTCCCTGTCGACCGAATCTGAGGTTCAGGTTTGTAGCGGTCGACGTCCCTGTCGACCGAATCTGATGTTCAAGCGCCGATAGTGGTCCGCCGGCGCCTCTTCTCGCTCGGCGGACCTCACTCGTAAGAGGCACGCGTCGGCCCTTCAG
>CALZIK010000147.1 GCA_945787635.1 Thermoanaerobaculia bacterium | reverse complement strand
TCTCTCCCGTTGGGGACACCATGCAGACAACTGTCAGCATTCCGATTCTCGCCATTCAATGGCAGTGGCAGCCCTGTAAGTGGCGTGTCTAGAGTAGGTTGTGGAGCTTGATCTCGAGCGAAGGGGGTTCCAAATCTCTCCCGTTAGGGTCGTTCTGCGTACAGTTGTGCGAGCGGCAACCGAGTCCAGGCAGCAGAATCCTCAGCCTGCAAAAGGAGGTCCCGTTTTCTTCCCGTTAGGGTGACCAAGCGGGACGCCGTTGGAACCCGCTCACCCGGGCAGGTTTTCCGGCGGGAAGATTCCTTGACGTTGCCCACAGATCTGGCACTGCCAGGCTCTGTGGTGCCACACCGGCCGTGCCGAGCTCGTCGCCGGTTCCCGAGCAGTACACTTGCGCTCTCGCTCGAATCCGATCAGTGAGGGCCAAAAGATGAGAAGCAGGTTGTGGCACACCATCGTAGTCGCGGCGTTCGTTTTCGCTGTGCCGTCAGGCGCAACGGAGTCCCCGGTCGAGGCCCGGATCGACGCCATCGTGGCCCCCTATCTCGAGGCGGGCGATTTCATGGGTGTCGTCGGCATCCAAGTCGACGGCGAGGAAGCGCTGATTCTTCCGTACGGCCGCGCGAGCGTCGAACTGAACGTCGCGCACCAGTCAGAGAGCGTCTTCATGATCGGCTCGGTGTCGAAACAGTTCACCGCAGCCGCGGTGCTCAAGCTCGAGGAGTCGGGAGCGTTGAGTACAGCCGACGTGGTGTCGAAGCACCTGCCGGGCTTCCCACACGGCGCCGCGATGACGATCGAACAGCTTCTCACTCACACGTCCGGCCTTGCCGACATCTACTCCCTTGAGCGCTTCGGCCTGACCCGAGGCAGGGAAGGGACGTTCGAGGAACTGATCGGCGATCTCGGTCGATCACAGTTGACCTTCGAGCCGGGCACTGGTTACGCCTATAGCAACGGCGGATACGCCCTCCTGGCAGCCCTGGTCGAGAAGACTGCCGGAGTCGAATACGGTGAGTACCTCGAGACAAGCTTCTTCGAGCCTCTGGGCATGTCACGTACGGCTCACGATGGCCCGGGACCGGCCGTTGAGGGCCGTGCTCCGGGTTACGACCCGTGGGGGAACGACGACCTCGGTCCCGCCATACCCGTGAGCGCGGCCTTCACTACCGGCTCCGGCTCGCTCTGGTCGACAGCGAAAGATCTTCTGCAGTGGAGCGCGGCCCTGCATGGGGGACAGGTTCTGAGTGAGACTTCGTACGAAAAGCTCACCCGAGATTATGGGCACGGCTACGGCTATGGCGTCAGCGTGTTCAAGCGGTTCGGACGCGATGTCATCGGCCATGACGGGCGGATCGCCGGTTACGCGAGTGATCTTGCGCGGTACGTCGACGAGAAGACGACGATCGTGATTCTCAGCAACGTGCAGTCAGTGGCGCGGGACGAGATCCGCCGGTTGGTCGCCGCGGCTGTATTCGGCGAGGAGTACTCGATTTCAGCGCCGCGAGCCTACGCCGAGCAGGCGGCCTCGCCGCTAAAGGAACTGGTCGGCGTCTACTCGTTCGGGCCCAGCTTCGAAGTGTCGATCACCACATCGCACGGCCGCTTGCTCGCTCGCGCCAACCAAGGGGGTTACTCCGAGCTGGTGCCGATTGGTTCTGAGGGCTGGTTCTCCCGCATGCTGTACGCGACAGTTCGTTTTGGCCGCGACGGTGATCAGAAGGTTGACCGGTTGATCTGGGGAGCTCAAGAAGGCGCTCCGGTCGGGCGGAAGGTCCGTTAGCCGCTCGGCGGCTCATGTGATCCCAACTTCATGGCCTCGTTGGGACTGTCAGTCTTCTCGTATAGTCCCCGCTGAATGCCAACGCGCAGATCGCAATTTCGGACAGCTGCGCTCGTCTCACTCGGCCTGATAGCGCTCGGGCTCGCCGGGACACATCTCCGCTACCCTCTACCGGTGGACGACCGAGGTTTCGAGCGCATGCCAAGCGGGTTCCACGCCCGGGCGCGGGACCTCGCACGCCTCGGGCGGCTGTATCTCGATGGCGGTCGGGTTGGCGACAGGCGGATCTTGCCAGAAAGCTGGGTGCGCGAATCGACGCAGCTTTCCGAGGCGTTGGAGTTAGAGGAGTACGACGGCCGAAGCTGGGGCTACCGAGCAGGGTGGTGGATCGTGCCGCGACCGGACGGGCCCGCAGATTTTTGCGCGATCGGCCGTTACGGCCAGTTCGTTTACGTCTCGCCGCAGCACGATGCCGTTTTCGTGCGCAACGGCACGGGTCGAGGAGGGTGGGGCGATCGCGATTGGACCGAGCTCTTTTACTTCGCGGCGGAGCGTCTGCCGAACCCTAGGAGCACCGAGCTGGCCGAGATCGGGTAGCACGTTGACATTGGCTATCCGGAGCCTTCCACCTGAACCGTCCAAGCTCAGCAAGTTCCTATTCGAGTTTCCGCGGGCTTAAGAGATCACGGTCGGCCATCTGTTGGAACACAGTGCGGGCGTCCGACATCGCGTCACCGAGCCGCTTGACGAGACACGGCCGCAGACACCGGCGAGCATGGTTGAGCTGGCAGCCAAGACGGCGCTCGTCTTCGAACCCGGTACCGACAGCGTGTATAACTCCGCGGGTTTCTCGGTCCTGGCGCGAGTGCTCGAGCTGGCCGGGGGCAAGCCCTACGCCCAGCTGCTGGCGGAGCACGTCTTGAGCCCGGCCGGCATGGCCGACACCTCGGACGTTGGGACGCGCGCGATTCTCGAGCGCCGCGCGGAGAGCTTCGGGCCGCAACGCTCTTCTCACCAAGGTTCCGATCCTCAATAGCGCCGAGCACCAATGCGGTCATCCGGGCGGCCGGTGCGAGTCACGGGCTGTGAGGACGGCTGTGGCAGCGAGGTTGACCTTTCGGGTGGTAGCGTGCGGGTTTTAAACAGGGAGGTGAGAGCATGCCGTTTTCGATCTCGACGATACTCCAGGTAGTCGTAGCCTTGGGGCTGCTGAACGTCTGGCTGGTACGTGCAGGCTCGGCAACGTCGTATCGCGGCGGCGATGCCCGGTCGCTCAGAGAGGAATTCGCGGCCTACGGTCTT
This sequence comes from Thermoanaerobaculia bacterium, assembly GCA_945787635.1. GTDB lineage: Bacteria > Acidobacteriota > Thermoanaerobaculia > Multivoradales > JAHEKO01 > CALZIK01. The sequence continues at coordinate 5,055 of CALZIK010000147.1, read as the reverse complement.
CCGGAGTTCTTCTTCTACTTGGTGGGGGCACTCAAGATCGGGTCGGCGGTCATGCTGATTGCCGGGATCTGGATCAACGCGTTGGTCATGCCGGCGGCGGCCATTGTCGCGGTCCTGATGGTGGGCGCTTTGGTAATGCACGTCAAGGTGAAAGATCCCGCCATCAAATCTCTGCCGGCTTTCCTGATGCTGGTGATGAGCGGCAGTCTGTTGGTGCTGGAGCTGATCTGACTCGGAGTCCGATTTCGGTCGGGCTGTAGAGAATGAGCAACGCGATCAAGCTGATCCTTTCCGTCGCGGTGCCGCTGGCGGTGGGTGGCCTGTCGGGCTTCGCGACAGCGAGGGGAGTCGACACCTGGTATCCGACGCTGGCCAAACCCTCCTTCAACCCTCCGGCATGGGTGTTCGGGCCCACCTGGACGTTGCTCTACGTCCTGATGGGAGTCGCACTGTTTCTCGTTTGGCGTCAGGGCCTGGATACCCAGGGCGTCAAGCTTGCGCTCACCGTCTTCGCGGTCCAGCTCGTGCTGAACGCTCTCTGGTCGATCATCTTCTTCGGCATGCAGTCGCCGGCGTGGGCCTTCGTCGAGATCATTCTGCTGTGGCTGGCGATCGTCGCCACGCTCTGGGCCTTCTGGCGAGTAATGCCAGCCGCAGGCTGGCTCCTCGTGCCGTACTTGGCGTGGGTAAGCTTCGCCGCGGTGCTCAACGGCTCGATCTGGATCCTCAACAAGCCATGAGCATCTCGATCTTCCTCAAGCTCTACGCCGTTGCACTCGCGAGCTTTATGGTGATCGATCTCCTCTGGCTCGGCGTCATAGCGCGCTCGTTCTACCGGTCCCAGCTCGGGCACCTCATGCGAGCCAACGTCAACTGGGTCGCGGCTGTGGGGTTCTACCTTGTCTTTGTTCTCGGCATCGTTGTGCTGGTGGTGTGGCCAGCGATGGAGCGCGAGAGCCTGGGCCAAGCGCTGCTTCTCGGCGCGCTCTTCGGGCTCGTCACGTACGCCGCCTACGACCTCACCAACCTCGCGACTCTCGAAGCGTTCCCGCTGCGGATGGTGGTGGTCGACATGGTCTGGGGCATGGCACTGTGCACCGGCATCAGCGCGATCACATATTTTGCATCGACTCGGATTGTCTGATCACTTGGTACGAGGTGCGGAATGGCCGGTCGGCTCCTAATCCCCCTGCTGTTTCTTGCCGCTTGTGCGACCACGCCCCGCAGCCAACCGGAGGAGAATTGGATGGAGTATTTGAGGACGCTTCAATCTCTGGAGGAGTCGGGTGCACCTCTTGAAGAGGGTAGTGAAGAGGAGCGACGGGCCATCGAGCGCTTTCAGAATCTGTTGAGCGATTTCAAGGCGCCCGATTTTGGTCAGCGCATTTCCGAGGTCTACGCCGAGGACGTGTTCTTCAACGACACGATCAAGACGGTGCACGGGGTCGAGATCGTCCAGGAATACCTGACGGCGACCGGTGAGGCCATCGACAAGGGCACGGTCGAGTTTCTCGACCTCGTCTCTGACAACGGGAACTACTACTTTCGCTGGGCGATGACGATTCGGTTCAAGCGCTTCGCGCGGGGCGAGGACAAGCGCTCGGTGGGGATGACCCACGTGCGTTTCGACTCCGCGGGCAAGGTCGTCCTGCACCAGGATTTCTGGGATTCTGCGGGAGGGTTGTTCGAGCACGTTCCGGCTCTGGGCTGGATGCTGCGAAGAGCCAAGAAAGGACTCTGAAGAGGAGAGCAAAAGGATGCCTTCGCCCTCCGCCGATCGACCGCTTGTCACCGCCGTCCTCGGTGCCGGGCTGTCCGGCCTCGCCTGTGCGCGGAGCTTGGCTGATAGTGGTTGGAGCGTTCGCGTGTTCGACAAGGCACGCGGGGCTGGCGGCCGGATGTCCACGCGCCGGGCTGACGGTCGGCATTTCGATCACGGAGCTCAGTACTTCACGGTTCGCGACGAGCGCTTTGAGGGCTTTGTGGAGTCCTGGCGCCAGAACGGCCTGGTCTCCGAGTGGGATGGAGAGATCGCGGTCCTTGGTGACGAGGCAAAGCGCTGGAAAGACCGCCGCACCCGGCGCTTTGTGGGCGTGCCGGGGATGAACTCGATTTGTCGGCACCTGGCAGCGGGTTTGGACCTGACCTTCGAGACACGCGTCGCCGGCCTGGACCGTGTCGACGGTCGATGGCTCCTGACCTCGGACGGCGGCGCAGAGCTGGGTAGCTACGATTCCGTCGTCGTTTCCGCGCCGGCGCCTCAAACCGCCGCACTTCTAAAGGAGCCTGCGCCCGCTTTGGCGGCGAGAGCGGCTCGAGTCGACATGGCGCCCTGCTGGGCCGTGATGGCCTCGTTTCCGGTTCCGCTCCGTCTGGGTTTCGATGGTGCCTTTGTCCACGATTCGGCCCTTTCTTGGGTGGCTCGCAACAACTCGAAACCCGGCCGACCAGACGGCGAAGCCTGGCTGCTACACGCCTCGCCAGATTGGTCCCGGGCCCATCTGGAGCTCGAAAAAGAGGATGCGGCGAAGCTGCTCCTCGCGGCATTTCGTACCGCGGTCGGCGGTCTGGATCAGGATGCCGCTGAGGTCGATGCGCACAGGTGGCTCTACGCCTTGCCGACAAATCCACTGACCGAGCCTTATCTCTATGACGCGGACTTGGGACTGGGGGCTTGCGGTGACTGGTGTGGAGGGCCGAGGGTCGAGGGCGCGTTCCTGTCGGGCTGCGCCCTTGCGGACCGACTGCTCGGCCTCGTTCAAGGGCGCTGAGCTCTCGCTGCCAGCCCTTGGACATCGTCATGACTCTGCGGTACCGTACGGCCGATCTGTGGCCGCGGCGACTGCGAGCGAAGGAAGCGCAGAGTCTCTTCCTTTCAGGAGGAGATCGGGCGCGCGGCCCAGACCGACTCTAATGTTGCGCTAGCGAGCGAGATCAGGAACGAACGGACGGTCACAGCGAGAGGAGACGGTTGATGTTTGACAAAGTAGATGCGCCTTTCTTGATCGCCGCGTTTGCCAGTTTTCTGGCTAGCGTGGCGCTGTGGTTCCTGGTCAACCACGACTACGGGATCTTCGTCGGGATATGGGTACCGTCGATTCTGGCATTCTGGGTCGGCGTGCGAGTCCGACTCGGTCAAGGTAGATAACCATGACGGTAGCCGCACAGCTGTTTGCAATTTTTGCCTTCGGACTCGTAATGACGGGCGTCGTCTTTTTGGGTGTCTTGAGGGCTCGCGAAGCGGCCGAAAGGGCCACCAGGTCACGCGCAGCAGCCGAGAGCGACTGAAGGACGAAGGCTCCGGGGAAGAGACTCGAGGCTGAGCCGTGGGAATCGTCTTTGGCATCTTCCTCTTCGGGTGCTTTGTGACCGCGATCGTTTGCGTGGGGCTCGTGTTCGCGATGTCTGCGCTGGCTCCTGATGGACCGGGAGGTTTCGAGGGCAAGGCGCTGGAAGAAGACATCGAGGCTTCGGGCTAGCGATCGAGACGCCGAACGGCTCGAAGCAACCGCTTCGGCGGGTCGAATGCTGCCGTACAATCGGTGGGCAATGTCCGCCAGTGACGACAGTTCGGGCTCGAGCCACGATGCTTCGGAGCAGGTGGTTGACGAGCTCATGACCGAGCTCCGCCTAGCCTTCGATTTGGCAACACCGCTTGGCGCCGGATCCCTGGGAGACGCCGTCGAGCGCCGCATTCGTTCGCTGAAGCTCGGGGGCACGCCGGAATGGGGCAGCGAAGGTTCGATGACCCAGGTGGCGAAGAAGGAATCCGGTGCCCTCGACTTCTATTACCGGCCGCACCTGTTCCCCGGCATGGAGTCCGCGCTGCGGCTGGGTCATGGACTTCAGTTCGACTTGCTTCCACGCCATCTGCCGAAGGAGAGCCCTCTGCGAATCGCGGCCGTCCTCGAGTCGTATTCTGGAGGCTGAGGCCCCCAAGCCCACAGGTTCAGCGGTGAAGATCAGATGGTCCTGCTCTTGATTCACGCCGGTGCCACCCTGGCCATTGTGGGCCTCATCTGGTTCGTGCAGATCGTCCACTATCCTCTGTTCGAACTTGCGTCGAAATCACGCTTCGAGCTCTTTGCGGCTCAGCACCAGCGCCGGACCTCGTACGTGGTGGTACCGCTGATGATGACTGAAGCCGCGACAGCACTGACGCTCTTGGTGGCTTCTCCGCCTGGTCTCGAGCGCGCGCTGCTCTGGCTCGGCCTGTTGCTCCTGGCGGTGATCTGGCTGTCTACAGGACTCTTCCAGGTCCCGCTGCACCGGCGCTTGGCCAACGGCCGAGATGCCGCCGCGATTCGCCGTCTGGTGACGAGCAACTGGTTGCGCACGGTGGCTTGGACCGCACGTGGTGCGCTGGCTCTCTTTCTCCTGGCAGAAGCCTGGCGATGAAACGCGGCTCCCGGACCAGGCGCTTTGAGTCTCGACCTCTGAGCTCGATTCGCGGCCGGGTCGAGCGCCTCCTTCTGCTCCTCCCCGATCAGCTTCACAGCGTCTATCTGAGCGCTGCGGGCCTGGACCGATCCACCGACGCGGTGCTTCAGGTGGAACTCGTTGAAGACTTCACGCACGTTCCGAGTCACAAGCAGCGCATCGCACTGTTTCTCTCAGCCATGCGGCACTTCGCTCTGGAGATCGAGCGAGCTGGGTGGCCTAGCGCCTATTTGCGGCTCGAAGATCGGCGCAACGATGGCAGCCTGCGCTCTCAACTGCAGCGCGCCTGGCAGGCGCTCCGGCCGACCCGGTTGTTGGTCTTCAGGCCCGGAGACTTTCGCACTTTGCAGGCCGTCGAGGAGACGGCAGACGCTCTTGGCCTGGAGCTCGAGCTGCTCGAGGACCCACACTTTCTGATCGAGCCAGCGGAGTTCGAAGAGTGGGCCGCGGGCCGCAAGACGTTGGTGATGGACCACTTCTACCGCAGGATGCGACGCCGGCTCGGAGTGCTTCTGACCGACGAGGGGAAGCCGGAGGGCGGCGCCTGGAACTTCGACTCGGACAATCGGAAGAGCCTCGGGAAGGATGCTCCCCAAGCTCCGCCTCGGTTCAGCT
>CALZIK010000146.1 GCA_945787635.1 Thermoanaerobaculia bacterium | reverse complement strand
CGGGGCCGGGCGCGGCGCGCGCCGGAGCGGGCCCGATCCCGGTTCCGATCACCGCCGCGGCCCCGGTCGAGATCCCTGCGCTGTCCGCGGGACCGAGTCGAGTATGCGCCGCGGTCGCTATGGCCGCGGCGATCGCGGTCGAACCGGTCGGAGTGATGCCGATTCCGAGAGTCGCTCCGGTAGTGCCTGCCGTGGTGGCGGCGATCGTCGTGACGCGGCCGGTAGTAGTCGCGCCCATAATTCCGGTAGCTCCGGTGCCGATCGTAGCGGTGGCGATCGTAGCGATATCGATCGTAGCGATAGTGGTCGTAGCGACTTCCATAGCGCCCGTAGGTGCCGTAGGTATGGCCGCCGTAGGCGCGTGGCGCGAAGAAGCCCGAATAGGAAACGTAGGGATCGAATCGATGGCTGCGGAAGTGGTAGGCGACCGCCGGGCAGTCGGCGTGGTGATAGCTGTACCCACCTCCGCGATAGCAACCGGAATGGCATTGGTAGCCGCTGTAGTGAAAGGGCTCGCTCACGCGATAGACGTGCCGGCCCGCGTGCACCGAGTATCGCGGGCCGCCGAAGCCGAGGTCGAAGAAAAAGCCGCCGACATCGAAGGAGGCGCCCACAGAGAAAACGCCCGCCTCGGCAGCCGGTACCGCGAGAACCGGCAGCAGCGCGATCAGGGCCAGAGTAATAAGGGTCTTTCGCATGTTAGGTACCTCCTGACCTGTTTCTTTTCAGGATAGATGCCAGAAACAAGGGCCAGCACCGGCGGGCTGGTTCGGTCCCTCCGACCCGCGTCTTGTCCTCTCGAGCGGACACCCTGCGTTCAGGTCTTGGCCTCCAAACGGGTCGCGATGACGGTCTCCGAGGTGAGCGTGCGGTGGACCGGACAACGGTCCGCGATCTCGGCCAGACGCTCGCGCTGCTCGGGCGAGAGATCTCCCTCGACCCTCAGAACCACCTCGATTCGGTCCACCCGCCCCTCCTCGCTGTCGCACTCATCGCAGTCTCGAGCGTGGATCTTCTCGTGCCCGACGCGCACCGAGACCCGCTCGAGCGGCCAGTTCTTGCGCTCGGCGTACATCCGGAGCGTCATCGACTTGCAGGCTCCGAGCGCCGCCAGGAGCAGCCCGTACGGCGTGGGGCCTCGGTCGGTTCCGCCGACCGAGCGCGGCTCGTCCGCGACCAGCTGGTGCGTCCCCGCGAATACCCGATTGAAAAACCCGGAATCACCACTCTCGACGACGACCTCGCCCTCGCCGGCGTCCGGCGACGGCCGAGCCGCTTTGGCCACGTAGCGCCCTGCCCACGCCGCCAGGACTTCACCGACATAGGCGGCGTCCGACTCGCGAGCCAGCAAGAGATGGTCCGCGTCGTCGAGAGAGACGAAACTCTTCGGGTGTCCGGCCGCCCTGTAAATCTTGCTCGCGTGCTCGATCGAAACGATCTGATCCCGCGGCGAGTGGAAGATCATGAGTGGCAGCTCGAGCCCGCGGATCGCGGCTTCGAGGTCGACCGCCGCCAGATCGTCGAGCAGCGGCCGTCCGATCCGGACCGAGCGGCCGATGACATCGACCTCGACTTCCTCCCGGTGCGCCAGCTCAGGAGCCATGTGAAGCAGGCTATGTTCGAGGTGACGCGTATCACTGGGAGCGGCGAGGGTAGCCACTGCTCGAACTTCGGGTACTCGCCCCGCTCCGGCGAGGACGGCCGCGCCGCCCAGGCTGTGGCCAAAGAGAACATCGGGCGCTCGGTGCTGCTCGCGAAGGTAGTCGGCCGCCGCCACCAGATCCTCGAGGTTGGTGGAAAAGGTGGTTTCCGAAAACTCACCCCCGCTCTCGCCGACCCCGGTGAAATCGAACCGGAAGACTCCGTAACCGCGTTCGACCAGCGTCCGGGCGATGCGCACGATCCCTTTGGCGTCTTTCGAACAGGTGAAGCAATGGGCGATCAGAACCATCCCGCGTGGCGCAAACGGGGGAAGCTCCAGCCGTCCCGCCAGCTCCGAGCCAAGGGCTCCGGGAAACCGAACTCTGTGTTTCGAAGACATCTACTGAGAACCTCCCGGGTTGCATTCCTGAGGACTGGCGCGAGCCTGAATACGGTGACAGGATACCTACTGAACGCCGTCTCTCGCGAACGGTTTCCGCCGCTCGGGCGAGTTCGCCCACCGCTTTTTACAACCCGCTTCGAGGAACACTCATGGCTACGGTCTTTTTCACCGGCTTTCCCGGCTTCCTGGGCTCCGAACTGCTTCCGCGGGTCCTCGATCGTCGGCGCGAAGACCGAGCGATCTGTCTGATCCAGTCCAAGTTCGCGCACCTCGCCGAGCTGCGCCGAGCCGAGCTGGTGGCGCGCGAACCGGAGCTCTCCGGCCGGATCGAGCTCGTTGCCGGCGACATCACCGAGCGCGGGCTCGGCCTCGGCTCCAAGAACGGGCTCGCCGGCGAGGTGTGTGAGATCTACCACCTGGCGGCGGTCTACGACCTGATGGTCAAGCGCGACGTCGGCATCCGGGTCAACGTCGACGGCACTCGCAATGTGCTCGACTTCGCGGAAGACTGCCCCGATCTCGAGCGTTTTCAGTACGTCTCGACCTGCTATGTCAGTGGCCGGCACGCCGGGATCTTCCGCGAGACCGACCTCGATCGCGGGCAGGATTTCAACAACTACTACGAGGAAACCAAGTTCCTGGCCGAAGTCGACGTCCAGGCGCGCATGAAGGGGGGCCTTCCGGCGACCGTCTACCGACCCTCGATCGTGGTCGGAGACAGCGAGACCGGCGCTACGCAGAAGTACGACGGGCCCTACTTCGTGATCCGCTGGCTGCTTCGACAGCCGGTGGTGGCGCTGCTACCCGTGGTTGGCGACCCGACCTCGGTATGCGTCAACCTCGTGCCGAGAGACTTCATCATCGACGCAATCTCTCATCTAAGTAGCCTCGACGAAGCCCTGGGCGAGGTCTATCAGCTAGCCGACCCGAATCCGCTGACCGTCGACCAGCTCATCGACCTAGTCGGCGAAGCGACCGGCCGCAAGGTCGTACGGGTACCCGCGCTCCGCTCCTTCGCCAAGGCTTCGCTCGACTTCCTGCCCGGGCTCGAGCAGCTCATGCAGATCCCGTCCGCGGCAATCGACTACTTCGCTCACCCCACCCACTACACCACCGACCGCGCCAGTCGCGACCTCGCGACGGCCGGCATCGAGGTGCCCCGCCTCGCCAGCTACATGTCGAGGCTCGTGGCCTTTGTTCGCGAGAACCCCGACGTCGGCGCGAAGGCGATGATCTAGGGGGACACAATAGAGTAGTGTTACTCGCATTACCTATTGTGTCCCGTTCGAGGCATGTATTTCGCGACGCATCTGAAGGCTTTTCTCGCCGACCCGAAGGGTGTCGCGGCCTTGACGCCGACGTCTTCGTTCGCGCTCAACCGCATCGCCTCGAAGGTCGATCCGCGCCGGGCACGGCTGATCGTAGAGTACGGTCCCGGGACCGGCGTCCTGACCCACCGGTTGCTCGAACGGCTGCACCCCGAAGGCAGCCTGCTCGCTATCGAGCTGAATGCCGGCCTGGCGAAACAGCTGGGCGAGAAAACGCTCGATCGGAGGCTCACGATCGTTCACGGTTCGGCCGAAGAGGTACAGGAGCACCTCGATCGACTCGAGCTCACCTCGCCTGACTACGTCCTGTCGGGAATGCCCTTCTTCTGGCTCCCGTTCGAGGTCGCACAGAAGATCGTCGCCGGCACGCACGACGCCCTTGCTCCCGGGGGAACGTTCATCGCGTACCAGATGTTCTATCTCGGCCGCAGGTACCTGCGCGGACACCTCGAGAGATACTTCCCTACGGTTACCGCGGAGCTCGAGCTGCGCAACCTCCCCCCTTACCGGATCTACGAGGCCATCAAGTAGGCAGCACCTGCACCGCGTCTTCCCACCAGCTCTCGCCGTCGTCAAAGCTCTCGCCTTCGTGCGTGCACGGCGGCGAGACGTGATCGCGACCGTTGAGGGACTTGCCATCGTGCCGTTCGCGGTAGAGCGGGTAGATCCCACCACAGCCACGGCAGAATCTGCCGAGCTTGGGTCCGCGGAGATCTTCGGCGACCGAGCTCGCGGGCGCGCCGTTGGCCGGCCGGTACATTAGCCTCGGCCCGCCAGCAGCTCGGCCCTCGAAAAGAAGAAGCCCAGCTCGATCTGCGCGTTCTCCGCGGAGTCGCTGCCATGGATGGCGTTCGCTTCGATCGAGGTCGCATACAGCGAACGAATCGTGCCCTGGTCGGCCTCCGCGGGGTTGGTCGCGCCCATCACGGCGCGCAAGTGTTTGACGGCGTTGTCGCGCTCGAGCGCCACGGGCATCGAGGGCCCGCTGGTCATGAACTCGACCAGGCTGTCGTAGAAAGGCCGCTCCTTGTGCACTTCGTAGAACGCTCGCGCCTGGGCCTGGCTCAAGGTGAGCTTTTTGACCGCAGTGACCTTGAAGCCTTCCCGCTCCAGGTGCGCGATGATGTTGCCGGCGTTACCGGCGGCGACACTGTCGGGTTTGATGATCGTCAAAGTAGCTTCCATCGTCACATCTCCTCATCGACGTCGATTGTGGTCTTGCCGTCTTGCCCGGCGCGCAGGAGCTTCCAGTCTCCTTCTCCGTCTTCGAGCAACATGACCGGGCCGACGGTCTCGATCGCGCCGCCCGGCCCGAGCAGAATCGCGGAACCGCTGGGCAGCCCGAGTCCCCACTTCATTCCAGGAGCCGCCATGAGCTCGCGGATTCTACGGTCGTGCGCCGGATCGAAGTTCACCTCGACCGCGGTACGCGGTAGCCAGGCGAGGCCGTTGAGCGCTTCACGCCCGGTGAGGCTGCGGCAGCGAGCCCCCAGAGCCTGAGCCGCCGCCGCGATCGCCACCACCACCCCGCCCTCGTTGACTTTCCGTTCGAGCGCCTCGAGCGCCGGAGACTCCGCCAGCACCTCGAGGAGCTCGTCGGCGATCCCTCCGCCGATGTAGACCGCTCCGGCCTCGGCGATCCGATCGAGGTTTTTGGCTCGCCTCCCGTCGCGGCCTCGGTAGATCGGAATCGTGATCACGTCGCGTTCAAGGGAATCCGTAACGTAGCTCGAAAAATGGGTCGCGTAATCGGCCGAGCCGCTGGCCGTGGGCAGGAATCCGACCGGACCGGCCGGCGTCTTCCCGAGCCAGGCGGCGTCGGCGGTGCGGGTCTCACCGAAGCTGAACTCGCCGCCCCCCAGCAGAGCGAGCCAACCTTCGCCGTCGAGCCTGTTGCTTCGCGCCAGCATGCCGGGATCCGAGAACGTCGAGTCGGCCTTCGAGCGCCCGGCCTCTAGCCGGCCAGGGCGGTCTGCATCGCCTTGCCGATGTCCGCCGGCGATTCCACCACGATGATCCCGGACTCTTCGAGAGCCGCCATCTTTTCGACGGCGGTGCCCTTGCCGCCCGAAACGATCGCCCCGGCGTGCCCCATGCGCCGGCCCGGGGGCGCGGTCTGCCCGGCAATGAATCCGACCACCGGCCGGTTGAAGTTCTTGGCCACCCAAGCCCCGGCCTCTTCCTCGGCCGAGCCTCCGATCTCTCCGATCAGAACCACTCCTAGGGTCTCCGGATCATCTTTGAAGGCCGCCAGCGCATCGATGAAGCTCGTGCCGTTGATCGGATCGCCACCGATCCCGACGCAAGTCGATTGACCCAGCCCCAGATTGGTGAGCTGCCAGACGGCCTCGTAGGTGAGCGTTCCCGATCGGCTGATGACGCCGACCTGACCCTCGAGATGAATATGGCCGGGCATGATTCCGATCTTGGCCGAGCCCGGCGAGATGACGCCCGGGCAGTTGGGCCCGACCAGTCGAGTGGGATGATCACGAAGGAAATCCTTTACCGCAAGCATGTCGCGCGCGGGAACCCCTTCGGTGATGCAGACGACGAGCTCGATTCCGGCCGCGGCCGACTCCATGATCGCGTCGGCGGCAAACGGCGGCGGCACGAAGATCACCGAGGCATTGGCGCCGGCTTTCTCGCGGGCCTCTTCGACCGAGTCGAAGACCGGAATGCCCTCGACCGACTCTCCACCCTTGCCCGGGGTAACCCCGGCGACGACCTGGGTGCCGTAGTCCCGACAGCCGAGAGCGTGAAACTTGCCTTCGGTACCGGTGATGCCCTGCACCACCAGCCGAGTGTCTTTGTTGACCCAGATTGCCATCAGGCACCTCCGGTTGAATTGGAAGAAGCCGCCGCTACCACCTTTTCCGCGGCGTCGGCCATGTGCTCGGCCACGACGAAGTCGAAGTCGGCGTCGCGCAGGACCCTGCGACCCTCATCGACGTTGGTCCCTTCGAGTCGGACCACCACCGGTACCCGAACGTCGCCGAGCTCTTCAATCGCGGCGACCACGCCCCGCGCGATACGGTCGGTACGGGCGATGCCGCCGAAGATGTTGATCAGGACCGCCTTGACGCTCTCGTCCGAGATCAGAATCTGAAAGGCGTTCTTGACCGCCTCCTGGCTCGCCGAGCCGCCGACGTCGAGAAAATTCGCGGGCGCCGAACCGTAGAGCTTGATGATGTCCATGGTTGCCATCGCCAGACCGGCTCCGTTCACCATGCAACCGATCTCGCCATCGAGTTTGATGTAGTTGAGATCGTGCTTTGAAGCTTCCACTTCGAGGGGATCCTCTTCGTCGCGATCACGCAGCTCCCTGAGATCCGGATGCCGGAAGAGAGCGTTGTCGTCGAACGACATCTTGGCGTCCAGGGCCATGACATCGCCATCGCCGGTCACGAGCAGAGGATTGATCTCGACCAGCGAGGCATCCATCGCCAGGTAGGCCTTGACCACCGAGGTGACCAGCTTGGCCGCCTGCTTGGCGGTGGCTCCCGAAAGCCCCAGGCGCCGGGCCACCCGACGAGCCTGGAAGGGCTGGATACCAAGATGGGGGTCGATCGGCTGCCGAACGATCGCCTCGGGCGTGGACTCGGCGACTTCCTCGATGTCCATCCCGCCCGCCGCAGACGCCATCACCAGGGGCACGCCGCTGGCGCGATCGAGCAGCACGCTGAGATAGAGCTCCTGGGCGATGTCGACGGCCTCCTCGACCAACAAACGGCGGACCTTCTGGCCCTCGGGACCGGTCTGCTTGGTCACCAGCTGCATACCCAGGATCTGGCCGGCCAGCTCCTCGGCCTCGGCGGGCGAGCCGGCGAGCTTGACGCCACCGCCTTTGCCCCGTCCCCCGGCGTGGATTTGCGCCTTGACGACACAGCGCCCGCCGAACTCTTCGCAGAGAGCGCGGGCCTCGCCCGGGTCCTGGGTCATCTTGCCGCGTGGAGTCGCCGCGCCGTATCGACGCAGGATCTCCTTCGCTTGATACTCGTGAATCTTCAAGATCGTCTCCTGGCGAATCTGTCGTGGATTTGGTGAACCGCAAGCGTTCGCTGGGGCACGCAGCTTATCACCGGGCACGCGGCCCGGGGGACCCGCACTCGGCGCCTCCGAGCCAGCGGGGTCCCACCTCAGGGGGCCCTGGAAATCGTCTACGGAACTCTCAGAACGAGCACCGTCAGGTCATCTTCCCGCTGACCTCCGCCGGTGAATTCCTCGAGATCTGAAAGCACCCCTCGGCGTAGATCCTGGACTGAGCCGCCGCAGTGCCTGCCCAGGCTCCGTTCGAGGCGATCGAAGCCGAAGAGCTCGTCCGTGCCATGGTCGCGCGCTTCGACCACGCCGTCACTGAACATGAACAGATAGTCGCCGCCTTCCAGGCTCGCCGAGCGAACCCGCACGTCGATCTCGCTGCGCACGCCCAGGGGATACGAAACCGACTCGAGCGCGAGCACTTCCTTACGGCTCGTGATCCGGTACGGAAACAGGTGGCCGGCGCTGGCAAAGAACATCTGGCGCTTCTGGGGGTCGACCAACGCGTAGCAGAGCGTTGTCAGCAGGCGCTTGCGGGCGCTCTGGTAGACCATTCGGTTCAACGTGGTGAACACGGCGGCGACCTCGGGGTTGAACGCCACCTGCACGGCGAGAGCCGATTTCGCCATCGACATCACCAGGCCGCTCGACACTCCGTGGCCGGCGACGTCGCCGACCGCAACCGCCAGGCGACCGTCCTCGAGGGCCAAAACGTCGTAGAAGTCACCGCCGACCTCCGACGCCGGTAGATAGCTATGGGTCATCTCGACGCCATTGAGCTGGGGTGGCAGATCGGGCAGGATCGAGGTCTGGATCCGCCGCGCGGTCTCGAGCTCGACCTTCTGGCGTTCGCGATCCGCGATGCGGCGCACGTGAGGAGGCACGTCCTCGTAGCGATAGAGGAACTCGCGACCGCTCCACAAAAACCGCGCGCTGGCGATGAATGGCGTTGCCACGACCAGAAGCGCGAGCGTCGCCTGAAACTGGACGGCCGGGTCGTCGAATGTCATCAGCGGACCGGCGCCGAAGACCACGACTAGCGTGATCTGAGCCAGGATGCTGGCCAGGATGCCGTACCGGACGAACAGGAAGACGAACGCGAGAGGAGGCAAAACCCAGAGGATCGGTCCCCAGCTGGTCGGAAAGACGAACTGGATCGGAAAGAACAGGAACGCGCCCACCAGGGTCGCGATGATCGCCGCCATCCAGGTGCCCGCGCGGCGTTCGAGGTAAGAGACCAGAAACAACCGTCCGAAGAGCCCGCCATAGAGGCCCGAGGCCAGAGCGATCGCCACCAGCGGCACGCTGAACCAGGCGCTCGATTCCCACCAGGGACCAAACAGGAACGCCGTCGAAGCCCAGGCGCCGTAGCCACGCACCAGAAAGGTCAGCACGGTCAGCACCGCGGCGATCACCAGCCCGCCGACCAGACCCCGCAGCGCGGAGCGAGCGAAAGTGGCGTTGAGCCACTTGCCCTGGAAGAGAGCGTCGAAGGCCGCAAGCCGGTGCGGATGCTTCGTGCGGCAATCGGATTCACCCACCGACCAGCTCAGAAAGCTGGCCAAACCCATCGGGAAGAAATAGAGCAACATCAGCTGGATCACCACCACAAAGGTGGTTTGGGGTCGGGTCAGGACACCGATGGTCCAGCCGGCGGAGACGATGCGGCCGCAGAAGACCAGAATGACCGCGCCGCAGATCGTGGAAGCCGCCAGGATCTGCAACCCCCGGCGAACCCCGATCTCGCCGGCATGGTAGCGGCGCACGAAGGGAATCGCGATGAGCGGCGCCAGGATGACCGCCATGAAGATCCACGCCTGCTGCAAGAGCGTCAGCGTCTGCAGGGTGCGCTGAAAAGCCGCCCGCCCGGGATCATCGAAGTAGCGCGCGAACCCGGTGATCTCATCCCCAGCGAACAAGACCTCGAGACCGTAGTCGAAGTCGCCCCCCAGAATCGCTTCTCGATCCCGATACCGAAGCGAACGGTCAGTCCGGGCTTGCAGCTGCCGCTGGCGCAGTTGCGGCGAATCGAAGGCCTCGAGATCGAACCCCTGCCGGAGAAGAAACGCCGCGGCACGGCGACCGGCCTCCGCGTCGCCGATCTCACCGCGCGCCTCCTCGGGCGGCACGCGGCGTCGCAGCTCCGACACCTCTCCATCGCCGCGGACCCGAATCCGGTACTCCCACTCGTTGGCAGGCGCGTCGCGCCGGTGAACCACGATCTCCCAGACCATGAGCTCGCGGCCGGGGGCGCTCTCGCGCAAGCTCTCCGAGCTAGCCGAAGAGGCTTGGAGCATCGGCTCGAGGACCGGAGAGGCGTCCAGCCGGGTCAGAACATAGGGCGCCGAGGGTAGCTCGCCGAGATCGCGGCTCCTCTCGAGAGCGATGTCGACCGCCTCTTCTTTCGAGATCGCCCAGTCGGTGGGAAACAGCGGGTAGGCGCGCGGGAAACTCCAGAACAACGCCGCCACGGCAAGCAACCCGCCCGCGACCCAGATCAGGTCGTGGCGGCGTTGAGGGCTCGAGCTCATGGGGCGATCGACGACAGCCGGCTGCGTCAGAGGTCGATACGGCGGTGCCGGAGCAAGGTTGCAGGCCGCTCGCCGGGCCGGCGCGCCCGACCGACGCCGCTAGAACGAAGAGACAATCGTCTGCCCGAACTCGGAGGTCTTGACCGTCGTCGCCCCCTTCATCTGGCGCGCCAGATCGTAGGTCACGCGCTTTTCGCGCACCGCGGCGGCGATTCCCGTCTCGACCAGCTCGGCGGCCTCGTGCCAACCCAACCAACGCAGCATCATCACTCCGGAGAGAATCAGGGAGCCGGGATTGACCTTGTCCTGGCCGGCGTACTTGGGCGCGGTGCCGTGGGTGGCCTCGAACAGAGCCAGCCCGTCGCCTTCGTTCGAGCCCGGCGCCATGCCGAGCCCACCGACCTGCGCCGCAAGGGCGTCGGACAGATAGTCGCCGTTGAGATTGGTGGTGGCGATCACCTGATACTCGGCCGGTCGCAACAGAACCTGCTGGAACATGGCGTCGGCGATCCGGTCCTTGAGGAGAATCTTGCCGTCGGGTAGCTTTCCGCCGAGCTCGTCCCACATCCTCGCCTCGGTCACCACCCGGTCCGAGAACTCCTCCTCAGCGACCTGGTAGCCCCATTCCTTGAAGGCACCCTCGGTGTACTTCATGATGTTGCCCTTGTGCATCAGCGTGACGTCGGTCCGACCCTGGGCGACCGCGTACTCGAGCGCTTTGCGAACCAGACGCTTGCTGCCGGTGACCGAAATGGGCTTGATGCCGATCCCCGAGTCCTCGCGCACGCGCTTGCCCAGCTCAGCCTGGAGAAACTGGATCAGCTTCTGAGCGCCTCCCGAGCCTTCCTCCCACTCGATACCCGCGTAGACATCCTCGGTGTTCTCGCGGAAGATCACCATATCGACCAGCTTGGCGTCTTTGACCGGCGAGGGAACGCCCTTGATGTGACGCACCGGTCGCACACAGGCGTAGAGATCCAGCACCTGCCGGAGGGTCACGTTCAGGCTGCGAAAGCCGCCGCCGACCGGTGTCGTGAGCGGACCCTTGATACCCGCCCGAAAGTGCTTGAGGGCGTCGATCGTGTCTTGGGGCAGCCACTCGTCGTAGGTCTCCTTCGCCTTTTCGCCGGCGTACACTTCGAGCCAGGCAATCGACTTCGATCCGCCGTATGCCTTGTCGATGGCGCGGTCGAGAACGCTCTTGGTGGCCCTCCAGATGTCGGGACCGATGCCGTCACCCTCGATGAAGGGGATGATGGGCCGCTCAGGAATCTCGAGGACTCCCTCGCGCCAGGTGATCTCTTGACCGTCGCTGGGCGGGGTCAGTCGGCCGATTTTCTTGCTCAACGCCTACCTCCTCCTGCGGATTCCTATCTTTTCGGATTGAAAACGTTACCACAGCCCTCGCATGGTAGATTGACCGGCCCATGGACTGGAACGAGCTTCTCGACGCCGCCACCGAGGTGCGCCAACGAGCCTACTGTCCGTACAGCGGTTTTCAGGTGGGCTCGGCGATTTCCACGGCTGACGGCACTGTTTTCGCGGGCTGCAACGTCGAGCACCGCACCTTCGGTCTGACCGTGTGTGCCGAGCGAGTAGCCACGTTCTCGGCGGTGGCTCGGGGCCATCGCGGGCTCGAAGCGGTCGCTGTCGTCACCGACACCAGCCCTCCGTCGCCGCCGTGCGGACAATGTCTCGAGGTCCTGACCGAGTTTGGCAGGCCCGACCTCCCGATTCTCCTCGCGAACCTCGCGGGTGAGCGGGTGGAGTACGCGCTCCGGGACCTTCTGCCCCACCCCTTCGATCTCGAGCCGCCCTTCAAGCGTTAGAGAGAGGCACTCACGCTCGACCTTCCTTGGATCGCACCGAGGGACGCGCGGTAGGCGGTCGGTTTCGGCGACCTTGCGGCGCGGCGAGAACCGGTCGGGAGGGGACACCTAGGAGCTTGCTGAAAAACCCTGGCAGGTCGCGTTGCGAGCGCCGTGGGTCGAGCTGCGAGGCGTCGACTCCGCAGTCGATGCCGTAGCATCGGCGAGGAGTCGCAACGTGGCAGATCGGTCCACGCCGCCGCAACCCGAAGGGCGCCAAGGGGTTGCGGCGCGCGACCCGCCAGGGTTCTTCAGCAAGCTCCTAGAGAAGGGTGTCCCCGATCTCGACGAAATCGGGCTCGATCTTGCGATCGATCACGCCCGCCTCGAAGCCGCGAGCGAGAAGCCTTTCGACCGCCTTGCGGCCGGCCTCGCCGTACTCCCGAGTCCACTCGTTCACGTACATCCCCACGAACCGATCGGATCGCTCGCGATCCTGCTCGATGTCCCTGGCGTATCGAATCGCATAGTCCAGGGCCGGTTCGCGGTGGTCGAGAGCGTAGTCGATGCTCGCCCGCAGCAGTCGCGACAGGCGGACCTGCATCTCTTCGGAAAGGTCCGAACGGATGGCATTCGCTCCCAACGGCAGGGGTCCACCGGTTTCCTCGCGCCACCAGGCTCCGAGGTCCACGATCGCGTGAAGACCGCGATCTCCCCAGGTCAGCTGGCCTTCGTGAATGACGACGCCCGCCACGGCCGCACCGGACTCCACGGCCTCGAAAATCTTGTCGAAGGCCACCACGGTCGTTTCGACCTCGGGATTCCACAGCTTGAGGGCGAGATGAGCGGTGGTCAGCTCACCCGGGATCGCCACGGTCTTGCCCGACAGGTCCTCGCGCGCGAGCTTCTCCGCGCAGACGACCACCGGCCCGTAGCCGTCTCCGAAGCTGGCACCGCAGGGCATCAGCCGGTAGCGGTCGGCCAGATACGGGTAGGCGTGAAAGGAGATCGCGGTGATCTCATAGCGACCTTCGAAGGCCGCGCGATTCAGAGTCTCGATGTCATCGAGCTGGTGCTCGATGTCGATTCCCTGGGTGTCGACCAGCCCTTGCGTGAGTGCGTAAAACATGAAGGCATCGTCCGAGTCTGGGCTGTGGGCGATACGAATCTTGGTCGTCGGTTCCACAAATTCTCCTTGTTCAGTGCGCAGCCTGTTCAAACGGTTCCAGTGAGCTGATCTCGACGTCGAGCTCGGCCAGTTCGAGGTCGGCAAACAGCTCTCCGGTCAGATCTCCCGAGTGGTTGCGTAGCTCGGTTCGCTGAAACGGCGCGAGCTGCTCGAACTCCATGTGGCTCAAGCACCCGGCTTGCCTCAGGACTTCGAGCACCACGGCGTCTCTGCAGCCTTCGGTGCCATCGACGATCTTGATCGCGACGCCCAACGCCACCGGCCCTCTCACCGCCGCGCCGTAGAACCCCTCGGCGCCTTCCTTGCCGATGACCCGGCCACCGGTCGCGCGGATCAGCTCAGTGGTGAATCGGCCGGGACCGGCGACCATCTCGGGGTGGCTCGCCATAGCGTCCAATGCGGTTCCGACCTCGACGGCGATCTCGGCACCAGCGCGGCCGGCGACCGGATCCGCCAGGCAAGCGTACAGCCGAGCGGCGTGCGCGAGCGGCAACCGAAACGACGGCAGGCCGCAGCCGTCGACGCCGATTTGAATCTCACGAGGCGCAATGCCGGCAAGGCCGCCGATCAGCTCCAGCACGCGTTCCTGCAGCGGGTGGGTGGGCTGATGATAGCCGTCGAGCGGCAGCTCGAGCAGTCGGCATGCGAGCAGCTGGCCGATGTGATTGGCCGAGCAATTATTGTGCGCGCGCCGGGGGGAAAGGCCACTTTCTCGCAGCTCCTCCGCCGACGGCACCGAGAGCGGCGGGTGAGGGCCACACGCGAGATCCTCTTCGCGCAGACCGTTGCGTGAGAGAAGCTCGAGCACCTTGGCGACATGCTCGGCTGTACCCGCGTGGGACGAGCAGATCAGCGCGATCTCCTCCGGCTCGAGCGCGTAGGCCTGCCGGCCACCCGCGCACAGCAAGGGCAACACCTGCACCGGCTTCGCGGCCGATCGCAAAAAGACCCGCCGCGAGGGCTCACCGAGACCCGCAACCAGGTAGCCCTCCGGCGTCGCGATCGCCGCAACCCCGAAGTGAAGGTTCTCTGTCCATGAGCCCCGTAGGGAACACGCCACGGGTGCAAACTGGTCGGTCACGGCAGCGTTTCGCTCTGAGCCGACGCGCAGCTAGGCGATCACCAGCTCGAACATGCCCGCACGGTAGGCGGTGATCTTGCCGGTAAACGCGGAGGCCGCGACCGTGAGCGGCGAAGCCAGGTAGAGGCGTCCCGGACCGGATCGACCCTTGTAGTTTCGATTGATCGCCGAGACGGTGACTTGATCCTCGCGGTCCGAAACTCCGGGACCGCAACCGATGCAGGCGCCGCAGCCCGGTTGAATGAGCCTCACCCCGGCCCGCTCGAAGGTCTCGATGAAGCCTTGTTGATGACAGAACTCCTCGACCTCGTGCGACCCGAACTGGATCAGGAACTGAACGCCGGGGGCAATCCGGTGCCCGCTGTCGACCGCTTCCTTGACCACGCGATGGTAGAAGATCAGGTCGTCGATCTTGCCGGCGGTGCAGCTGCCGCCGTAGGCGATGTCGATCGGGACATCACCGAGCTCGTCGACAAATGCGCCGTTGGTGGGGTCCGAGGGGATCCCGACGTCGGGATTCCCCGGATGAGCGACCATCGGCCGCATGCGAGACAGGTCGATCGTATGGCGGCCGCCGTGATAGTGAGCTTTCGGGTCCGGGCTGACCGAGGCTCGTTCAAGCTCTTCCCGGGTGAGCTCCGGCCGGTGGGCCAGAATCCAGTCGTAGGTTTTGTCGTCGGCCTCGACGATGGCGGTACGCGCCGAGCACTCGGTCGCCATGTTGGTCAGGGTGGCTCGCTCGTCCATCGACAGGCCGGCCAGCCCCGGGCCGCCGAACTCCATCACCCGCTTCAGGGTCTTTTGCGGCTTGGCGTACTCGAGCAGGATGTGGAGCATCAGGTCCTTGGCGGTCACTCCGGAGCGAAGCTCTCCCACGAGGTCGAACCGGATCGACTCCGGCACTTCCACGGAGGTGAATCCTGAGTGGATCAGGTTGGCGTACTCGGTGGCGCCCACCCCCCAGGTGAGCGCGTTGTTGCAGCCTCCCATGCAGGTGTGGCTGTCGGTCGCCTGGATGAACTGCCCGGGTGAGACCAGGCTTTCGCGGGCGACCTCGTGACAGATACCCGGCGAAACCCCGTCCTTGGCCGAGAAGTCCTGCACCGCGGAGTGGTCCTGAAAGACGTGCTGCAGCTCTCTCAACGTGTTGATCTTGCCGACAAAGGGCATCATCTTGGGCACCTCGTCGGCATAGATCAGGTGATCTTCGAAAACCGCAAAGCGCGCCGGAGCCTGAAGTGTGTACCCGTCTCCATACTCCTGCTGGAGAAAGTAGTGAACCTGGGCTGTGGTGAACTCATGGGAGTAGCCGCCATCCACGGTCGCGACCAGGGCGTCGCCCGGCTTGACGTGCTTGACCTCGGGTAGCGATCGACTCGCGAGAATCTTCTCGCACATTGTCATTGGCCGGGCGTCGGTGGCGACCTTCGGGAGCTCGATCTCGCCCGCGGCCAGCGCCTTCGAGAATGCGAACAGCCCGCCCGAGCGCACCTTGAGTTGCGTGATCGGATCGTAGCCGGAGGTGAAGTCTTCGAGCGGCACGCCCGCTCCGGCTTCCAGGCGAAGGAGAATTTCGTGATCGCCCATCAGCACGCCCTGGTTGATGTTGTTCGCCGCGTGAATCGGAGCGAAAGAAGCCGCGATGGCGATCCGGATACCGCACCACTTCTCGGCCTGGACGGCGGTTTCCCGGGAGCTTCCAACCCCCTTGCGAAAACCCGAAACGATGACCTCGAAGTTGCCGTTCTTGAGCGCATCTCGCTCGAAAAGCCGTCCACCGTCGACGATCAGGCCGGCGTAGGCGTCGCGCGCGATGTCTTCCGGACGGTGCGAGAAACAGACCCAGGCCGGAGTCATTGCATCCGTGTTGATGTCGTCGAGAAGGTCTTCGACCGTCAGATGCGCCATCTCCAGGTCGAGCTCGCCGGCAAGCTGCCTTCGAATCAGCTCCGGATCCTTGGTCAGATAGAGAACCCGCTTGCCGGGGGTCAGTCGGACGATCTCTGGGGGCCTCAAGGCGGGATTCTCCTCAAAGTCAGTCTATCGCGGTTGAGCCAACGCGATCAGGGACCTGACGATGCGGGCGGGCGGGCGATCGACCCGCGCGCTTCGCACGGCTACAGCCGCTCCTCGACGGCCGCCATCACCGCGGCCTCGAGCTCTTCGATCCGGTCCTCGATCTCCCGGCCGCGCTCGATCAAGGCATTCGCCCCGGCCTCGTCCGCGAGTTCGCTCGCGTTGATTTTGACGTTCAAGAACGCGCCGCGGGCGGCGGCCCGTGCGCACAGCGCGCCGACTCCGGCGTCCGAGACCGACGCCGGATTGCCGATCTTGGCCATTGCCTCGAGCACCGGCATCGACTCCAGGGCCTTTTCCATGACTTCTAGCGGTACTTCCATCGCTCGGCGAGCGGCCTCCTGGATCGCGGCATCGCGCAGACGCCGTTCGGACTCGTCGCGCGCAGGCAGCCGGTGCGCGGCCATGACCGCGTTGAAACTCTCGGTGTCTTCGTCGATCAATCCGATCAAGGCATCGTAGATCGCCTTGCCCCGGGCGGCCCAGCCGGAGAACTCTTCCCAGCGATCGTCCCAACCGCGCTTGTGAGCGGAGAGGTTGGCGACCATGGTTCCCAGTGCCGCGCCCAGAGCACCGACCGCGGCCGATACCGATCCTCCTCCCGGGGCCGGAGACTCGGACGCGGTCTCTTGGGTGAACTCGGCGACCGACCGGTCAGCCAACTTGGCGGAGCCACCGAGGAGAGCGCGGAGCCGGTACTCGATTATCTTTCGACCGGGCTCGAACGGCTTCAGGTCGTCGAGCCCGAGCGACTTGACCGCGATCTTGATGATCTCGCTGTCGGGCACGCCGGCGGATCGCTCCTGCTGGCGCAGGTAGTGGCGGCCGGCCTCGAGCATGACCTCGAGCGGCACCAGCCCGACGAGTTCCGAGCCGGTCACCCTGATACCCCTGTCTCGCGCGCGCCGGCGGACTTCGTCGAAGGCGACATGCACCGGCGTCACCTTGACATCGGTCAGGTTCATCGAGATCTGGGCGATTCCGTATTCCTCGATATACCAACCGATCGCCTTGACCGCCTTGAGGCTGCCCGGGGAATAGACCGGATTGCCGTCGTCGTCGCGCACCACGGGTCCGGTCAGGGAATCGCCCTTTCTCTTCACTCGACCGCGCTCGCGCACATCGAACGCGATCGCGTTTGCGCGGCGCGAGGACGTGGTGTTGAGGTTGACGTTATAGGCGACCAGGTAGTCTCGCGCTCCGACGGCGGTGGCACCCGAGCGGGGATTGAACTTCGCCGGGCCGAAGTCCGGCTGCCAATCCGGGAGCGTCAACTTCTGCTCCAAGCCCTCGTACTCGCCGGAGCGTACGGTCGCCAGATTGCGCCGCGCTTTCGAGAAAGCCGCGTTCTCGTAGCAATAGACGGTCAGGCCGACCTCCTCACCGAGCCGCCCGGCCAGCTTGCGGGCCCACTCGACGGTTTCCTCCATCGTGATGCCGGCGACCGGTACCAACGGGCAGACGTCGAGCGCCCCGAAGCGGGGGTGCTCGCCCCGATGGCCCCGCATATCGATGAGCTCCGCGGCCGACCGGGCGGCTTCGACCGCCGCCTCGACCACCGCGGCCGGCTCACCGGCGAAGGTAACCACCGTCCGGTGAGTGGCTTTCCCCGGATCGACGTCGAGGAGCGCCACTCCGTCGACCCGCTCGACGGCGTCCGTGATCCTGCCGATCACTTCCGGGTCTCTGCCTTCACTGAAGTTGGGTACGCACTCGAGTATCTGTCGCATGAGGTTCTCTCCGATCCGGCAAGCGCCAGAGATCGTAGCAGGGACGAGGTAAAATCGTGCCATACATGTGCGGGCGCTACACCCTGACTTCACCCCGCGAGGTGGCGCAAGGATTCGATCTGAAGGTCGTGCCCGAGATCGGGCCCCGCTTCAACATCGCCCCGTCGCAGGAGTCGCTCATCGTTGTGGCCGCCGGCGAGGGAGCCGAAGCGAGATCCGCGATCTGGGGCTTTACTCTGCCGCCACGTGATTCTGGCGCCGCCGGCCGGCGGGTCATCAACGCCCGATCGGAAGACGTCGAGAAACGGCCACTCTTTCGGGAGAGCTTCACCGAGCGTCGCTGCCTGGTGCCCGCCAACGGTTTCTACGAGTGGACCCGGATCGGGCTGAGCCGGCAGCCCTACTACTTTTCGCTGCCGGATTCTTCGGTCTTCGGATTCGCCGGCCTCTGGAGTCCGGGTCCCGACGACCGGCCGGGCTACGTCATCATGACCACCGAGGCCAACGAGGTGGTGGCACCCATTCACGGCCGGATGCCCGTAATACTGCGGTCGCAGGACTACTCCTCGTGGCTGGCGAGCGGGGGCCTTCCGGACGATTCAGCCAGGAGAATATTGCGTCCCTGGCCCGCCGAGAAGCTGATCGCCACTCCGGTCGGCATGCGCGTCAACGACCCGTCCACCGACGACGAAACCTGCGTGTTACCTCTACAAGGTCCGGTTGACCTCTTTACGTATTAACTTTATGATTATGTTCAAAGCAACAACCAATGGAATGGTTCTTCGTTCCGGGGGCACGCCATGCAAGACAATCCTCTAGAGCAGCCGAAAGAGCGCAAACGGCGCATCCTCGCGATCGATGACGATCCGGAGGTCTTGGAGCTGATCACAGCGACCTTCGAGGAGGCTGGCTACGAGGTCATGACGGCAGAGACCGCCGAGATGGCGCTCAACCTCATGAACGACGAGGGCCTGCCGCATGTGGCGATCATCGACATCCGGCTCCCCGGGCTGGACGGGCTGTCGCTATGCCAGCGGATTCACGACATCAGCGACGTACCGGTGATCATGCTGACCGTGGTCGACGACGAAGACACGGTTGTCAAGACCATCGAAAAGTACGCCGAGGATTACATGATCAAGCCCTTCAATCCGGCCGAGCTGACGGCCCGGGTAGGCCGGATCCTCAAGCGGATCGGCGATTTCTCCTACACGATGCAGGCGATGATCCAGATCGACGAGAACCTCTCGGTCGATTTCGTGCGGCAGAAAGCGATCATCAATGGCCGGCCGCTGGCGCTCACGCCGACCGAGACCAAGTTGCTCTACATCCTGATGCAGAATGCCGGTAAGACGGTCCTGACCAGCTACATCCTCGCCCGGGTGTGGCCGAGCCAGAGTGCCGACGAAAACACTCTCCGGGTCCATATCCATCGCCTCCGCCAGAAGATCGAGGTGGCGCCGAGCCGACCTCGATACATCGTCACCGAGCGCGGGGCGGGCTACAGTTTTCTCTCTCCGGCGGACGCCCTTTCGGGCGCCCCCTAGGAGGGCCATGCGAGTCAGGCCTCGCCGGCCGCGAGCAGCCCGGCGACGACGGCGACCAGCTTGTCCGGCTCGAGGATCGGCTTCGAGATGTACTGATCGAATCCGGCCGCCAGGAACCGTTCGCGATCGCCCACCATGGCGTGCGCGGTCAGAGCGACCACGGGCAGGTCACGCAGGTTCTCATTCTTGCGGATCATGGCGAGGACCTCGGTACCGTCCATCTCCGGCAATGAGATATCCAGCAAGATGACGTCCGGTGGGTCCGCGGGCATCGCGTCCAGAGCCTCCTGGCCCGACGCGAACTCGGTCAGTTCGTAGTGGTCCTCCAGGATGGCCCGCACCAGCAAGCGGTTATCCGGGTTGTCCTCGATGACGGCGACTCGCTTCACGAGCTCATTCTCCGGTGAGCCTCCGCATGCTCAGCAGCGCGGCGCGGGCGTGCTCCTCGAGGCTCGGCAGGGCGGATTCCAGGGCCTCGGTCTCCTCCCGCTCCGCCAGGCGCTCGAGAACGGCGGCCCGCTCGGCCAGCTCGATGGCGCCCAGGGTCACCGAGCTCGACCGCAGGGAGTGAATCGCGAGAGCCGCTCGAGGCCAGTCTCCGGCCACGATGCCACGGCGAATCTCCTCCAAGCGCACCGGCGTGTGCTCGAGAAAGAGCCGCGCTAGCCTGCCGAGCAGGTCGTCGCCCCCTATTCTTCGAATCTGAGCCAACGTCTTGGCGTCCAGCTCCACCTTCACACCGCTTCTCTTTCACTAGTTCAGATACGACAACATGTCCCGCACCGATGCCGCCTCGGGATGATCCGGCGCCAGCTCCAGGAACTTCTGGAGCTTCGCCTTGGCCTCACTGTTTTTTCCTGAGCTAGCGTAGCAGAGCCCGAGTTGATAGTAGACCTGGGGATTGCTCGGATCCAAGGCCATGGACGTCTCAACAGCCTTGGTCGCCTCGGCAACCGCACCGTTGTTGTAGAAGTTGGTGCCGTCACGCAGGAACAGCTCGGCGGCCGCCTCGGGACTGTTGCTCTTGATCTCGGTGAACGCGGCTTCCGCCGACGCGGAGTCGCCAAGCTCCTCATAGCTCATGAAGCGCACGACGTTCGCCCGGGCGTTGCCTGGGTCGTGTTCGAGATAGGCCTCCGCCTTGTCGATCGCGGCCTGCCATTTCTCGCCGGCAAAAAAGATCTGGGCCAGCGGCAGGAGCGCCTGATACAGCTCGGGATTGACCTCGAGTGCCCGCGAAAACCCTCGCTCGGCGAGAGCGTAGTCATGGTTCTTGGTCGCTGCGACCGCTTGGTTGAAAATCCGCGCGGCAACGGCGGGGCCCGAATCGAGCGCGAGCAACTGCTCGAGCACCTGATTCGCCTGTTCGGTGTCGCCAGCTCCCCAGACCGAGTCATAGAGCATCTGCAGGCCGACGGGATCGTCGGGTTTGACTGCCAAGAAGCCCTCCGCCGCACCCCGCGCGTCACTCCATTGCTCAGTCTCGAGATAGAGCCGCGCTAGCGCGGCGTAGGCAAGATCGAACTCCGGGTTGGCCTCGACCGCGGCACGAAAATGCCCAATCGCAGCATCGCTGTCTCCGGCGTTGTAGGCCACCGCGCCCTCGTTGTACGCCTTGGTGGCCTTGTCCGTGGCTTCGAGTGCCTGCAGTTGCTCGGCCTGCTCTGAAACCTCATCCACGGTGAGCAGCACCCAGCTCACATCCATCACAGTGCTGGGGTCGAACTTGAACGGCTCTTCGACCGGCTTGTACCCCGGTTTTTCCATTCGGATGAGGTACGTCCGGCTCGCATCGGTGACGGTGAGACTGAACTTGCCGTTCTTCTTGGTCGCGGTGCTCTTTTCGTAGTCGAAGTCGACGGCCTTAACCGTGATCGCTACGTCACCGAGCGGGTTCCCGGCGCTGTCAGCCACCTGTCCCTTCATTCTCCCAGCCGCCGCGGTGGCAGCCGAGACCGCCGCGCTCAACAGAAGGCACCAGCACGCAAAGGTCTGTAATCTCGATCTCATCATCGCTTCCTCACTTGAATGTAGTTTCACTTCCACCCGCAGGAAAGACCTTGGGTCTCACCCTCGAGCCACTCCTGCAACGGAGCGAAGTAGTCGATGATCGCGGTGGCGTCCATCTCCCGCTGACCGGTGACCGCCTCGAGGGCATCGGGCCACGGCCGGCTCGCTCCCATTTCCAACATTTCAATCAGTCTTTTTCCGGCGTCCTTGTTGCCGTAGATCGAGCAGCGATGCAACGGCCCTTCATAGCCCGCGGCTTCACACAACGACCTCTGGAACTGGAACTGCAGGATATGGGCCAGGAAGTACCGGGTGTAGGGAGTGTTGGCGGGCACGTGATACTTGGCGCCCGGATCGAAGTCCGACTCGCTGCGCTCGACCGGGGCAGCGACCCCCTGGTACTTCTCACGCAGCTCCCACCACGCCGCGTTGTAGGCATCGGGCGCTATCTCGCCGCTGAAAACGCCCCACCGCCACTGATCGACCAATAGGCCGAAGGGCAGGAAGGCGACCTTGTCGAGCGCCATTCTCATGAGCACGCCGAGATCCGCGGAGGCATCCGGCGCCCGATCCAGCAGGCCGACTTCAACAAGATAGTCGGGCGTCACCGAAAGTGCGACGGTGTCACCCACTCCCTCGTGAAACCCGTCGTTGGCGCTCTCGCGGTACAGAAACGGCTGCCGACTATAGGCGCGCTGATAGAAGTTGTGCCCCAGCTCGTGGTGAATCGTCGAGAAGTCCTCGGCATTGCGTTCGATGCACATCTTGATCCGGATGTCGTCGACCTGATCAATATCCCAGGCGCTGGCATGGCAGACGACGTCCCGGTCGGCCGGCTTGGTGAAGAGCGAGCGCTGCCAGAAGGTATCGGGCAGGGGATCGAATCCGATCGAAGTGAAGAATCGCTCGCCGTAGCGCACCATCTCGAGCTCATCCACCTCCTTCTCATCCAGGAGCTCGGTGACGTCGAAGCCGGGATCCGAGCTGGGAGGCGCGACCATCGGGTAGATGTTCGCCCAGCTCTGAGCCCACATGTTGCCGAGGAGATGCGCCGGAATCGGCCCCGACGCGGGCGCCACCGAATCCCCGTAGGTCTCGGTCAACTTCGACCTCACGTAGCAATGCAGCGGCTCGTACAGCGGACGAACCTGCTCCCAGAGACGATCCAACTCGGCTCGGAAGTCATCCGGCGGCATGTCGTAGTTGGAGCGCCAGAGCGCTCCGAGGTCGTCGAACCCCAACTCTCGGGAGCCCTTGTTGCCGAGCTCGGCGAACCTCCGATAATCCTCTCGCATCGGCGGCGAGATTGTCCGCCAGCCGGTCCACACCTCCAAGAGCTCGTCCGGATCGCGGCTGGTGGCCAGGGTGTTGCTGAGCTCGCCCAAAGCCAGGCACTCGCCGCCCTCGGGGCAGTACTTGCCTTTCCCGTAGGTGCTCTCGAGCGACGCCGCGATGCCGGCGAGCTCGGTCCTTTCCTCGTCGGCGCTGGGAGCCGGAAGGGTCATCCCGGTCTTCAGGATCTTGAGCTTTCGCTCCAGATCGGCGTCCAGCTCAAGGCCGTCGAAGCGGGTCGACGCGCGGGCATAGTCCATCGCCTTGCCCAGGTACTCGTCGTAGGCCGCCGCGGCCAGCTGCTCGGTATCGTCGGTGATGTAGGTTGCCTGAACCCACTGCGCCTTGGCCAGGCCGATGACCTCTTCGAGCAGATCTTCTTCGACGTCGGCGACAAACGCCGCGGCTCCCGCCGCGGTCGCCGGATAGTCGCTCTGGTCGGCACTGGGGGGGGTGCAGGCCGCCCCGAGCAGCGCGATCATCGAGACCAGAGCCGAGGCTCGAAGCAGATTCCGTGTACTGCTCATTTTCTAACTTCCTCCTGAGTGATGAACGGTCGGACCGCGGGGGTCTTGCGAGCTCTGGTCGCAGAGCCCGATACTAGCGCGTCCGGTAGCGGGCCGAGGTCGGCCACGGGGTCCGGTCGTGCTGTCTCCAGGCAGTCCTCACGCAAGGGCCTTCGAAAGCCGGTCGATGCCGTCGCGCAAGCGCTCGCTGGAGCAAGCGAACGAGATCCGGATGTGCTCGTCGGCGCCGAAGGCCGCCCCGGGCACGACCGCGACCTGCGCCGAGTCCAGCAGAAACTCTGCAAATGCGGCCGAACCTTGCCGGCCGTTCTCGTAGCGCGCGGAGACCTTGGGAAAGGCGTAGAACGCTCCACCGGGTGTCGGGCACTCGACGCCTGGGATGCCCGCCAGGCCGGCCAGCAGAAGATCGCGGCGAGCCTGGTACTCACGCAGCATCTCCGCGACGCGCGCTTCGGCATCGTCAAAAACCGCGAGCGCGCCCCACATCGCGAACGTTGTGGCGTTCGAGGTGGCGTGGCTCTGGATCTTCGCGACCGCTTTGACGACCGCCTGCGGCCCCGCCAGATAGCCAAGTCTCCAGCCGGTCATGGCATGGGTCTTCGAGAACGAGCCGACCAGGATCACGGTCTCGGGAAACTCGGCGGCCAGTGGCGCCGCGCTCGGAAACGGCTCGCCGTCATACACGAATCGCTCGTAGGTCTCGTCGGCGATCAGATAGATCCCGCGAGAGGCGCACTCCTCGACAATCGCTCTCAGATCTTTCGCCGCGATGACCGCACCGGTCGGGTTCGACGGCGAGTTCAGCAGCACGGCGCGGGTTCGCGGCGAGATCCGGTCGCAAACCGCCTCCGCGGAAACCCTGAAGCCGTGCTCCGGACGGGCGGCCACTTCGACAACCTCAGCGTCCGCCAACTGGATCTGGGCCGGGAAGGTGACCCAGTACGGATTCGGCAGCACGACCTCGTCTCCTGCCCCGAACAGGGCCAAGGCCAACTCGAACAACGCGGCTTTGGCCCCCACCGTGACCACCACCTGGTCCGCGGTCCACGGACCGCCCAGCCGCTCCCCGAGATCGCTCGAGATCGCCGAGCGAAGCTCCGGAAGACCGGTGTTCTTGGTGTAGCGGGTGCGACCCTGGCCGAGCGCCTCGATCGCGGCGGCGACGACGCCGGGCGGCGAAGAAAAGTCGGGCTCACCCGCACTCCAATCCACGACGTCGACTCCCTGCGCGCGTAGCTCCGCGGCGCGGCTGGCGACCGCCAGGGTGGCCGACTCGGCCAGTCGGGAAACGCGTTGAGACACCCGCATGAAGACGAAGAATAGCAGCGAACCAGACCGAGGCGAGATCGCGAACGTATAATTCGTTGGCGAGGAGGCTTCGCCAGCCCACTCAGGCCCGACCACCTCCTCGGCCCCAATATGAAACACAGGCTCGCAAACTCGATCGCCGTCATCATCCTGATGACGGTCTCCGCCATACCGACGCCACTCGGCGCGCAGGCTTCGGCCTTGGCCCATCGCGCCTCCGTCGGAGCCCAGGTCGAGCGCGCGAGTTACGCTCCGGGCGAGGCACTGCGGCTCGACATTCTGCTCGACATCCAGCCCGGCTGGCACGTCAACAGCAACACGCCCACCTACGAGTACCTGATTCCGACCGTGGCCGAGGTGGAGCTACCGCCTGGATGGCCCACGGCCCGGATGGTCTACCCCGAAGGCGAGCTCCAGTCGTTTGCATTCGCCGACGAAGAGCTGTCGGTGTTCGACGGTCAGGTCGTCATCGAGGGGCACTCGCAAGTTCCAGACAACGCGCCTACCGGAGCCGTGAGGCTCGCGGTGTCGGTGCGCTATCAGGCCTGCGACGACCGCAAGTGCCTGCCACCGGTCACCGGATCCACCGAGCTCGAGCTCATGGTCGGCGAGCCATCGGCTGCCGATTCGACCGACACGAGCGCCGAGGCGACCGTGAACGTGCCGCCCGATAGACGCGAGCCTGCCTCGCCGGCACCTCGCGGCCTGCTTGGCTTTCTCGTCCTCGGTGTTCTCGGCGGCCTGCTGCTCAATGCGATGCCTTGCGTCTTGCCGGTGCTGTCTCTCAAGCTCATGGGGCTGGTCAAGAGCGCCGCGCAGAATCGCAAGGCGGTAGTGGTGGGATCGCTCGCCACGACGGCCGGAATCCTGGCGTCCTTCTGGGCCCTTGGACTGGCCGCGATCGGGGCGAAGGCGGCGGGTGCGACGGTGGGTTGGGGCGTCCAGTTTCAGCAGCCAGTGTTCGTGACCTCCCTGATGCTGATCGTGACGCTTTTTTGCCTCAATCTCTGGGGCCTGTTCGAGGTGCCGCTACCGCGGCGGCTAGCCGGTTGGGCCGAGGCGGCCGGAGGCGAGGGCATCCCCGCGCACTTCACCGCCGGGCTGTTCGCCACGCTCATGGCGACGCCCTGCTCCGCACCGTTTCTCGGCACGGCGGTGGGCTTTGCCCTGGCTCAAACAAGCGGCGTCATCCTGAGCATTTTCACGGCGGTGGGAATCGGCATGGCGCTTCCGTACCTGCTTCTGGCGATCGCTCCAGGTGCGGTCAAGCTGCTTCCCAAGCCCGGTGCATGGATGGACCACTTCCGTGTTTTCATGGGGTTTCTCCTGGCGGCGGCGGCGGTCTGGCTGCTCTACGTGCTTTCCTCCCAGGTTTCGCGAGAACGGCTCGCCTTCATCGAGATCGCGATGCTCGTCCTGGCGCTCTCGGTGTGGATTCGCCACCGCTCGAACGCCCGGGGAGCGTGGCGCTGGATCGGCGTTGCCGGCGCTCTGGGAGCCGGTATCGCCGGACTCTGGTTGGCGACCGGCGGGCTCGAGGGCGGCGGCGGAGCGCGCACCACGGCCGAGATCCAAAAGCTCATCGCCTGGGTCCGCTTCGATCGCATCGAGGCCGAACGGCTCGCCGGTGCCGGCGAACTGGTATTCGTGGACGTCACGGCCGACTGGTGCTTCACCTGCAAGGTCAACGAAAGGCTGGTCCTCGAAACGCCCGAGATCGCAAGCGCTTTCGCGCGGCTCGGCGTCATCCCGATGAAGGCCGACTGGACCAACCGGGACGATTCGATCGCCGCTTTCCTGGCCGAGCACGGAAAGTACGGAATCCCATTCTATCTTCTCTATCGGCCGGACAGAACGCCCTTCCTGTTCAGCGAGCTGCTGACCAAGAACGCGGTCCTCGAAGCGCTATCCGAAGCGGCTGAACCCGTCGAGCGGGCCGGCGTCTAGCCGCTTTCGATCTCGGCTACCAGGGCGTCGGCGAACTCGCTCGTCGAAGCGGTGCCGCCGAGATCCGCGGTCCTGATCCCGCGCTCCGCCATGACCCGGTCGAGCGCCGCGCGTACGCGCCTCGCCTCCTCGCTCAGGCCAAGGTATTCGAGCAACATGCCCCCCGAGCGAATCAACGCCGTCGGGTTGGCAATGTTTTGGCCGGCGATGTCTGGGGCGCTGCCGTGAACCGCTTCGAAGACCGCGATGCCTTCGCCGAAGTTCGCACCCGGCACGACACCGAGGCCGCCCACCAGGCCCGCGCACAGGTCGGACAGGATGTCGCCGTAGAGATTGGGCAGCACCAGAACGTCGTACTTCAGGGGCCTGACCACGACCTGCATGGCCATGTTGTCGACGATCCGATCATCGGCTCGAATGTCGGGGTATTCCTCGGCGACCTCGCGGAAGCACTGCAGGAACAGGCCGTCCGAGAGCTTCATGATGTTCGCCTTGTGAACGGCGGTAATCCGTTTGCGACCCTGGGCGCGGGCATGCTCGAAGGCGAAGCGCGCGATTCGCGTCGAGGCGGCGCGGGTGATGATCTTGAGGCTTTCGACGACTCCCGGCACCACTTCGTGCTCTAGGCCGCTGTAAAGGCCTTCCGTGTTCTCGCGCACGACCACCAAGTCCACGTTGCCGAAGTGTCCGGGAATCGCCGGCAGCGTCTGGATCGGCCGAAGGGCGGCGAACAGATCCAGGCGCTTGCGGAGTTGAACGTTGACCGAGCGAAATCCACGACCGACAGGAGTCGTCACCGGCCCCTTGAGCGCCACCTTGTTACGCCGAACCGACTCGACCAGCGCTTCCGGCAGCGGCTCGCCATGCTCGTCCATGGCGGCTACTCCGGCCGGATGAGGCTCCCACTCGAAATCGACTCCAGTGGCCTCGAGCACGCGAACCGTGGCTGCGGTGACCTCCGGCCCGATGCCGTCTCCTTCGATCAATGTGATGGCTATCGTCATTCCGTTTTCTCCCTGGTTCGACGTTCTATCAGGCCCCGTCAACAAACGGCTAGCGGTGCGCCGGGGCGGCTGCCCAGTCGACCAGTCCCTCGCCCGTGAACACGCTGCCCAGCGGCAGCACTCGGGCACCACGGTCAAAGTCGAGGCATAGGTCTTCGTAGTCGAGCCGGCCCTCGTCTCCTCTGTCTTCGAGAATAAAAACGATGCGATTCCCGACCCGCAAGAGGTCACCGGGCCCAACCGCGGCCTCGGAAGCGCCGATCTCGATCGCGCTCCATTCGAGCGCCTCCCAGCTTGTGCCGCGCTCCCGCAGCCACTCGGCGAGCACCGAGATTCGGGAAAAGGCCAAGAGCCTTCGCGTCCAGTCCGCCAAGAGCGTCTC
Source organism: Thermoanaerobaculia bacterium (assembly GCA_945787635.1). Lineage (GTDB taxonomy): Bacteria > Acidobacteriota > Thermoanaerobaculia > Multivoradales > JAHEKO01 > CALZIK01. Next base: position 140,077 of record CALZIK010000146.1, on the reverse strand, counting down.
GAGCCCCGCCGCCGGGGGATCGCCTGATACCTCGAGCTGAGGCAGCCCGAAGACGCGCGAAGGAACCGCGAGGGAGCCGTCGAGGCTCGCCACCACCGTCGGGAACTCGGAGCTGTGCTCGAGCAGCGCTTCCGCGCCCCAGGACTTGAGGCGGTACTCGGGCACCAGGGCGCCCTTCTCAGCAAAGAACTCCATCCGGACATGAAAGCGCTGGGTGCCGAAACGCGGCGCCCGATCCACCCGGTCTGCACCCGGAAGGTAGTTCTCGACCGCGGGACGCAGGTCTCCGGGTACCGCCCAGGCTTGTGCCCAGTCCGAGCGAAACGTCTCCTTGAAGTTGGGTTCGCGCAGCTTCTCGTCACCGGTCAGCTCCCGAAACGGAGGCGAGCCGTCCACCGTAAACCATAGAATCCGAGGCTCGAGCGACCGATTCCATCGCCGCAGCACCGCCGCCGGCACCCGGTCGCCGCCCAACTCGAGTTCCTCCGCCTCGGTGTAGTAGACGCGCTCGCCCGAGATCGTCTCGGCCTCGACCACGGCGTGGAGCCTGAAGGCCTCTCCGGGCGGCAGATGTACCGGTCCCGCCACCGCAACGGCCGAGTCCGAGGCCTGGACGGCGACCCACAACGCCACCGGTTTCGGCGCGATGGTCTCGCTCGCCCGCACCAGCAGGAACACGACGGCAATCACGCCGACAACAGCCGCGGCTATCCAGCCGGGTTTGATCTCCTTCACGGTGGGACCTGCCGAGGTACCTAGCGCAGCTCTTCGAGCTTGGCGACGACGTCGCGATAGTTCGAATTGGCCCCGTAGATCTCGGCGAAGGTTTCCTTGGCGGTCTCGCGATTGCCGGTGGTCAGATAGAGATTGCCGAGCTCATAGAGCAGGCCGAGCTTCTCTTCGTCGGAGGCGCCGGGGGCCTTGAGACCCCGCTCGTACCACTTGACCGCGAGATCAGGGAAACCTTTCTCCAGGAAGGACGCTCCCAGCAGTGAACAGCAATCGACGAGGTACTGGTTGGATTTGGCGGCGAGCTGAAACTCGCCGATCGCCTCGTCGACGAGGCCCATCTCTCGATACGCGATGCCCAGGTTGAAGTGGGTGTCGTAGTCCTCGCTCGAGAGCGTTTCGGCCACGCCTTGCTTAAAGCCCTCCACAATCTCCTCAATCGACTGCTCTTCCAGTTGTGGCAAGGCTTCGCCGCCGGATCTGGACTCTTCGGCCAGGAGCTCTTCTTCGAGCTCAGCCGCGAGATCGAAGAACTCGTCCTCTTCACCGAAAACATCCGCGTCGTCCTTCGGCGAGGCTTCCCCACCCTCATCTAACCAATCGAGACGGATATCGGCCGCCGGAGCCTGCGCGACTTCGACCGGAAGACGCTCGGGCTCCTGCGCTTCGACGGCGGGAGCGCGCAGCTCTCCGTCCTGCAGGCGGTACCCCCAGTCCCCGAGCAGTTCTGTCAGAGGTTCGGAGAGAGAGCCAGCGGTGATGAAGAGCTGCGCGACTTCGACGACGGCTTCGGAGCGGCCGGCCTCGTGGTGAAGATGCAGCAGAAGCTCTCCGGCGTCCAAATGCCCGGGAACCAGCTCGAGGGCGGTCTCGAGCAACTCGACGGCTTTCTTTTCGAGACCGTAGTTCGAAAGCACATTCGCCTCGGTGAGCAGTTCTTCGGCGCGAGCCACGGACTCCGGGTCGGTCACCTCGGCCAGCTCGGCTGAATCCTCTGTCTCCGGTGCCAGCATCGCTTCGGTGGAATCGCCGGGCGACTCCGCTTCGACGACGGCGGCGACAACCTCCTCCAAATCCTCGATCTCGTCCAGGTCGATCTCGAACTCGCCGGTTTCATCGCGATCGGTCGCTACGTAGGGAGCGTCCGTCGGGGAAGGCGCGTCGACACCGGTAGGCGCCGGCTCGAGCAAATCAAGATCGGCGAGTTCGACGACCTCGAGCTCCCGAGAACCCGCGTCGGCTCCGGCCTCTTCCAGACCGGCCAGGTCCGCACCGGAGTCCGGATCCGCGATCGCAAGGCGGTCCTCCTCGGCAGCAGCGCTCACCTCGACCGGAGACTCGTCTTCGGCCGAATCCGCGGTTCCCCGCCGTTCCACCGTGTCCACGAGCGGAAGGTCGACCAGCTCTGCCACCCGTGTCGCGTCGGGATTTCGCTGGATCGCGTGATCCAGCAGTCGGCGCGCAACGTCTTGGTGTCCGAAATCGGTCAGTTGAACGATCACGTCGGTCACGAAGCCGAGGTCGTCCACCTTGAGCTCAAAGGCCCCCAGATAGACCTTGAAAGCCTCCTCGACCTTGCCGTGCTGGAGCATGAAGGTGGCGATACTCTGGTACTGCTCCATCGCATCCTGAGTCCGATTCGCCGTGCAGTAGAACTCGGCGAGCTTCAGCCGATGGGTAGGGTTGCTGGGCTCGAGATCCACCAGCTTCTCGTAGACCGCTACCAGCGCCCGCTCATCGGCTGACTGCCGGTAGTAGTCGGCAACCACCTGGTACTGGGCGCGGGCCTCGTTCACCAACCCCTGTCGGTGATAGAGGTCGGCGAGGGTCTCATACACGCGGATAAGGGTTGGATCGAGGCGAATGATCTTTTTGTAGATCGCGATCGCCTTGACGAAGAAGCCCTCCCTGGTGAAGTGCCTGGCCGCGGTCGAGAACATCTCGACGGCCTCGTTGACACGGTTGAGACGAGCGTAGAGGTCCCCGAGCCGATTGAGCGTGCCGGTATCGTCGGGGCTGTCTTCGAGCGCCTTCTTGTACTGCTTCACCGCGGCATCCAAACGACCGCGGGCGACCAATTTTTCGGCGGCCTGGAGGGCCGACCTTCGCCTAAGCGCCACGAGCGTCGCTCCTTCGGGCTCGATCTCTACCTTGCCCACGCCTCGACGGCAGGACCGAGTGGAAAGTCAGCCGGTGCTGCACACTCGGTCCGAATTCCCGCAGCGCGCTCAGATGAGTCGCCGCCGCATAGCCCTTGTGGGCGGCAAAACCGTATTGCGGGTAGTCTCGGTCCAGTTGAGTCATCATCTCGTCGCGGCGAACCTTGGCCAGAATCGAGGCCGATGCGATTGCATAGCTGATGTAATCACCTCGAACCAGGGGCAGGCAAGGAACTCCGGGAACTTTGAGAGGCACCGCGTCGATGAGGGCGATCTCCGGCCTGGGCACCAATCCCGCCAGGGCTCGACTCATCGCGCGCTTGGTCGCCTCCAGAATGTTGACCCGATCGATGACCTCCGCGCTCACCGCCACGACCTTCCAGCTCAATGAGGTCTCCCGAATCCGGTCGGCAAGCCACTCGCGCCTGGACGCGCTGAGCTTCTTGCTGTCGGTGACGCCGGGGATCAGCCGATCGGGGTGCGGGACGACCGCAGCCGCGACCACTGGTCCGGCCAGGCATCCGCGTCCGGCTTCGTCAACGCCGGCGATCCGGTCGTAGCCAGCGTGGCTCAACTCCGACTCCAGGGCCGCAACCAAGCGAAGCCGAAACGACTCCACGCCCAAATGAACCAGGCTCACCGCACTAAATCCTCCGCGGCGAGGCGGCGAACGTCAGCTTCCGGATGTATTGCGTTCCCGATCGTCGCGCCGTTCGTCGATTCGCGCCGCCTTACCCCGCAGGTCGCGCAGGTAATAGAGCTTTGCTCGTCGAACCTTGCCTCGCCGAATGACCTCGATCTTCTCGATCGTGGGAGTGTGCAAGGGGAATACCCTTTCCACGCCCATTCCGCCGGACATTTTGCGGACCGTGAACGTCTCTCGGGTTCCACTGCCGCGGCGGGCAATCACGACGCCTTGGAAGATCTGAATTCGCTCTTTGTCGCCCTCGGCGACCTTGACGTGGACCTTGACCGTGTCACCGGCTCGAAAATCGGGAATGTCGGAGCGCAGAAACGGGCTCTCGACTTCGATTAGGGTATGCATTCCTTGTCTCCACTACTATGGATGCGCTCTGTACGAGCGGCGATGAACTCTATCATGTCTCGCCGCCGGTACGGCCCGGTCAGCTCATTCCACTTCCCGGCGGACTTCCTCGAGCAAGGAACGGTCCTCGGCCGACAATCGCGAAGGTTCGAGCAGCTCCGGCCGGCGTCGTAAGGTGTTCCGCAAGGCCTCCTTGCGGCGCCACCGCGCGATGGCGGCGTGGTCGCCTGAGACCAACACCTCGGGGACCGCCAGTCCGGCGACCTCTCGGGGCCGGGTGTAGTGCGGATGGTCCAGCAGACCGTCCCGGAAGCTGTCTTGCTCGACCGACGCCGGGTCACCGACGACCCCCGGAATCTGTCTCGACACCGCCTCGATGACCGCCATGGCCGCTACCTCGCCGCCGGAGAGCACGAAGTCTCCCAACGAAATCTCCTGGTCCACGACCGTGGCTCGCACGCGGTCGTCGAGGCCCTCGTAACGGCCGCACAGAAGGACCAGATCCGGTTGCTCGGCGAGGGATCGAACGCTGGCGTCGTTCAAAGGACATCCGATGGGAGAAAGCAACACGCGGTGAGCGTCTCGACCGGCGGTCACGGCGCGCACGGCGCGAATCCAGGGCTCGGCCAACATCACCATGCCCGCCCCGCCGCCATAGGGCGCGTCATCGACGACTCGATGGGGATCCTCGGTGAAGTCACGCAGATCGACGATATCGATCCTCAGATCGCCCGCGACCACCGCGCGCCCCACCAGGCTCGTCCGCACAAAATCGGAGAACAGCTCGGGGAAGATAGTCAGGACGGTGACGCGCATATCTCCAGCAATCCATCGGGCAAGTCGAGCTCGATCACTTTTCGTTCGATCGCGACCGAGCGAATGTAGTCGCGCACGAACGGCACCAGAACGGTGCGACGCCGGTCTCTGACTTCGAGCAGCAGTCCGCCGCCGTCCTCGCGAATCGAAATCACTTCCCCCAATTCCCCTGCCACGCGATCGATGCAGACGCAACCGACAAGGTCGAAAAAGTAGTACTCGCCGTCGGGCGCCTCAGCCACATCCGAGGAGGCGATCAGAAGCTCCACGCCCCTCAACCCGGCGGCCTCGTCCCGCTCTTCGAACCCCTCGAAGAGAACCAGCAATACGCCGCGATGAGGACGAGACGACAGAATCTCGAGAGGCTTCGTGGAGCGATCGCCCTCCCGGCGCGCCAGTAGCTTCGACCCGGGCTCGAATCGGCTCGGGTTGTCGCTCAGCACCTCGACCACCACCTCGCCCTTGACCCCGTGCGGCCGGTGGATCCTGCCGACTGCCACGAATGCCGGCTTCTCGCCGCTAGCCATCGAACTCTCGCCTACGCGCTCGGCGCGCGGAACTCGACTAGTCGTCCAGGATCTTCAGCTCCCACGGCGTTTCGCCGCGGGAGGCTCGCGCGGCCAGCACCCTGCGCAGTGCGCGCGCGGTACGACCCTGGCGGCCGATGACCTTGCCAAGATCACCTTCCGCGACGCTCAGGTCGAGCCGCGGGCCCTGGTCGCCGGAGCCCTCGGTGATGACCACTTCGCGTGGTTCGTCTACCAGAAGCGTCACAACCTCGGACAGATCGTCTCTGATTCCAGCCATGGTCATGCGGCCGATTTCTTCTGGCGCCGAACCAACTTGGCGACCGTCGGCGACATCCTGGCGCCCTGGCCCACCCAGTGCTCGATTCGATCGACCACGAGCTTGGCGTCCTCCGTACCCTGGGTCGGGTCGTAGTGCCCGAGCTCTTCGAGAGCGGAGCTTGTCGGCGTCTTGCGGGAATCGGAAACCACGATGCGGTAGAAGGGCCGGTTACGGTTGCCCACTCTCTTGAGTCTGATCTTAAGCATTCTTTCGATTACCTTCTCTGACGATTACTGCTGCTGACCGCAGCGCGGAGACGCGTCCGAGCCAGTGCCGCCGATCGACGGGGCCTCGCTCCGGGACGCGCCGAGAGCGGCAAAGTGTAGCAGAAAAGGGGCCCGGCAGGCAGCTCTTGGCTCCGAGGTGGGCTCAACCGCCACCCATGGCCTTGCGCAGCCAGCTTCCCTTCATCCCCTTGACCATTTTCTGCATCATCCGGTACTGCTTGACGAGCTGGTTGATTTCCTGGACGGTGGTTCCCGATCCGCGCGCGATCCGGCGCTTGCGGCTGGCGTTGAGCGCGGTCGGCTTTCGCCTCTCGGGAGAGGTCATCGAATCGATGATCGCCTCGACCCGCTTGAGCTTCTTCTCGTCGATCGCCGACGGGTCGAAACCCTTGAGCGGTCCTCCTTTGGGCAGCGCCGACATGAGCTGGGACAGGGGTCCCAGCTTGCGCATCTGGCGCAGCTGGTCTCTCAGGTCTTCGAGCGTGAACTCCCGCTTGGCCAGCCGTTCCGCCAGGCGGCGGCTCTCGGCCGAATCCAGGCCCTGCTCCGCCTTCTCGATCAGGCTCAGCACGTCGCCCATGCCCAGGATCCGAGAAGCCATTCGGTCGGGGTGGAACTCCTCCAGGTCGCCGAGCTTTTCGCCGACACCGACCAGCCGGATCGGCTGACCGGTCACCGCGCGCACGGACAACGCGGCGCCACCTCGGGTGTCGCCATCGAGCTTGGTCAGGATGATTCCCGTGACCGGCAGAGCTCCAGAGAATGCCTGGGCGCTGCGGACCGCATCCTGTCCGGTCATCGCATCGGCCACGAAAAGCGTCTCCGTCGGCGAAACCCGAGTGACCAGTTTTCCCAACTCGGTCATCAACTCTTCGTCGATATGCAGCCGGCCCGCGGTATCGACGATCGCGACGTCGCGTCCGAGCTCGCGGGCCTGGGTGATCGCGCCCGCCACGAAGGCGACCACGTCCCGACTCTCGTTTTCCGGCGCCAGCACCGGAGTGTCCACCGACTTTCCCACCTGTCGCAGCTGCTCGACCGCTGCGGCCCGCTGCAGGTCCGCCGCGATCAAGATCGGGTTTCGCCCTTGCGCCTTGAGATGGCCGGCCAGCTTGCCGGCGGTGGTCGTCTTGCCCGAGCCCTGAAGCCCGCAAAGCAGGATGACGCCCGGGCTTCCCTTGGTGCGCAGCGGCTCGCCTTTGTCGCCCAGCAGTGCTGCCAGCTCGGCGTGGACGATCTTGACGACCTGCTGTGCCGGGGTGAGGCTCTCGATTACCTTTTGGCCTTCCGCCTGCTCGCGGATCTTCTCGACGAAGGTCTTGACGACCTTGTAATTGACGTCCGCCTCGAGCAGTGCCATCCGGATCTCGCGCAGCGCGCCGTCGAGCACCTCGCGCGAAACCCGGCCCTCGCCCTTGAGCTTCCGAAAAACACCCTGCAACCGGTCTTGGAGTCCGTCGAACATCGGTTGGAGATCGTACCTCGCTCTCGCGCTTCCGGCAAAGCGGCGCGCGGCCAGGTCGGACCGCGGCCCTTATACTCGCCGCCATGGATCTTCATGCCAAGATCGTCGCCACGATCGGACCCGCGACGGCCGATCCGCGATCCTTGAAGCGCCTCTTGAAGGCGGGCGCCGACGCGATTCGCATCAATCTGTCGCACGGCAGCGGCCGGGAGCATCGCGACGCCGTGGCGCGGGTGCGAGCCCTCAGCGCCGAGCTTCGCCTGCACGTGCCGGTGATTCTCGATCTCATGGGACCCCGCTACCGGCTCGGCCGGCTCGAAGCTCCGCGCACCCTGCGCCGCGGTCAGAGGGTGGTCATAGGAGCACCGGACACCGAGGTCGATCTTCCGGTGGACGATGTCGATCTGCTCGAGTACCTCAAGCCTGGGGACCGATTCCTGATCGGCGACGGCCTGGTCGAACTGAAGGTGACCAAGGAGGCAGACCTCCGGTTTGTCGCCAAGGTCGTCAACGGCGGCAAGGTCTCGAGCCGCAAGGGCATCAACCTGCCCGACAGCGATATGCCGTTCGCCATCAGCAAAAAAGATCGCTCCGATATCAAGCTCGCGGTCGAGCTCGACGTCGACTACATCGCCGCCAGCTACGTCGGCACCGCCGAAGACCTCCGCGCGCTTCGACGACTGATCCGGAGAGCCGGTGGCGAAACGCCCCTCATCGCCAAGCTCGAGCGGGCGCGCGCGATCGAGCACCTCGACGAGATCGTCGCGAGCGCCGACGCGGTGATGGTCGCCCGGGGAGACCTCGGGGTGGAAGTTCCGCTCCACCGCGTGCCGGTACTGCAAAAGCAGATCATCGAGTCCGGCCGGGTCCACGCCAAACCGGTGATCGTGGCCACCCAGATGCTCGAATCGATGATGCAAAACCCGCGACCCACCCGGGCCGAGTCCTCGGACGTGGCCAACGCAGTCTTCGACGGCGCCGACGCCCTGATGCTCTCCGGCGAGACCGCTGCCGGCCGGTATCCGATCGAGGCCGTCAAGACGATGTCGCGGATCATCCGGGAAGCGGAGGCGCATCGCTCCAGCACCCGCACCCGGGAGCGCGCGGTCGAACCGATCGCTCCCGCGAATCTGCCGCGCGACTCCTCCGCGCTGGCCGACGTGGTTTCCGCAGCCGCGGTGTTCTCCACGAAAAACCTCAAGGTGCGGCAGATCGTGGCCTTCAGCCAGGGTGGCTTCACCGCTCGAGCGATTGCCCGCTACCGCCCCGAAACCCCGATCTGCGTCCTGACCACAGAACCCAGGGTCGCCCGCAGAGTCCAGCTCGTCTGGGGCGTTCGGCCCCTGCTTCTCGAAGCCGCGGTGGAGCATCATGACGAAGTGGTGGATCGGGTCGATCGCGAGCTCCTCGCGGCAAAACTGGTCCGAAAGGGCGACACCATCGTCGTCCTCATGGGCGTTCCGATTCGCGACCGTCCGCTGACCAACCTGATGCGCCTCCACCGGGTGCGAGGCGACACGTGACGGCGTCTCCCGAGCTGCCACGGTTCCTCGAGAACCACCTCCCGTTCGATCGGACTTCGGTCGCTCTCGAACGGGCGCCCAATAGTGGGCTCGACCTCAGCTTGATCGATCATGGGCCGCGCTCCAAAACCGCCGTCTGGCTACAGCACGGCAATCCGACCTGGAGCTTTTTGTGGCGCAAGGTCATCGCCGAGCTACCCGACTCGAGGGTCATCGCCCCCGACCTGCTCGGCTTCGGGCTCTCCGACAAGCCACCCAGAACCGCGAACCATACGCTCGAGCGGCACAGAAACGCCCTGGCGGAGCTGTTCGACCGGCTCGGGCTCGAGCGAGTCATCCTCGTGGGCCAGGACTGGGGTGGACCGCTGGTCGCTCTGCTCGGCGACCACGCTCCCGACCGCATCGCGGGCCTGGTTCTCGCCAACACTTCGGTGCTCGTGCCGCAAGAACCTCGAGGGAAGGCATTTCACCGCTTTGCCGCCCGACCGGTCGTCAGCACTCTGGCTTTCCGGCTGGGCGGATTTCCGCTCCGAAGCCTTCATCGCACCCAGGGCGACCCCCGGTCGATCTCGGGAGACGTCGCCCGCGCCTACCGCTGGCCCTTGCGCGGCTGGCGCCGACGCGCGGCCCCGCTAGGCCTCGCCCGGATGGTCCCGAACGCCCCCGACCACCCCAGCGTCGGACTCCTGCGCCGAGGCGAAGCCTGGGTTCGGTCCTTCGAGGGTCCGATCGAGCTCGTCTGGGGCCTTCGCGACCCGATTCTCGGCAATCTTCTGGACCGACACGAAAAACACCTCCCCAACGCCCGCGTCACGCGAACCCAGGCCGGGCATTTCCTGCAGGAAGAGGTTCCGGAGGCGCTCGTCGCGGCGATTCGAAGAATCTCGCGGACGCTCTCTTGGTGATGTCCCCAGTTTCCGCATCCGAGCCTCCTCGACCCGCCCGCTGAAGGAGCGGCGGTCGGTCCCGGAGCGAGCCTCTCTTCGCTCGCGCAGGGACCGTCCGACGCGACACTATCGGCGCGGGTCACCCCAGAGTCCCGCGGCAGAACCAATCCTGTGGGGACACCTCGAGAAAGACGTCCCCGACTCCCACCTCCGATCGCATCTTCGACCCGCCCGCCGAAGGAGCGCTGAAGGAGCGGCGGACGGTCCCGGAGCGAGCCTCTCTTCGCTCGCGCAGGGACCGTCCGGCGCGACACTATCGGCGCGGGTCACGCCAGAGTCCCGCGGCAAAACCAGTCGCGAGGGGACACCTGGAACAAGGTGTCCCCGGCTTCTATTCCGAGGCTTCTTCCCGCCAGGTCAAGAACGCCGGCAGAAGCGTGATCGCCACGACCGACGTCGCGACCGCGCCGAGGATCGCCACCAGCCCCATCGATTTCAGACCCGGAAAGTGGGACAGCGACAGCGAGCCGAAACCCACGACCGTCGACAGCGCCGCCAGCGTGATCGCCTTGCCGGTCTCGACCAGGCCCTGACGGTGACGCTCGGCGCTCTTGCCGGCGAACTCCCGGTGCCGATGCACCATGTGAACACCGTAGTCGACGCCGATGCCGATGATCATCGTGCTCACGAAGACATTCATGAAGTTCATCGGCAGCCCGAGCCATCCCATCGCGCCCAGCATCCACACGATGCCGATAAGCAGGGGTCCCAGGGAAAGAGCGGTCGCTCGAACCCGGCGGTAGTCCAGGAACAGCAGAATTGCCACGATGGCGAAGCCGAGCACCGCGGCAAAGACCGCGTCCTTCAAGACCCGTTCCCGCATGTAGCGACTGATGACGTTGGCGCCGGTCAGGATGGCCCCTTCGCCCAGGTCGTCGGCCAGGGCCAGAGCCTCCGGCGGCGCTTCCCTGCGCCAACTCCTGGGAGGTGGGTGCAGGTAGGCCACGCTCTTCCAGCCGCCGGCGGTCCTTCGAAGATAGCGGCGCAGAAGCTTTCGACCCTGAGGATCCTCTTCGAGCTCGACGACCGAGAGTGGCTCGTCGCGAGCTATCGCGCTGCCGATGAGCGCCAGCCCCTTCTCGAAGGCGTCGGGTCTCATCCCCTGGCGAATCAGGGCCTCCCTGAAGACTCGATCGATTCGAGAACGGTCGAGACGATCTTCGCGCGCCGCCGCGAGCCAGGCCAAGGCCTCTTTCTGCACGACCGGCGGCGGCAGGAGCGAAGCTATCGAATCGACGTCCTGAAGGACCCCCTCGGTGATCAGCTTGCGGGCTGCTCTCTCGCCTCGGCTCACCCGATCCAGCACATCCTCGATCTCGGCGCCGGAGACGATCAGCATCATCTGATCGAAGCCCACTCCGAAGCGCTCGGCCACTTCGTCGCGCACGGCAACTCCGGGATTGCCCTGCGGGCGCATCGAGCGAACGCTGTCTTCGAACTCGAGCTCGCGCAAGCCCCAGGCCGCGACCGCGGTCAGCAGGAGGCCGGAGATCAGCACCGCTCTCGGGAACCGAATCGCGAAGCCGATCAGGCGGCCGCTTCCCAGCCCATGCAGATAAAACCGCGGCAGCGAACGCTTTCGCTGGTGACGATCTTCGGCCCAAGCCAGCATCGAAGGAAGCAGAAACAACACGGAGAGCATGCACACGATCATGCCGGTTCCGGTCAGAACCCCCATCTGAAACAGACCCGTGAAGTCGGTCACCGCGAAGGCGTAGAAGGTCGCGGCGCTGGTGATGCCGCCGACGACGACAGCGCGCCCCGAGGATCCGCTCATCAGCGCCAGCGCTTCATCCAGGTCGTGACCTCTCTGGCGCTCCTCGACGAATCTGCCGTAGGAGACGATCACGAAGTCGATGCCTAACCCGATCAAAAGCGCCGCCACGCCGCTGGTCGCCGCGCTGACCGTCCCGAACGCCAGGGCCGCGAAACCGAAGGTCAGCACCAGCCCGCATGCCAGCGGCAAGAAGGCGTAGGCGAGGAGGCCGAAACGCCGAAAAGCGAACAGAAAAAGGACCAAGACGCCGGCCATGGAGGTGACGACGTTGACGATCATGTCCGACTGGATCAAACCAGCGTCTGCGACTCCGATGACGTGTCGGCCTCCCAGGTCTACCTGTGGATCAGGCGGCGGCTCGTCGCCGAATCCGGCGCGCCACTCCAAAAGCGCGGTCGAGACCTCGCTTTCGACGGACACCACCAGCCTTCGCGAAAAGTCGACGTCCTGCGGCGGCCCCGTCGGCTTGGCCAGGATGAGCATCATCCTTCGATCGCGAGACAGAAAGAAGCCGCTCTGCCAGTCGAGCGAGACTCCGGCGCGGGAGCTCTGCAAATGCTCGATGAGAACGGGGGCCACGCCCAAAGGATCGAGCAAGGTCAAGTCTTTTTGCGCCAGCATCTTCGGCGTCGTGATCAGACGTCGGATCTCGGCCGCTCGACGCTCGAGGGATTCATCGGAAAACGACCCGGCAAGATCCTCCAAGGCGTCCGGGGACAGGAAGAGAAAAGACCGGGGCAAGAAGGCCTCGAGCAGCTCTTCGAGGCTGCCGATCTTGTACTCGACTTCGGTGAGTTGATCCAGCGCCTCGAGTCGTTCACCGAGCATGCGCACGAAAGTCTCATAGGGATCGATCACGACTCCTTCGGGCAAACGCACCGCCACCAGCAGATAGTCGACGCTGCCAAAATCCTCGAGGCCCTCGCGGAAGTTCTTCACGACCGGCTCATTTTTGGGCAGCAGGCCCAGCACGTCGGTATCAAAGCGCAACCGAGACGCCGCCAGCAGGCTCGCCACGCACAGAACAGCCGTGACCGCAAAGATTAGTCTGTAGCGGCGACGAGCGAAGCGCGCCAGGCTCCGAAGGGAAGGATGCAGCATCAACTCTTGGCGCGATCCGACCCGAAGAGCCGTGGTCCGAGCCTGAAGAAATACTCGAACCCCGAGTACAGGCTGGTCAGCATAGCTACCCAGAGCGAAAGCGGAGCCAGGTGCTCGAAGCTGCCGAGGCGCTCGTAGATGATCAGCAGCGAGATGGCGACCATTTGAGTGACGGTCTTGATCTTCGCCGAAGCGATCGCGGCCATCACGACGTTGTCACTGGCCGCCACGCTGCGCAGAGCCGAGACGGCAAACTCCCGGGCGATGATCGCTACCACCATCCAGGCGGGAGCCAGGTCGATCTCGACCAGGGCGATGAGCGCGGCCGAGTTGAGGATCTTGTCAGCAGCCGGATCCAGGAGCTTGCCGAGCTTGGTGACCATCTTCCGGCGCCGCGCGATGAATCCGTCCAGAAAATCGGTCAGCGAAGCCAGGAGAAAAACCCCCAGTCCGACGAACTCTTTGCCCTCGAACTTGGTCAGCAAAACCGCCACGAGAAGCGGCACCAAGAGGATTCGAACCAGGGAGAGAACATTGGGTAGGTTGACGATCATCGGCTACCCGTCACCCGCCCGGAGGACTCGTGGTCATGAGCAGGCGACCTCTCGCATCGCGACGAAGATAGGTCTTGCGACCGCGCCGCGCGTACGCCGAGCCGACAAGGGAATACTTGTCGTCTCCGCGGTACAGGCGCATGACCTTCTCGACGTAGTCACGGGTCTCGGGATACGGCGGCACGCCGCCGAAGCGCGTCACCGCCGTCGGCCCGGCGTTGTAGGCCGCGAGGGCGAGTTCGAGGGTGCCGAACGAGTTGAGCATCTTGCGCAGGTACCGGGTACCCGCGCCAACGTTCTGATCCGGATCGTACGGATCGGACACCGAATACATGGTCGCGGTGACCGGCATGACCTGCATCAGGCCCATAGCGCCCTTGTGTGAGCGGGCGCGCGGGTTGAAGGAAGATTCCACCTGGATCACGGCTCGGACGAGATCGGGCTCGAGTTCCGCGCTCTTGGCATGACGGGTGACGATCGCGTTAAGCGCCTCGGGAGCGACGTCGGCAGCCCACTCGGTCGACTTTGTGGTTCTCGCCGTCGGCCGGCGGCTGGGAATGTTGTACACGTAGGTCGAGCCGTCAGGGCGCTCGACGACCCGTACTTCCGCTATCGCGGCGCTCCCGAGGCTCACCACCGCCAGGCACGGGCCCACGAGCCTCGCGATCAAGAGGCGTCTCCGGCCGCCGCCAGCTGCTCTCGTACGATCTCGGGAACCGCCTGGAGCGCGCCGGGAAGCTGGTCAGCGTTCTTGCCGCCGGCCTGGGCGAAGTCGGCCTTGCCGCCGCCCCGGCCGCCGACCCGGGCGGCCACCGATCCCGCGAGCTTGCCGGCGTGCACCCGATCGACCAGATCCGCCGATACCGTCGCCACCAGATGCACCTTGCCGCGGTCCCGGCTACCCAGAACCACGACTCCGGATCCGATTCGGGCCTTGAGAACGTCGGCCATGCTGCGGATCTCTCCGACCGGCGCCGCCGGCACCTCGCGCACCAGCACCTTGACGCCATCAACATCGACTTCCTCGCCGGAAGCGTCGCTGCCTGAGACCATCTTCATGCGCAACCGGGAAACCTCCCGCTCGAGCTCACGCCCACGCTCGGCCAGCGCGACGACCTCGAGCGGCAATCGATCCTCGGTTACCGAGAGAGTCGAGGCGAGTGAATGAACCAGCCCGGCCCTCTCCCTGGCAAGGTCGCGAGCGCCGACACCGGTTAGCGCCTCGATCCGTCGAACTCCCGAAGCGACTCCGCGCTCGGAGGTGATCGTGAACAGTCCGACCTCACCGGTGTTCGCGACATGGCAGCCGCCGCATAGCTCTAGACTCCGCACCTGCTGCGGCTCGCCGCTTCGCGAGCGGGCGATCGACAGGAACGGCACTCCGACGGTTCGAACCCGGTCGCCATACTTCTCGCCGAAGAGCGCCATGGCTCCGGCGGCGACGGCTTCATCGAAGTCACGGTCGGCGGTGATCTCGGTCGCGCGGGCTTCGAGCACCCACGCGTTCACGATGTCCTCGATCGTGGTCAGCTCTTCGGCTTCGAGCGGCCGGCCGAATGTGAAGTCGAAGCGCAGGCGATCCGGCGCCACCAGCGAGCCCGCCTGCCGCACTCCTTCTCCGAGAACGTGCCGGAGAGCGGCGTGCAACAGGTGCGTGGCGGTGTGGTTGCGCTGGGTCGGCTTGCGCCAAGCCGAATCGACCTCGGCGACGACGCGGGCTCCGCGGGCCAGCTCTCCGTCGGTGACCCGGACAAAGTGGAAGACCAGGCCCTTCTCTTTCTGGACGTCTACCACCTCGGCCTCGCCTCCGGACCAGCGCAGCCAGCCCCGATCCCCGAGCTGGCCACCCGCTTCGGCATAGAAGGGCGTTGCCGACAAGACCGCGATGCCCTCCTCGCCCGCCGAAATCCGATCCGGCAGCTCGGCCGAGCCTTGTCCGTCGCGGGCCAGCGCCAGGACCGACGCTTCTTCCAGGACCAGTTCCGAGTAGCCGAAAAAAGGCGTTTCCCCGCTGACCGTCTCTAGCAGGCGGCTGCCGGCCTCACCCAGCTGCCGATGACCTCCATCCGCCGCCGCTCGCGAGCGCTTCCGCTGCCCTTCCAGGGCTCGAGCGAAACCGCTCTCGTCCACCTCGATCTGTTCTTCCTCCGCGATCTCGCGGATGATCTCGATAGGCAGTCCGAAAGTGTCATAGAGGCGAAACACGCTCTCCCCGTCCAGAACCCGACTCCCGGTAGAGCGCAGCCCGTCGATCGCGTCCTGCACCTGCCGGGAGCCAGCCGCGAGGGTCCCCAGAAACTTCCTCTCCTCGCTCGATAGGGTCTCCACAGAGGCCGCCTGCGCCTTCCCGAGCTCCGGATAAGGGCCGGCCATCACCTCGGAAAGGACCGGCAGTAGCCTACCCAGAAACGGCTCGTCGAAACCGAGGCTCATCCCGTGGCGAACGGCCCGGCGCAGGATCCTGCGCAAGACGTAGCCCCGTCCCTCGTTGCTCGGAATGACACCGTCCGCCAGAAGAAAGCTCACTGCGCGCAGATGATCCGCGATGACCCTCATATCGACGTCTCTTTCCGGCAACGCCCCGTAACCGACCCCGGCGAGGCTCGCGGTCGCCGCGATCACCGGGTGAAACAGATCAGAGTCGTAGTTCGATTCGACGTCCTGCAACACGGCCGCGACTCGCTCCAGTCCGGCACCCGTGTCGATCGACGGGTTCGGAAGCGGATTCAACGCGCCGTCGGCCTGGCGTTCGAACTGCATGAAGACCAGGTTCCAGATCTCGAGATACCGTCCGCTCTCGCTGCCCTGATGCCAATCGACCGCGGGTCGCGAAGGGTGGAGATCGACGAAGATCTCGCTGCACGGACCGCACGGACCAGTATCTCCCATCGCCCAGAAGTTGTCCTTGGCGCCGCAGCGCAGAATGCGCTCCGGCGGCAGGCTGCTCAACTTCGCCCACAGTGCGACGGCCTCGTCGTCCTCCTCGAAGACCGTCGCGAAAAGCCGGTCGGCCGGAATACCCCAGCCCTCGGTGACCAACTCCCAGCCGAACCGGATCGCCTCCTCCTTGAAGTAGTCGCCGAACGAGAAGTTGCCGAGCATCTCAAAAAAGGTGTGGTGCCGGTGACTCGGACCGACGTTCTCGAGATCGTTATGCTTGCCCGAGACGCGCATGCATTTCTGCACGCTGACGGCGCGCGGCGAAGGCGGATCCTCGGCTCCCAGAAAGAAGTCCTTGAAGGGAACCATGCCGGCATTGGTGAAAAGGAGCGTCCGATCACCATGGGGCACCAGGGGCGCGCTCGCCACCACCCGGTGACCGCGGTCCCCGAAGTATTCGAGAAACGACGTCCGTACGTCCGAGCTCTTCATCGACCCCGCTCGCTCCCATGAGACCGGCTGTTCTCGGGCTGCAACTCTCCAAGGCTCGCCAGAATCGCGCTCTTGGAATACCCCTTGCGGCTCAAGTGCCTCGCTAGGCGATCTGGATCCCAGGAATGACCGCGTAGCCACTTGCCCGCCGCGGCCCGCATGGGCTCCGACTCGCCGCCGGAGAACCGCTCATCGACAACTTGGCGGGCGGTCTCGGAATCCGCGCCGCGCCGAGCCAGAGTGGCATACAGCTTGGCCGGCCCCTCGTGTCGGTACTCGACTCGCACGCGAGCCAGTTCCCGCGCGCACTCGAGGTCATCAAGCAATCCCTTCTCGGCGGCGCGATCGAGCGCCGAGGCGACGTCGCCTCTGTCAAATTCACGCATCAACAGCTTTCTCTCGAGCTCCCGGCGAAAGTGTGGCCTGCGACTCAACAGATCGAGCGCTTTTTCAAAGCAGGCCTGAGGTCCGAGCTGTCGGCTCCTACCCGTCGCCAAAGCGCTCGACCTCGAAAGGGGAATCCCCCGCGGTCGGATCGGAGTCTTCGGCCAGCTCGAGCGTCGACTCCATCTGCTCGCGAGAGACGTCGGCCGTGAACTGCACTCCCTGGATCTTGAGCTTGAACTCGTCGGGATTCGAGGCCCGCTTGAGCGCTTCGTCCAACGTGATAAGACCGCCCTTGTAGAGCTGATAGAGCGACTGGTCGAAGGTCTGCATGCCGTACTGACTGGTACCCAAGGCGATCTGCTCGCGAATGTATTTGGTCTTTTCCTTGTTTTCGATGCACTCTCGAATGTAGCCGGTCGCGATCATCACCTCGGCGGCGGGAACCCGACCGGTTCCGTCGGCCCGAGGGACCAGGCGAAGCGAGATCACCGAGCGCATGACCTGAGCCAGTTGAATTCGGATCTGCTTTTGCTGGTGAGGCGGAAACACCGAAATCACTCGGTTGACTGTTTCGGTCGCATCCAGGGTGTGAAGCGTGGAAAAGACCAGGTGACCGGTTTCGGCCGCGAGTAGTGCGGTCTCGATGGTCTCGTAGTCGCGCATCTCGCCGACCAGGATCACATCGGGATCCTGGCGCAGGGCGGAACGCAACGCGCTCGCGAATCCGCTGGTATCGACATCCACCTCTCTCTGATTGACGATCGACTTCTTGTCGCGATGGAGGAACTCGATCGGATCCTCGATCGTCATGATGTGCTCGGTCCGGTGCGAGTTGATGTGGTCGATCATCGACGCCAGGGTCGTCGACTTGCCCGACCCGGTGGTGCCCGTGCATAGGACCAGCCCACGCCGCTCGCTACAGATCTTCTCGAGCACTTTGGGCAGCATCAATTCGCGAATCGACAAGACACCGGCGGGAATCACGCGCAGCACAAGACCCGCGGAGCCCCGCTGCTGGAACACGTTGCAGCGAAAGCGGCCGAGACCGGGGACCGAGTAGGCAATGTCGAGCTCCAACTCCTCTTTGAACCGCTGCTTCTGGCGCGAGTTCATCATCGAGAAGGCCATCGCCACCGTGTCTTCCTGCATCAGCCGCTTGACGTCGATCAGGGGCTGCAAGTCGCCATCGACGCGGATCACCGGATGGCTGCCGACTTTCAAGTGAAGATCCGACGCCCGGCGCTCGACCGCGATTTTGAGAAGATCGTTGATATTCATTGTTTTGCTCCCGGCTGGATCGGCGGGAATCGCCTGAAAAACTTCAGGTTGAGCGCCTTAGGACTGCTTCGCGAGCCTATCGGCCGCCTTCAAGAGGTGTCAATGCGCGTTTACGCAGCGCGAAACCGCCACCACGGCAGCCGTCTCGACCCGAAGCGTGCGCGGACCCAGGGAGGCGCTCAGCAGCCCGTGCCGCGCGCTTTCGGCCAGCTCGGCCGGGGACCATCCCCCTTCCGGACCGACCAGAACCGCGACCGATCGAAAAGAAGACATCGAGGCCCAGGGCCCACCCGAGCGATCGAGGATCAACCCCTGCCCCGCCGCCCCGACGAGACGCCAGATATCACTCCACTCGTGCATGCCGGTGATCTCGGGCAACCACGAACGTTCGCACTGTTCGGCAGCCGAGCGAGCGATGCGGTGGAACCGGTCGAATGTTCCCGGCCCGTAGGTTCGTGGCCCTCGGCCGCAGCGCACGAATCGGACCGCGCGCACTCCCAGCTCGGTGGTCTTCTCTACCAGCCACTCGGCGCGCGGTTTTCTGGGCGCGGCGACCAACAACTCGACCACCGCTTCCGGTTCGTTGCCGGCGATTTCGTCTCCCAAGCGAATCCCCGCCCGGTCCCGATGTACCGTCTCGATCACTCCGTCGCGAGCGCGCCCCCGACCGTTGGCAACTCTCAACCTCGCCCCGGCTGCCAGCCGGCTGACGCGAAAGAGGTGGTGATACTCGGCCCCGCAAAGCTCGAGGCGCTCGGATTCCCAGTCGCCGGCGGGCACGAAGACCGTGGTCAACGGTGCTCCCAGACGGTCAGGAAGGCCGTCCATTCGCCACAATCCAGCTGGCGAAGAAGCCCGAAACCGTGGCGCGCGAGCGTCGACCGGTAGGCCTGGCCGCGCTCCAGCAGACAGCCCGAGAAGACCGCCGCGGCGCCCGGCTCGAGCCGGCGCGCAATCACCGGGAGATCAGGTTCGATCAACTCCGGGATCACGTTCACCAGCGCCAGGTCGAAAAGCGGCGCTTCCGTCAGAGCCTCTACTCGGCTCGCCGCGAGCGGGAACGTGCGGCGATTCAACGCCTGGTTTTGGCACGCCACCAAGGCGGCCGCCGGATCGCTCTCCACAGCGACCACGAGTGCCGCGCCCAGTTCGTACGCCACGAAGGACAGCACCCCGGACCCAGCCCCGACATCCAGGACTTTCCGGCCCGCCAGCGGAAGCGTCTCGACGAGATCGACCGCCAGCCGCGTGCTCTCGTGGGAACCGGTGCCGAAGGCTGTCCGCGCCGGCAGGCGCAGCAGGCACCGCCCATCCGGAGCCTCCTCCCCGCGGTCGTCCACGCTCGGCTCCCCGGGATCGACCCAGAACCGTGAACCCAGCGCAAACGGAACCGCACCTCGACGGTAATCGGCCAGCCAATCGCGCTCCTCCAATCGCTCGAGCGACAGCACCTCGGCACGCCCGCCCTGCAAGGCTCGGCCGCCTGGCGCCCAGCCCTCAGCCTCGAACCGCTCGGGTTCAAAATAGGCGACCAGAACGACGCTCGCGCGCTCGTCGCGAACCTCGAGGCCGAGCGTTCCTCGAGCCCACAGCTCGGCCGCGGCCAACTCGGCATGCGCCGTCGGCACGCGAAGGGTCAGGGCGACGCAGCCGCTCATCGAGCTCGCGCTCTCGGCCCGCTGGCGGAATTGGCCCGCTCGATCAGCCGAACAGATCCTTGACCCGGTCGAGAACGCGACGCCCTTCCTTGACCTCGACCCCCTCGAGCTCCGCCAGATCGCGCAGCAGATCGAGCTGCTCGTCGGTGAGGTTCTTCGGATGGGGCACCGACAGCCGGGCCACGACAACGTGATCGCCCTTGCCGAAACCGTTGAGTTGCTCGATGCCCTTACCTTTGAGCTGAAACCGCGTTCCGTCACGAGTCCCTGGAGGAACGCTCAGTTTTTCGGAACCATGAAGCGTCTCGACCTCGACTTCGGCGCCGAGCACGGCTTGGGGAAACGCCAGCTCCAGCTCGCTGAGGACATGGGGACCCTCTCGCAGAAAGACCTCGTGTGGCTCGACGCCGATATCCACGTACAGATCTCCGGTCGGACCGCCCCTGCGACCGTGCTCGCCCTCGCCCGTGAGGCGCAACCGAGTCCCGTTGTCGACGCCGGCCGGAATCTTCACCTGGATCTTGCGACGCCGCTCCACCCGGCCTTCGCCCCGACAGCCACCACAGGGATTGGTGACCACCCGCCCCTCACCACCACATTGCGGGCAAGTGCGGGCCACGGTGAAGAAGCCCTGGGTAAATCGCACCTGTCCCTGTCCGGCGCACGCCTGGCAGGACTCAGCCTTCGCGCCGGCGGCGCTTCCCGACCCGGAACAGTCCGGGCAGGTCTCGAGCCGAGGAATCTCAAGCGTCTCTTCGGCGCCGAAGGCCGCCTTCTCGAGCTCGATGTGAAGCTCGTAGCGCAGATCGGCGCCCGGCTGACCGGTTCCCGCGCGCCGGCCGCGACCGAACATGTCGCCGAAGCCGAAGCCGAAGAAGTCACCCAGGATGTCCGAGAAATCGCCGAACACCGTCGGATCGAAGCCGCTGAAGCCGCCACCGGCCACGGCTCGGTGACCGAAGCGGTCATAGCGCGCCCTCTTGTCGGTGTCCGAAAGCACCGCATAGGCCTCTGCGGCCTCCTTGAACTTCTCCTCCGCTTGCTTGTCGCCCGGGTTACGGTCCGGGTGAAATCGCACCGCGAGCTTGCGGTAGGCGGCTTTCACCTCTCGCTGCGAGGCCTCGCGATCGATGGCCAGAATCTCGTAGTAGTCGCGTACCGCCGGCATCAGACCCCCGCCCGGGTTCAGACCCCCGACTCTTCGATGTTCTCCAGCATCAGCTCTGACAACTGTCTCGACACGCTGTTGAGGTCGAACATCGCGGCCTCGAGATCGGCTCGGTCATCGTTGGCAAGCGCCATACGGGCTTGAATCAAGGTCTCACGCACCCTGCGCCGGTCTTCGGCAGCGAGCATCTTCTGAAACTGCTCGAACACCCGCTCGTTGGTGTAGATCAAGCCCTCGAGGCGATTCTTGAGCCGGCGGATCTCCCGGCGCTGGTTGTCTTCGCGACCGTGATCTTCGGCCTCCTGCACCAGACGCTCGATTTCATCCTTGGTCAACCCACCCGCCGGGTTGATCTGCAGACCTTGCGACTTGTTGGTCGCCATGTCCCGCGCGGAGACGTTGACGATGCCGTTGGAATCGATCGCGAAGCTGACTTCGATCTGCGGTACTCCTCTCGGAGCGGCCGGGATACCGACCAGCTCGAAACGGCCCAGCGATTTGTTCTCGGCGGAGAGCTCGCGCTCACCCTGCAGAACGTGGATCTCGACCGTGTCCTGGTTGTCGACCACGGTCGTGAAGATCTGCGTGGCCTTGGTCGGAATGGTCGAATTGCGCTCGATCAGCTTGGTGAACAGGCCGCCGTGCGTCTCGACTCCCAGGGTCAGCGGGGTCACGTCGAGGAGCACGATGTCTTTGATGTCGCCGCGCAGGATTCCGCCTTGAATCGCTGCGCCCATGGCCACCACCTCGTCCGGGTTGAGCTCGCGATTCGGGGCTCGCCCGAACATGGCCTCGACAGCGCGCCCCACCATCGGGGTTCGGGTCTGCCCGCCCACCATCAATACCTCGCCGATCTGCCCGGCCGACAGGCCCGCGGCCTCCATGGCCTCTCGACATGGCGCCTCGGTCCGCTCGACCAGGTCTCGCACCAGCTCTTCGAAGTGCCCGCGGGTCAAGGTTCGCGACAGGTGTCGGGGGCCGCTGTCGTCGGCCGAGATGAAGGGTAGATTGATCGGCGCCTCCTCCGAGGCCGACAGTTCGCACTTGGCTCGCTCGGCGGACTCCTTCAAGCGCTGGAGCGCCATCCGGTCACGGCGCAGGTCGATCGAAGTCTCCTTGCGAAACTCTTCGATCAACCAGTCCATGATGCGCTGATCGAAATCCTCGCCTCCGAGGAACGTGTCCCCGGCAGTCGCCTTGACTTCAAAGATGCCCTGCGAGAGTTCGAGAATCGAGATGTCGAAGGTCCCACCGCCGAGGTCGTAGACCGCGATGACGTCGGCAGAGTCCTCGCGGTCCATGCCGTAGGAAAGCGCCGCCGCGGTCGGCTCGTTGATGATGCGCAGCACCTCGAGCCCGGCAACCCTGCCGGCGTCTCGGGTGGCCTGGCGCTGGGAGTCGTTGAAGTAGGCCGGGACCGTGATGATCGCCTCCTTGACCTCTTCACCCAGAACCTCGTCCGCAAACACCTTGATCTCACGCAGGATGAATGCCGAGATCTCTTCCGGACTGTACTGCCGGTCGCGCACCTGGATCTTGACATCGCCGTTGGCGGCCTCCACCAGCGGGTAGGGCAGGATCTCCCGCGCGCGCTGGACCTCGGGGTCGCCGAACTTGCGCCCGATCAACCGCTTGACCGCAAAGACCGTGTTCTGGGGATTGGTGATTGCCTGCCGCTTGGCGATCTGCCCCACCAGGCGATCGCCGTCTTCCGTAAAGGCGACAATCGACGCAGTGGTTCGCGCCCCCTCACGATTCGCAAGGACCCTGGGTGCGGCCACATCGACAACCGCCACGCAGCTGTTGGTCGTGCCGAGGTCGATGCCTAGAATCTTCGCCACGTCAGGCGTCCGAATCGTCGCCGGTGTCGTTCGCGATCATCGGTGCGGCGGGAACCGCGACCTCGACGAGCGCAGGTCGTAGTAGCCGATCTCGGAGCCAATACCCGGCCTGGAGCTGCTTGACGACCATCGGTTCATCGACCTCCTCGCTCTCGTGCCTGACCACCGCCTCTTGGGCCGCGGGGTCGAAACGCCCGTCGGAAGGCACCCGCTCGACGCCGTGCTGCTTCAGAAGGTCGGCCATCTGCCGGAGAATCAGCTCGACTCCCTCGCGAAGCTCGTCGACGCCGCCGCTGGCTTCGAGGGCGCGCTCCAGGTTGTCGATCACCCCAAGAACGTCGCGGAGAACTTCGGCGCCGGCATACCTGCGTTGTTCGCCGCGTTCCCGTTCGACTCGTTTGCGGAAGTTGTCGAAATCCGCCAACGTCCTCATTGAGCGATCGCGGAGCTCCTTGACTTCTTGCCTGAGGACGTCGAGATCGCTCGACTCCGAGGGACCGAACGGGGCGTCGTCCGATTCGTCCGTGTGGCTCTTCTCGACCGCTTTCAGAGCCTCTTCCATGGCGTCCTCGATCGACGCCTCTTCCCCGCTATCCAGGTCCAGCTCTTCGGTCTCGATCTCCTCCGGATTGAACCGCTCATCGTTTATGGTCATCGCCCGGTTCCCTCGTCGCCGTCGGAGAACGTCTGTTCCAGGGCCTGGCCGATTCTCTCTCCGAAGTACTCGACGATCGGAATGACCCGCTGGTAGTCCATCCGGGAGGGCCCGAAGATACCCAACTTGCCGACGTTTCGATTGCCCACGTCGTAGGAGGTCGCAACCAGGCTGAAATTGAGTTCTGACGTCAGGTCGCTGTCCCTCCCGATCACCACGCGCACTCCGGGTCCCTCGATCAGCCGGTTGAGCACGCGGACCAGCGTCGCCTTGTCGGCAAACGTTCCAAGGAGGCGCCGAATGCGGTCGAGATCGGAGAGCTCCGGTTGATTCAGGACGGTCGTGGTGCCCTCGACCAGCACCGCCTGGGTTCCCTTGTCGGCAAACGCCATCTGAGCGAGCTCGATCGTGCGCCCCAGCAGCCGGTCCACCTTGGACCGGTCCTCGGCCATGAGATCGATCAGTTCGTCGCGGATCTGGCGCAGGGTCTTGCCCGCAAAGTGGTCGGTGAGGTAGTTGGATATCCGGATCAGGTCCCGGCGGGCGATGGGCTCCGGTGTTTCGATGACCTTGTTGTCCACGAAGCCCCCGGCGCTGACCAGAACGCACAAGACCTTGCAGCCGGAGAGGTTGACGAAGTCGATTGCGCGCAGCGTGGAACGGGCGACAGTGGGCGTCACTACGATGCCGATCTGCTGGGTGAGGTCCGAAAGCAGCTGACTCGCGGAGGTCATCATCTCTTCGACTCCGCTGGGTCCCGCCAGCGTTTCGTCGATCGTCCGGCGCGCCTTGGCCGACACCGAGCGATTTCTCATCAACGCGTCGATGTAGAAGTGATACCCGCTGCGCGTCGGTACCCTTCCGGCCGAGGTGTGAGGCTGGCTCAGATAACCCAGGTCCTCCAAATCAGCCATTACGTTTCGGATCGTGGCGGCCGAAAGTGAGTGGCGCCCGGCCTTGGCGACCGAGCGGGAGCTCACCGGCTCGCCGTTGAGAATGAAAGCCCGAACGATGTCCTTGAGGATCTCGCGATCCCGAGAGTTGAGACCCGATTCCGCGGCCGGAGGTGTCGGCGGTGCGTCCGGGGAAGGCCGGCGGGTCGAGGATGCTCCGTTGCTGGTCATCTTGGGTCTCGGCAACGCGCGTCAAAAGCGCGAATACAGTTCCAGTGCACGCACCACTGTGCGGCGTCTGACCTATCATTCTACCCTAGCCGGCGGCCAGGATCGATGGTCTCGAGCGGCGGCGGCGGCCGTTTTCGACCGGGGCGAGGTGGCCCCGATGCTAAGATCACACCGCCGTTCCAGCGTGGCAGCACGCGGATTTCCGGTTGCTACCAGGGCTCCACAAAATGGCGTTCTTCAACTACTCCACGATGCAAATGACGGCAAAGATCGTCTACTACGGGCCTGGTCTATGCGGAAAGACCACCAACCTGCAGTACATCTACGGCCACACCAAGAACAACTCCCGAGGCGAGATGGTCTCTCTCGAGACCCAGACGGACCGGACCCTCTTTTTCGATCTTCTCCCGCTCGACGTCGGATCGGTGGCCGGCTTTCGCACCAAGATCCAGCTCTACACAGTTCCTGGACAGGTCTTCTACAACACCACTCGCAAGCTGGTACTCAAAGGGGTGGACGGCGTTGTGTTCGTCGCGGATTCGCAGGTTCCGATGGCCCAGTCGAATATCGAGGCCCTGGCCAATCTCGGTGAGAACCTGGAGGAGCTCGGTCTTGAACTCCCCAACGTTCCCCTGGTGCTCCAGTACAACAAGCGCGACCTCGACGATGTTCTGACCGTCGAAGATCTGGACGCCGCTCTCAACAACAACGGCTGGGAGAGCTTCGAGGCATCGGCTCTGACCGGGAACGGAGTGTTCGAGACCCTCCGCGGAATCTCGAGACTGACGTTGCTTTCGCTCCGCGACCAGCTGGAGATGACGCCCGGAGGTTCCCCGACGGAGCGACCGAGCGCGAAGATCGCGGTGCCGGCCGCGCCCAAGGCGCCGACGCCCCCACTCCCCGCACCCGCGAAGGCCTCCACCGAGAGCCCCAAAAGCACCGACACAGGCCGGAGACGACGGCGGGCGGCGACCCCGTCGGCAGTCGCCGAACCGCAACCCACGCTCGCGCCGAGCGAGCCTGCCAAGCCCTTGCGTCGGGATCTTCTTCTGCGCCTTCCGGCATCCGACTTCGAACGAACGCAGCGGCTCGCCGTCCGGCTGACGCTCGAGGACGCGGATGGAGAGATCGTCCGGGTGACCCGAGATGTCCGCGTCGAGCTCGACCGCTCCTCCACGGACGAGTTGCTGCTGAGTCTCAATCTCGCCTTGAGATCCGAAGGTTGACCAGCCGGGTGCTCGGCTTGGAGCTTTGAATCTGTGAAGTGTCCTTTCTGCGGAGAACTCAAGGACCGCGTCGTCGATTCCCGCGAAAGCCGGGACGGGCTGGCGGTGCGCCGGCGCCGCGAGTGCCTGAGCTGCGGCCGCAGGTTCACCTCGTATGAAGAAATCGAAGACATCCCCTATATGGTGGTCAAGAACGATGGCTCGCGTGAAGATTTCGACCGCAAGAAGCTCCTCGCCGGGCTCCATCGAGCTTGCCAAAAGCGGCCGATCACGGTCACCGAGCTTCAGGAGATTGTCGAAGCCGTCGAGCAGGAACTCCATGAGCAGGAGGATCGCGAAATCTCCACCCGGCAGATCGGAGCCCTGATCATGGCGCGACTCAAGGATCTCGACCAGGTCGCCTACGTGCGCTTCGCTTCGGTGTACCGAAAGTTCGAGGACGTGGACGCCTTCATGGAAGAGCTTCAGAAACTGGTCAATCGAGACTGAACGCGAGATGGCGACCCGCTTGACTACGATCCAGATCGTCGGCCAGATCAAGTCCGAGCTCGACCGACTGTTGGAGAGCGAATCGGAGCTCGCCCAGGATCTCACCGAGGGTCCGAAGGCGCCGACCCGCGTGGACGTCGTCCAGACCGAAACCAAGATCTGTGTCTTCGTCGAAGTGCCCGGCGTTGCACCCGAAGACCTCGACGTTACGGCTTCGGGCGGTCGGGTAACCGTCACTGGAGAAAAGATCGCTAGCGATCGAGCCGTCAAGTCCGGCAGCTTCCTTTGCGTCGAGCGTCGGTGGGGCAGAATCGAAAGAAGCGTCGAGCTGGCCGCGACCGTCAATCCTCGCCAGGGGCGGGCGGTTCTAGATCACGGCGTCCTGCGTATCGAGTTCCCGGTCCTGGCCGACCAGCGCAACCGGCCGTTTCAACTGCAAGTGGAGAGAGCCGAGGGAGGAGACCGTGAGTAACGCCAACGCCGAAAACGAAGAAGAGCTGATCAGCCTGCCCGATCTGCTGCCGGTGCTGCCGCTCAAGGACACCGTCGTCTTCCCGTTCATCATCGTGCCCCTTTCGATTGGGCGCGACAAGAGTGTTCTCGCGGTTGACGAGGCTCTGACCGCCAACCGGATCGTCATGCTGGCGACGCAAAAAGATCCCGAGGCCGACGAACCCCAACCCGACGACATCTATCACCTCGGCACGGCCGCGGTCATCATGCGCATGCTGAAACTCCCCGACGGCCGCATTCGGATCCTGGTTCAAGGCCTCACCCGAGCCCGAATCCGACATTTCAGCCAGACCGACCCGTTCCTTCAAGCAAAGATCGAACGACTGGGCGATCCTCCGATCGACGAGCCCAAGCTCGAGATCGAGGCCCTGGTTCGAAGCGTCAAAGACGGTCTCGACCGGGTCGTCCAACTCGGCAAGGCGATCTCTCCCGAGGTCGTCGTGATCGCGGCCAACCTGGAAGAGCCCGGTCGACTCGCCGACCTGGTTGCCAGCAACATGGATCTGAAACCCGAAGAGGCTCAGGAAATCCTACGCACGCTCAACCCGATCGCCAGGCTCAAGTTGGTCAACACGTCGCTGGCTCGGGAGGTCCAGGTTCTGACCATGCAGCAGGAGATCTCGACACAGGCTCGCGGCGAGATGGACAAGAGCCAGCGTGACTACTTCTTGCGCCAGCAGCTCAAGGCGATCCGGCAAGAGCTCGGTGAGGGCGAGGATCTGGCCGAGGATCTGGACAACTACCGGTCGCTGGCCGCCGACAAGGGCCTGCCCGAGGAGGCCGGCGAAGAGCTCGAGCGCCAGCTCAAGAAGCTCGAGCGCAGCCATCCGGAAAGCGCCGAGACCGCGATCATCCGTAACTTCGTCGATTGGCTGACCGCCCTGCCCTGGTCCACCGTTAGCAAGGACCTCCTCAACCTGGACCGCGCCCGTAAAGTGCTCGACGAGGATCACTACGATCTCGACGAGGTCAAGGATCGGATCCTCGAATACCTGGCGGTCCGCAAGCTCAACCCGCAGGTCAAGGGCCCGATCCTGTGCTTCGTCGGCCCGCCCGGCGTCGGCAAGACTTCACTCGGCCGGTCGATCGCTCGCGCCATGGATCGCAAGTTCCTGCGGATCTCGCTGGGAGGGGTCCGGGACGAGGCCGAGATCCGGGGACATCGCCGGACCTACGTCGGCGCCTTGCCCGGACGCATCCTGCAAAGCCTCAGGCAAGCCGGCACCAGCAACCCGGTTTTCATGCTCGACGAGATCGACAAGCTCGGCACGGATTTCCGAGGCGATCCCTCCTCCGCTCTTCTCGAAGTTCTGGATCCGGAGCAGAACTTCAACTTCCGCGATCACTACCTGGGAGTCGCCTACGACCTCAGCAAGGTCATGTTCATCACCACCGCAAACCAGCTCTACCCGATTCAACCGGCATTCCGTGACCGAATGGAGACCATCCGCCTGTCCGGTTACATCGAGGAGGAAAAGACCGAGATCGCCACCCGGCACCTCATCCCAAAACAGGTCGCCGAACACGGACTCACTCGAAAGCAAATGACCTTTACCACCGCCGGGATTCGCAAGATCATCCGGCACTACACCAAAGAGGCGGGCCTGAGAAACCTCGAGCGCGAGATCGCCAAGATCTGCCGCAAGGTAGCGGTCAAGGCGGCTCGCGGGCGGCTTCGCTCGAAGGTTTCGGTCTCCGCTCGATCGATCGAGAACTTTCTCGGGCCGGCCAAGCACTTCAGCGAGGAGCTGCTCGACCGCGACCGCGTCGGCGTTGCCACGGGACTCGCCTGGACGCCGGTGGGCGGCGATCTGCTCTTCGTCGAGGTCGCGGCGGTCCCCGGTCGGGGCAAGCTCATGTTGACCGGTCAGCTCGGAAGCGTGATGAAGGAGTCGGCGCAGGCGGCTATCACCTACGCTCGCAGCTCGAAGCTCTTGCACGGAGCGCCCGAGGACTTCTTCGCGAAACACGACATCCACATTCACGTTCCGGCGGGTTCGATCCCCAAGGACGGACCCTCCGCGGGGATCACGATCGCGGCGGCCGTGGTCTCGCTGCTCACCCAACGCCCCGTCGATCGCCGCGTCGCGATGACCGGCGAGATCACTCTGCGAGGCGACGTGCTCCCGATCGGCGGCTTGAAGGAGAAGCTCCTGGCTGCCCGAAACGCCGGCGTTCGAACCGTGGTCATCCCCAAGCTGAACGAGCGCGACCTCAGCGAGATCGACGGCGACCTCAAAGAAGGCCTCACCGTGCACCTGGTCGATCACTGCGAACAGGCGGTGGCGCTGGCGCTGGTTCAGAAGCCTCCGCGAAAACGCGCCTCGACCACGAAGGCCCGGCTACCGCGAGCGGCCCGGGGCGCCTGAGGGCTGGCGCAGCGAGCCTCCGATGACCAAACGCACAGCCGAGGACCGACTGATCGGCTGGCTCCGAACCGAGCTCAACCGGCGCGGGCTCGTCGACCGCCTGGGCGACGATGTCGCGTGGCTCACCCTCGGAGGAGCGTGGGCGGTCTCCGCCGACCAGCAGATCGAGGGCACGCACTTCGGCTCCCGGCTGCCCGCCTGGAGACTGGGGAGGCGACTCGCCGCGGTCAACCTCTCGGACATGGCGGCGGCGGGGGCGCGGCCGAGGTTCGCAACCGCAACGGTAGCCGCGCCTCGGAACTTCGATTTCAAGGCCTTCTTTCGAGGGCTTCTCGACAGCTGCGAGGAGTTCGGACTCAGCCTGATCGGCGGCGACCTGGCCTCGACTCCCCGAGTGACCACCACCCTCACGGTCTTCGGGCAGCGGCCGCGAGGTGCGCAGTGGCTCCGACGGGACCGTGCGCAGCCGGGTGACGTGCTCTGGCTGGGAGGCTCGGTCGGCGAGTCCGCGCTGGGAAGAGCGCTGCTCGAACGGGGCGTCACGGTCGGCCGAGCTTCGGTGCGCCTGCCCGGAAACATCCCCAATGACTTGCGCACCTCCGCTCGCAGCGCGATCGCTCGGCATCTCCTGCCGGTCCCACAGCTCGAGCTCGGGGCCTGGCTCGGGCGGCGAAGGAGAGCGGCGGCGATCGATGTCTCGGACGGTGTTGTTCTCGACCTCGAACGGCTGGTTCGAGCGAGTGCTGTCGGGTGCGTGCTCGACGCGGCGGCGTTGCCCTTGAGCCGCGCCTTTGCCGAGCTCGCCACGTTCGTCGGCCTCAAGCCCGAGCGCCTGGCGCTCGCGGGAGGAGAAGACTACGTGCTGCTCTTCGCGTTGCCGCCGCGGATCCGGCCTCCGCGCGCCTTTGCCGCGACGGCGGTAGGGCGGATCGTCCCCAAAGGCGGCCGAGCGCGAATTCAAATCGACGGCGCCAAGGAGCCCGCCCAAAAGCTCGAGGGTTGGGACCACCTCAGTCGCTGAGCCGCCGGCGGCGTTTCGTGTGCCGATCCAATCCGTCCAGCCGATTGCCGCTCGAATGCGGCAGCCGCGTTTGGCGCCTGCTAGACTCTCGTGCGCCGATGCAGGAGGTCGCCCGACAGCCAGGCTTCGACAAGCCCTCGCACTACCGTTCGCTGCTCAAGCAGCTCGAAGCGGTCCTGGACGGCCTCGAGGACGAGGTCGCCCTGATGGCGAGCGCGGCCTGCGTCATTCACCGGGCAATCGACTACGCCAGCTGGACCGGCTTCTATCGAGTCGTGAGCCCGGATCTGCTTCGAATCGGCCCGTACCAGGGCCCTCTCGGCTGCCTCGAGATCCCCTTCGGCAAAGGGGTCTGTGGATCCGCCGCGGCCCGGCGCGAAGCTCTCGTGGTCCCCGACGTGCATGCTTTCCCGGGCCACATCGCGTGCGACTCGGAGGCTCGTTCCGAGATCGTGGTTCCGGTGCTGCGCAAGAGCGGTGAGCTCTTCGCGATTCTCGACATCGATTCCCACTCGCCGGCGGCCTTCGACGACGACGATCGGACCGGGCTCGAGGCGGTCGCGGCGCTGTTGCAACGGCAGCTGTAAGAGACCCCTCCGGTCGTCGGGGCGTCCCGGCCGAGGAGCCGCGATCAGGAGTCGAGACCGAGCTTGCGCACCTTCTGGGACACCGCCTGTCGCGAGAGTCCCAACCGGCGAGCAGCCTCGGCGCGGTTGCCGCCCGAGGCCGCAAGGGCCTCTCGCAGCAGCCGGGTTTCATGACGCAGCATGGCCTCCTGGTAGCCGATCCTGGGCGCCGCCGATGGGTACGGCAGCTCGAGATTCTCGGGCAGAACCTCCTCACCGTCGGCGTAGGCAGCCGCGACCGTGAGCACGCTTGCAAGCTCTCTGACGTTGCCCGGCCATTCGTAGGCGGCAAGACGGGACCGTGCGTCGGAGCTCAACCGGAGCGGACTTCCCGGCGAGGCCACCCGGAGGAAGTGTTCCGCCAGGAGTAGGATGTCCTCGCCGCGCTCACGCAGGGGTGGCAAGGTGAGCGCTCCCACCCGGAGCCGGAAGAAGAGATCGGCCCGGAACGTACCGTTCTTGACCATCGAATCCAGGTTCCGGTTGGTCGCCGAAACCACTCGAACGTCGGTCTTTCGGGCCAGGTTCTCGCCCACTCGCACGACCTCGCCTTCCTGGAGGACACGCAGCAGGTACCCCTGCGCCTCGAGGGGAAGGTCTCCGATCTCGTCCAGAAAGACCATGCCGCGACTGGCGGTCTCGAACACCCCCGCACGATCCTGGATGGCTCCGGTGAACGAACCCCTGACGTGACCGAAGAGGTACGAGGTGAGCAGCCCCTGGGCTATTCCGGCGCAATTCACGACCACGAAAGGACCGTCGGGCCGCCTTCCCAGGGCATGAACCTCGTGCGCCAGCAACTCCTTGCCGGTGCCGGTCTCACCCTGGATCAGGATCGGCACTTCGGCCGGCGCCAGCCGCGAAGCTCGCTCGAGAACTTCGACCAGCGCCGGCGATTCGCCGATGATCCCGGAGTCGGGGCGCCGGACGATACCTGCGTCGGCGTCGCCGTCACGAAGCTCGGACACATCCCCGATCAAGGTCAACAACACCCTCTGGACCTCGTCGATGAAAGGCGCCTGCAGCACCAGCTCACCGGCCGGGATCCGCAGGCTCACCTCGTGCTCGCCACCCCGCGCCTCGCGCACCACCTGGTCGCCGGCTCCGCGCCGAATCAGCAACCTCGCATCCGGATAGCCGGCACCGGTGAATAGCCGGTCCAGCTCGACCGGGTCGGACCGCCTGGCTGCCAGGTAGCCGCTCACGGCCCGCCAGGTCCCGCTATCCCGGTCGTCGAGCCGTTCGGCGAGCGGTCCGGCGCCGGCCTCACGAAGCGCAACCACGGCCCGCCGCAAGACCGCCGGCGGCGCCGTACCCGGCACGATCAGCTCGCAATCGAAGACGAAGCGTCCCGCTCGATAGGGTTCGATCGTCTCGAGAGCGAGCCAGTCCTTCGCCGCGGGCTCATTTCCGGTCAAGATCAGGGTCCAGAGTCGCGCGAAAGGGCCCTCTCCCACATGGGCAAGAGCGCTTTCCCGATCGCCCGCAAGGGCCCAGAGCGCGGGAACTTCCTCCGCCTCGAGGTCGCTCACTATCCGGGCGGCGCGGGACTCGAGCTCCTCTCGAGCCGCGGCCGGACGCCCGAGCCACCCCAACGCGCGCGCGGCCAGCTGGTGAAGCTGCGCCGACCGCCAGCGGATGCCGCGCGCACCGAGCTCCTCCATCGCGTCTCGAGCGCGCAGCAGAGCGGCGTGCGGCCTTCCCCGGGCGAGCTCGTAGCGTACCCAGAGCTCGAGATCGTGAGCCACGCTGCGCCAGTTGCGCGCTCGCCGGTCCTTCACCGTCGCCTCCTCGAGGATCTCGCGTACTCCGAGCAGCCGGCCCAGCCGGATCCGGATCTCCGCCAGGTTGAACAGCGTCGCGGTCATCGAACGCGAGCCTTGGACTTCCCGGTGCAACGAGCGTGTGTGCTTCAGAGCCCTCTCGGCGCCACGCAAGTCTCCCTCTGAGGCCCTTCCGAGAGCCAACTCGTTCCACAGGAGTCCGGCTTCAAAGGGGGTCAGGCGCCGACGGGCAGCCCGGAGCGCCTCGGCGAAATGCTCCACCGCGCCCGCGCCGTCTCCCCGAGCCTCGGACTCGAGTCCCGAAGCCTTGTGCCACCTCCACAGGAGCGCGGATCGCTCCTCGGAATCGAGCGCACCCGCCTCGAGCCACTCCTCGACCCGCCCGAGGTGCGATCGCATCCGATCCAGCTCGCCTCGGTCCCATGCGTGAGTCGCTGCGAGCAGCTCCGCTCGCCGGCGGGACGCGGCGTCGGCTTCCTCTAGACCCTCGGCCAGCCATCGATCCGCCTCATCCCGGGCACCGCGGTTCTCGAACACCCGCAGAGCGACCGCGACGACCTGGATTCTCTGTCGTGGCGTCAACCGGTCGGATTGCACCGAGCCGAGCTCGCGGACCGCGGGACCGAGCCGACCGAGCCGGTACAGGCACCAGAGCCGCAGAACCCGCGCATCGGCGCGGCGCAGGCTCTTGAGCGCGACAGTGGCGTCTTCGAAACGGCCGACCGCGTAGAGACAGCGAGCAAAATCGACCCGGTCTTCCGGCCGTTCCGGCGCGACAAACCGCCAGGCCCGAGCCGCGGCCCGCCACCGGCCTGCTTGTACGTGGGCGCGTGGATCCAAGTCTCCGACCGACATCCAGAGCGCGCCGGCTTCGTCGCTCGTCAAGCGTCGGTCCAACTCCGCGAGCTCATCGGCTCCCGAGAGCATCTCGCGCAGAAAATGCAGCGGTCCAAGCACCCGCAGCTCACGCCCTCCGTTGACGGAGACCTGGGCGCCGAGCGCGACCCGCATGGCGGCGAATTCTCGACGCCACAAGAAACCGGCTTCGGCGAGCAGCTCCTCGACGCCGTTCGCGACCGATATGGGTACCATGCTCTGACGCCACCGGTCGATCAGCTCGCGAGCAATACGACGGCCCTCGCCGCGGCCCGCCGGCGCGGCGTCGGTGCCAAACAGCAGTCGCAGCAGCTCGATGAGTTGCTTCTGGGGCAGCCAGTCCGACGGAGCCGGCGAAGCCTCGAGGCCCGTGACGAGCCCGCCATCGTTCACCCGAGCGGGCGACCAGTCAATGATCGCTAGGCCCTGGCGCTCGAGATGCGCACTCGCACACACCGCCTGAAACAGCACTCCGATCCGCTGTCGATCCGTCAACCGAGCTTCGAGCAGGGGTTGACCGGCCGCCGGCGACAGCGCCGAATGGACGAGGCGCGGCCGCGACCTACCGTTCATCGACCTTCGCCGAGGTCCTGCCGTTCTCTGCCGTCATCTCCCCCTCGGTTGCGGGGGCTCGAAAGCCCTACTCCTGATTTTCGCGGAAACGCCCGCGCATCATACACCGCCCTGGCCCGACGCCCGGCCGAACCTACCGATTCGCGCCTGGTGTCCCGTGCGGCAAGTTCGTGGTCACACCCGAGCGCGGTGCGGCGCCCGCCGGGCAAGGCGCGACGAACGAGCACATAGCGCGACCAAGGAGCAACGCCGTCCAGCGGGATGCTGCGCCGCGCGAATGTAAAGGAACTTGCCGCGCGGGACTAGGCCGAGCAAATCGACTCGAGGTCGTTCCAGAACTCCGGATAGGACTTGGCAACGACTTCGGGATCGGCGATCGAGACTCCCGGGCGGCGCAGGCCGAGGAGCGCGAACGCCATCGCTATCCGATGGTCGTCGGCGGGATGAACGGCGACTGCCCCGGACGGCGGCGGCTGGTCGCACCACACGCCCGGCACCTCCAGGGAGTCGGATTTCTCCCGCACGTTCGACACCCCCGTACGGCCCAGCTCGCGAGCCACGACCCGAAGCCGGTCGCTCTCCTTGAGCCGCACATGGCCGACTCCGGTGATCCTCGTCTCGCCGCTGGCGAAGGGGCCCAGCACCGCGAGGGTCGGTGCCTGGTCGGGCAAGTCACCGAGGTTCTCGGCGACCCCGGTCAGGCTGTCCGGCCCTCGAACCTCGAGTTCGTCTCCCAGCCACCGAGTCTCGGCGCCCATGCGCTCGAGAACCTCGAAGAAACGCCGATCGCCCT
Organism: Thermoanaerobaculia bacterium; assembly: GCA_945787635.1. Taxonomy (GTDB): domain Bacteria; phylum Acidobacteriota; class Thermoanaerobaculia; order Multivoradales; family JAHEKO01; genus CALZIK01. Next base: position 105,132 of record CALZIK010000146.1, on the reverse strand, counting down.
GCCGGGAGTCGGCCCGCAGCCCGCCGAGCCGGACACATCCTCCGGTCAGCGCCGCCGCGGCGCCGAAGTAGCACGCGCTCGAAAAGTCCCCCTCGACCTCGAATCGCGCCCCCGGCACGGTCCGGGGCTCGACGACGAAGAGGTCGCCGCGTCGCTCGACTTGGAGCCCGAAGTCCGCCATCGCCTGCAGGGTCAGATCGACATAGGGCGCCGAGGCGAGCCCGGTGACTTCGACCGATACGGGGTCGACAGCGCGTACCGACGCCATCAGCAGCGCGGACAGAAACTGGCTGGATGAACCGGCGTCGAGGATAACGTGTCCGCCGTGAAGCGAGCCTCCCCGGATGCGTATCGGTGCGAATCCGTCGATCTCGAGACACTCGATCCCTGCTCCGAGCCGGCGAAGCGCATCGAGCAGAGGGGCCATCGGCCGCTCGCGCAAACGTGCCGTTCCGTCGAGCACCCAGTCGCCTGGAATCGCCGCCAACGAGGCCGCCAGAAACCGGAGCATGGTCCCCGAAGCCCGACAGTCGATCTCGGCACTCGGTACCGGGCGTCGAGATCCGATCGCGAGCACTCCGAGTCCGGCCTCGACCACGAACCCGACCCGCTCGAGCGCGCCGACCATCGCTTCGGTATCGTCCGCCTCGAGCGGCCGGACGATCTCGGATGGACCGTCCGCCAAAAGCGCGAGATTGAGCGCCCGGTTGGTTACGCTCTTCGACGGCGGCACCCGAACGCTGCCTCGCGCTCGGCGTCCGGCCTCGATCGCCCGTGGGGAGCTCGAGGTTGCCTTCACGGTCCTTCCGGTCGACCGGGGATCCACTCGACCGCTCGGGTCCGGAACCAGGCGTCCAGGATTCGGATCTCGCCCTCGGGCAGACGCCACCGGCGCGGTTCGTGAAAATGCCCGAGGAGCAACTCGTCGTAGCCCTCGCGAAGTCGCTTGCGACCGTAGGCGATGAGCTCGTCTTCCGGAATCGCGGTCTTGTGCTTGAAATTGGTCTTCGACAGTCCGCGCTCGGCCCTGTGGATGAACGAGTCGGCGAGCCCTCTTGGCAGTCCAAGCATCCCCAGCCTGCTCAGGCGGTTCTTCGAAAAACGACGCCAGAAACGGTAGAGATAGTCGCGGGCATTCAAGCCATCGCCATGCACCACGAGATACCTGCGGCCTCCGGTCTCGAACGAGAACTCCGCTCCGATCGAATCGAAATGCCGGTCGTACTCGCTGCCCCGCAGAAAGAAGTCGCGGTTGCCCTCGATGTAATGCACCGGTACGCCTCGGTCACGCAGCCGCTTCGTTGAATCGATCACCAGGGCGATCTCGGGGGTTTCAAATCGCCGGCTCCCGACCCAGACCTGAAACAAGTCTCCGAGAACAACCAGCCGTTCGCACTCGCCGGCCTCGATGGCGTCGAGCTGGCTCGCCAGCGGGGCCGCCAAGCCACCCGGTCCGCCCAAGTGCGCGTCGGCTATGACCGCAACTGACATACCCTGTGAACGCGTGCCGCGCCCTAGAAGATCGACAGCCGAGGCGGCACGTTGGCCGCCGCGGCCGCGATCACGGCCTCGGCAATCCGGCGAAACGACTCAGCATGCGGCCCCTCCGGTTGGGCCACGACGACCGGAACACCGGAGTCGCCTCCTTCCATGATGGCCGGGTCCAGCGGCACGCGTCCCAAGAACGTGCTCTCCAGCAACTCGGCGGTCGTCTCTCCGCCGCCGCGTTTGAAGATATCCGTAGTCTCACCGCAGTGGGAGCAAACAAACCCTGACATGTTCTCGATGATGCCGACAATCGGGACGTTGACCTTGCGAAACATCGCCAGCCCTTTTCGGGCGTCGATCAGGGCGATGTCCTGAGGAGTCGTGACTACCACCGCTCCCGAAAGGGGCACCCTCTGGCTGATCGTGAGCTGGGCGTCGCCTGTGCCAGGGGGGAGATCCACGATCATGTAGTCGAGCGCTCCCCACTCGACGTCACCAAGCAGTTGCTCGATGGCCTTCATCACCATCGGGCCTCGCCAGATCATGGCGGTATCGGTATCGACGATGAAGCCCAGAGACATGAGCTTCACCCCGTAGCGCTCGAACGGAAGAATCCGCTCGCCGTCGACCTGCGGTCGATCCCGGATGCCGAACATCATGGGTAGAGACGGACCGTAGATGTCTGCATCGAGCAGTCCGACGCGATGACCCGCCTGTGCCAGGCTCACCGCCAGATTGACGGCGACGGTCGACTTGCCGACGCCCCCTTTGCCGCTCGCCACCGCGACGACATTGGCCACCTCGGGGATGAGCCCGGCGTCTCGAGAGACGGCTTCCTGAGCCGGAGCCGGCGGTCTCTGAAGGCGCAGCTCCACTTCGACCTCCCCAACCTCTTCGAGACCGTTCACGGCTTCGCCCACCGCTCGCCGAACGTCTTCGGCGAGCTCGGCTCGATGAGTCGCGATCTCGAGCTCGACCCTGACTTTCCCGGATTCATCGACCGCAACACGGTCGACGAACCCGAACGACACGATGTCGCGGCTCATGCCGGGAAAGCGGACTTCCTTGAGCTTGTTCCATACAGCTCTTTCCAACGATTCTGGCATTGACAACTCTCCTAAACCGGTCCGGGACCAACGAGTCTTTCAACCTGCGCTCGGACCTCGTGTATCAGCTCTGTCTTCTTGCGAACCCCGAAAGCCTGAACCGACACCGGGGAGCCGTAGTGTACCCGTACCTTGCCGGGCCGGATCTTGAGGGATCTCTTAGGCTGGACCCTGGCACTCCCGGTGATCCCCACTGGAACGATCGGCAGCCCGCTCTTGAGCGCCAGGAGAAAACCTCCCCGCTTGAAGGGCAACATCTCGCCGGTGACGGAGCGGGTGCCCTCGGGAAAAACCAGCACCGAGACTCCATGCTCTTCGAGCTGGGCCACGGCCACCGCGAAACTGTCTCTAGCCGTACTCAGGTCCTGGCGATCAATAGTCACGAAACCACCCATCTTGATCGCCCAGCCGAACAAGGGAATCTGAAACAGGCTCTTCTTGGCCAGGAACCGCGTTTGCCCCGGCAAGGTCGCGAGCAGCGCCGGAATGTCGAACAGGCTGCGATGGTTGGCCATGAAAATGTACTGCGCGCGAGGATCGAGCTCGCGTTCGAACGCGGCTTCCGCGCGGACTCCGGCAAAGAAAAGAACGCCCCGGCTCCAGGTTCTGGCGACCCAGAAAATGAAATGACCACGAGGCCCCAGCCAGCCGAACGCAAGCGCCAGGCTCGCCCAGAAAACCGTGCCCAAGACCAGGTAGACATTGCCCGAGATCGTGCCGAAAAACACCCTCATCCGTGGTCCGAATCCTGTAGCTTGCTCGCTCATGCCGGCATGGTCACCTTGCTACAATCCTACCCAGATGGCCAATCGGCAGAACTTCGCCCGACGGTTTCGCTTTCAGCGAGTCCTCCAAGGAAGCCTCGCCCTCGGAGGTGGCTTCAACCTTCTGCTCGGAGTCCTGCTTGGCCTGGCCCCCAACGCCGCCCTGGGGATTCTGAGACTCCCAGGACCCGTACCGGCATTCTACCTACAGGTGCTCGCCACGCTCGCTGCGTTGCTCGGCTGCTACTACCTGCTGGCGGCTTCCGACGTTCGCCGCTACAGCGGAGTGATCGCACTGGCGATCGCCGGCCGATTCGCGGTCGCCCTGACGCTCGCCCTGGCCGCCGCCGGCCACGCCCCGGCGAGAGGGCTCTGGGTACTTGCGGCCGTGGAACTGGCCTTCGCGGCCACCCACGCGGGCTCCTGGTGGTCGATCCGCTCATGACCTCCGGCACTGCGTTCGGCGAATGGCTCGGCGAAGTAGGCCGGCTGAGCGGGTTGGCTCGCAGTGGATTCGTCGCTCTCGTTCGCCGGCCCTACGCACTCGGTGCCTGGGTGAGAGAGATGGAGCACATCGGGGTTCGCTCGCTCGGGGTCGCCGGCATCACCGCGATCTTCACCGGCATGGTCCTGGCGTTGCAGACCGCTTACAGCCTGCCCTCACTGGGCGTGAAGTACTACATCGGAACGGTGGTTTCGAAGTCGGTGGTGCGCGAGCTCGGACCGGTGCTGACCGCGCTCATCGTGGGCGGGCGAATCGGCGCGGGGATGACCGCCGAGATCGGCACCATGAAAGTGACCGAACAGATCGACGCGATGCGCTCGATGGCCGCCGATCCGGTCAAGAAACTGGTCGCGCCCAAGCTGGCGGCCACGCTCATCATGCTTCCAGCACTCACCATCATCGGCAACGGCCTTGGCATTATCGGCGGCCTGATCATAGCCACCCTGCAACTCGATCTGACTCCGGGCTTTTACCTCAACGATGTGCTCGACTCACTGACCATCGACGACATCGCAAGCGGCGTGGGCAAGTCGATCTTCTTTGCCTACTTCATTGCCGTCATCGGCTGCCACAACGGACTCACCGCCGGGGGGGGCGCCGATGGGGTCGGGCGGGCGACCACGAACACCGTAGTGATGGCCTCGATCATGGTTCTGGTGTCCGACTTTTTTCTAACCAAGTTCTTCTACCTCTTCTTCTAAGGCCTGGAATTGCCCGTCAATCCCCTTTTCGAAATCCGCTCGTTGAGCAAGAGCTATGGCGGCCGCCCGGTGCTCGCGAACCTGTCATTCGAGATCGAGCGTGGCGAGTGCTTCGTCATCATCGGTCGGTCGGGGTGCGGCAAGAGCGTCACGCTTCGCCAGCTGAACGGCCTCGAAAAGCCGGACTCCGGAAGCGTCATCTTCGACGGCATCGACATCGCCGGCTTGTCGGAGGTGGAGCTGACCCCGATCCGGCAGCGTGTGGCGATGCTGTTTCAGAGCGGCGCGCTGTTTGACTCGATGACCGTCTTCGACAACGTCGCCTTCCCCATGCGCGAGCACTCCGGGCTGTCGTCGCAAAGAATCGCCGAGCGGGTGAGCGAAAAACTCGCCGCGGTGCGACTCAAGGGAATCGAGGACCGGCTGCCGTCGGCACTGTCGGGCGGCATGCGCAAACGCGTCGCGCTGGCTCGGTCGCTGGCCCTCGATCCCGAGGTCGTCCTCTTCGACGAGCCCACGACCGGTTTGGATCCGATGACGTCGGCAACCATCGCCGGCCTGATTCAAGCCGCACGCAGAAGCCATGACGTCACTTCGGTCGTGGTGACTCACGATCTTGCCCTGGTGCGCCGGATCGCGGACCGGCTGGCCTTTTTAGAGAACGGAAGGTTCCGCTTTCTCGGCTCCTGGGAAGATGCTGAGAACAGTGAGGATTCCCTTCTGGCCGGATTCCTGGCCGGAAAAGAGGAGGATGAAGATGACTCGTGAAGCAAAAGTCGGGGCGCTCGTGGTCGTGGCCCTGGCGGTCCTGGCGGCGGGTGTGTTCCTGGTCGGCGAGCAAAACAACATCTTCGTACGAAAGAACCGTTACTTCATCCACTTCGAGAACGTCGGAGGCCTGGTCACCGGCAACCCGGTCAAGCTCAACGGCGTCACGGTCGGCAAAGTCGAGAGCGTTGTCCTTCCAGAGGCGGTCGACGTCGAGTTGCTGACGGTGTGGATATCCCTGGATCGCAACTACGCAGATCGAGTGCGAGAGGACTCGGTGGCGCGCATCAAGACTCTCGGTCTGCTCGGCGACAAGTACATCGAGATCTCCTCAGGCTCACCCGAGTCGGGCATTGTCATAGTGGAAGGCGAGATCTCGGCGGCGCCCCCGACCGATGTCGATCGACTGCTGACGTCCGGCGAGGACGCCGTCGACAACGTGGTCGCGATCTCCTACTCGCTCCGGAGCATCCTGGACCGAGTCAACGCCGGACAGGGGCTGCTCGGTGAACTGCTGATGGCCAGCGAGTCCGGTGAGCGGGTCAAAAAGTCCGTGGTTCAAACCGTGACCAACCTCGAATCCGTCACCGGCCGGCTCTCACGGGGCGAAGGAACCATCGGGACCCTGCTCACCGATGACCGGCTGGCGGCTCGCCTGGAGGGCTCGCTCTCTCGGCTCGACACGCTACTGGCTCAAGTCGAGTCCGGCGAGGGCACCCTGGGTGCGCTGCTGAGCGATCCTGAGCTCAAAAGCGAGGTCGTTCAAACCCTCGGGAGCCTGCGCTCGGCGGCCGAGGGCACTGAACGCATCGTTACCGAGTTTCACGACAATGAGGGACTGCTGCAGCGCTTTCTCACCGATGAGGCCTTCGCCGAGGAGGTGAGCGAAGATCTGAAGCAGCTCGTGCGGAATCTCAATCTGGTGTCTTCGAAACTCGAGCAAGGGGAAGGCAGCCTCGGCCAGATTCTCAACGATCCCCACCTCTATCAGGCGATGGACGACATCGTGGTCGGAATCAACGAGTCCAAGCTCCTGCGATGGTTGATCCGCAACCGCCAGAAGACCGGCATCAAGAAGCGTTTTGACGACGTAGATGGCGATCTGTCGGTCGCACCGATCGACTCCAGGCCCTGACGCCCGCCCCCTCTCGCGCTCGCGGTTTGCATCCAAAAAGGGACACCGACTAGACTCGCATACTGGATACACTCGGCCCATGGGTTCACACGTTCTCATCACCGGCGGCGCCGGCTTTATCGGCTCACATGTCGCCCAGCGGCTGCTCGAGCGAGGCGACCGGATCACGATCCTGGACGACTTCAACGATTTCTACGATCCCGCTCGCAAGCGAGCGAACCTCGTCGAGGTCCGCTCCTCCGGGGACTTCGACCTCGTGGAAGGCGACATCCGCGACCGAGCCCTTGTCGAGGAGCTGTTCGAGAAGGGGGCTTTCGACGCGGTTATTCACCTGGCCGCGCGCGCCGGTGTGCGACCCAGTCTCGCGGAGCCGATCCTTTACGAAGAGGTCAACTGCATCGGAACGCTCAACCTGCTCGAGGCGGCTCGGAATCACGGACCTGAGGTCTTCATCTTCGGCTCGTCATCCTCGGTCTACGGCATCAACAAAAAGGTTCCATTTGCCGAGGACGACGAAATCAACCAGCCGATCAGCCCCTACGCCACCACCAAGCGCACGGGAGAGCTGCTCTGTTACAACTATCATCACCTGTACGGCCTCAAAACCGCATGCCTGCGGTTTTTCACCGTCTACGGCCCCCGGCAGCGGCCCGAGATGGCGATCCACAAGTTCACCGACCTGCTCGCGCGCGGCGAGCAGATACAGATGTTCGGATCCGGCGCGAGCCGCAGGGACTACACCTTCATAGACGACATCGTGGACGGGATCGAGGCGTCCCTCGACCTGGCGCCCGGTTTCGAGATCCTCAACCTCGGCGGAGCCGAGACCACCAAGCTCTCCGACCTGGTTCGCTGGATCGCCGAAGAGCTTGCGATCGAACCCGGCATCCAGTATCTTCCCGATCAGCCTGGGGATGTGCCGGTCACGTACGCCGACGTTCACAAGGCCTCGAAGCTTCTCGGCTACAGACCTAAGGTGCCTATACGCGACGGCCTTCGCCGATTCGTCGAGTGGTACCAGCAAGAAACCTCCTAGGTCCGCTCTCCCCTTCCACAGCCAGTCCCGAATTCCCGAAACCGATGAGAATCTGCATAGCGGGCAGCGGCTACGTAGGGCTGGTCACGGGCACCTGCCTCGCCGATTTCGGAATGCACGTCGTCTGCATCGACAAGGACGAGGCCAAGATCGCCGCTCTGCGCCGGTGTGACATTCCGATCTACGAACCCGGTCTCAACGCCATGGTGCGCAAGAACGCGACGGCCGGGCGGCTCGAGTTCTCGACCGATCTCGGTCCCGCGATTCAGGATGCTTCGGCCATCTTTATCGCCGTGGGCACGCCGTCGAGAGCCGACGGATCCGCCGACCTGGTCTACGTGCGTCAGGTCGCACGCACCATCGGTCAAAACCTCGACGGCTACAAGGTTATCGTCACCAAGAGCACCGTCCCGGTCGGCACCGGCAGAATGATCGAAGACGTGGTCAAGGAAGCCCGTCCGGATGACCAGGCCTTTGCCGTCGTCAGCAACCCCGAGTTCCTACGCGAGGGCTCGGCGATCGAGGACTTCCTCCAGCCGGACCGCGTGGTCATCGGTAGCTCGGACAAAAGAGCGATCGACATCATGCTCGACATTTACTCTCCGCTGAGAGTCGCGGATGTTCCGTTCGTCATCACTTCGGTCGAGAGCGCCGAGTTGATCAAATACGCATCGAACTCTTTTCTGGCCGTCAAGATCTCCTTCATCAATGAGGTCGCCCGCCTGTGCGAAGATCTCGGCGCCGATGTCGAGGTCGTCGCCCGCGGCATGGGGCTTGACCATCGGATCGGGCCCAAGTTTCTGCATCCCGGCCCGGGCTTTGGCGGTTCGTGCTTTCCCAAGGACAGTCGTGCAATCGTCCAGATCGCCAACAATCAGGGGCAGACTTTCCGGATCATGGAAGCGGTGCTCGAAGTGAACCGAGCCACCAAGACCAGGATGGTCTCGAAGATCGAGGGGGCCGTGGGTGGAAGCCTCGATGACAAGACCGTCGCTGTGCTCGGACTGTCGTTCAAGCCGGAGACGGACGACGTACGCGAATCGCCCGCCATCGAGGTGATCGACGGCCTCTTGTCTCGCGGCGCCAGCGTACGTGCCTATGACCCGGTGGCGATGGACGCCTGCCGCGATCTCTGGCCCGAGGTCGCCTTCTGCAGCGATGCCTACGACGCCGCGAACGGCGCTGACGCGCTGGTCATCGTGACCGAGTGGAACCAGTTCAGAGCGTTGGAACTCGATAAGCTCATGGAGCTTCTCGATGAGCCGGTCATCGTCGATCTACGAAACATCTACGAGCCTGCGAAGATGAGCGCCGCCGGCTTTCGTTACATCTCCGTCGGCAGATCGCCGGTGGGCGGGAGCAGAGCCAACTAAGATGATTACTTCACTGGTAACCGGAGGCGCCGGATTCCTCGGATCTCACCTTTGCGACCGCCTGCTCAAGGAGTCGCACCGGGTAGTCTGCGTGGACAATCTGCTCACCGGCAACAAGAACAACATTGCTCACCTCTTTGACCGTGACGATTTCACGTTCCTCGAGCATGACGTGACCAGGCCGTTCGAGATCGACGGACCTCTGGACAACGTGCTTCACTTTGCGTCACCCGCCAGCCCCATCGACTATCTCGAACTGCCGATTCAGACTCTCAAGGTCGGGTCGCTGGGCACTCACAACACGCTCGGCCTGGCCATGGCGAAGCGAGCGCGATATCTGCTGGCCTCGACTTCCGAGGTCTACGGCGATCCTTTGGTGCACCCTCAGCCAGAAAGCTACTGGGGTAACGTCAACCCGGTCGGACCGCGAGGCGTCTACGACGAAGCCAAGAGGTTTGCCGAGGCTATGGTGATGGCGTACCACCGGGTGCACGCGGTGGACACGCGGATCGTCCGAATTTTCAACACCTACGGGCCGCGCATGCGCCCGCACGACGGACGGGTAGTGCCCGCTTTCATCGATCAGGCCTTGCGCGGCGAGCCGCTCACGGTCTTCGGAGATGGCCTCCAGACCCGCTCCTTCTGCTTCGTCGACGATCTGGTCGAAGGCATTTTTCGGCTCTTGATTAGCGAGGTCACCGACCCGGTCAACATCGGCAATCCCCACGAAATGACCGTTCTCGAGTTCGCGGAGAAGATCACCGAGCTCATCGACTCGGATAGCGAAGTGGTCTTCAAACCGCTACCCATCGACGATCCCAAGACTCGGCAGCCCGACATCAGCAACGCCCGCCGTCAGCTCGAGTGGGAACCGATTGTCTCGCTAGAGGAAGGCCTGACCAAAACGATCGAGTACTTTCGCGAGCTGTTTCTCCCTTCCGAAAGAAAGTAGGCAGACGATGACGACCGAAACGGACGTTCTCAAGTTCGCTCTCGAAAAATATCCGGAAAGGGTCTCGGCAGTCCCTGTCGAGCGTCTGATCATGGACAGCGCCCGGCAGAACGCCAAGCGGCCCGCCTACTTGAAACTCGCGGTTCCCGACGACCTGGTCAAGGCGCTTCGAGGCTCCGGTGAGCCCGAAGAAATGGTCCTTCTGGTCAGCGTGCCGCGAGAAGTCGAGGCCCGGGCGGACAGCAGGATCGTCCTTCCCAACGAGATCGGCTAGAACCATGACCGACGTCGACTTTCTGTGCTGCCGCTGCGGCAAAAGCGAGCCACGACTCGAGGCGCCACCCATCCCGGGACCGGGCGGGCGCGAGATCGCCGACAAGATCTGCGCGAACTGCTGGCAGGAGTGGACCCAGGCCGAGGTCATGGTCATCAACGAGCTGCGTCTGAATTTCATGGACCCGAAATCTCTCGAGACGTTGCAGCGCCACATGCGTGAGTTCCTGCTCCTCGACGGTCCCGCCGCTCAGTCGCCGTAGACGTTCGTGGCGGACCTCGAGGCGACCACTTCCCGTGAAGAATCGAGTCAGACGCTAACAGCGCCGAAGCACGCGAGACCAAGGGCCCAGGAGATGCGCCGCGACTCGCTAGAATCCCCGGGAGTGGACACGAAAATGCCAGTGAGCTCGAGCGCGTCGCAGCAAGTATCAGCCAAATCGGCGGTACTACGCGCTGCGCTCCTCGCGGTGATTCTGTTCTCGGCCTTCGCCGCCGCGCGCTGGACTCCCTTGGCCGATTGGTTGCAGGACGACCTGCTGGTCGATCGACTGCTCGCGTACCGGGAGAGCACCTGGGTTCCGCTTGCGCTGGTCGGACTGCTGGTCGGGTTCGCGGTCGTTGGGCTTCCGGTCAGCCCGGTGTTGTTCGCGGGAGCGGCGCTTCTGGGTCCGATTGGCGGCTGGTTCTACAACTTGATCGGCTGCGTTCTCGGCGCGGCGGCGAGCTTCGGCGCCGGACACTGGCTGGGACGAAACCTGATTCGCCGCCTGGTGGGTCCGAAGCGAATCGAAGCAATGACCCGGATCTGGGACCGGCACGGCTTCTGGACGATCTTCCGTCTACGCTTCCTGCCAATACCGTTCCCCTTCATCAACTACGGCGCCGCCCTCGCCGGCATTCCGTTCGGTACCTACTTGTTCGGCTCGACCCTGGGTTTGTTCATTTCGGTGGGCGTCTGGAACTACTTGTTTCATACTCTGTTCGAGGCCGCTTCGGGAGAACGCGGAGGCGTCATTGTGAAAGGCGTCATCGCGCTGGCCGGGCTGCTCGCAATATCCTTCCTGCCGACGCTGATCCGCCGAAACAAGGACAAGACTCAAACACCGGCTGAATGAAGAAGACTTCTTCGCGACGATTTGCGGTCCGACTCGGATCCTCGATTCTCGCCGTCGTCTGGCTGCTCTCGGCGACGGCTGTCGCCGCCAAACCAAAGGCCGATCCGATCGCCAGCGCGTCGGCTTTGATCGATAGCGGTGACCCGGGGCAAGCGCTGGAGCTGCTGACCCCGTGGCTCAAAAAGCACCCCGCTGACGCGAATGCGTTGCTGCTGGCCAGTACAGCCCGGTTCATGCTCGGCGACTTCGAGAAGGGAAGGCAGGACTTGGCGCGGTCGATCGAGCTCGACTCCGGAAACCGGCGGGCCTGGCTGAATCAGGCGGCACTCGAGCTGGCCGAAGAAGACTACACCCGGGCGCTCGAGTCATTTCGCCAGGCCGAGACTCTCGACCCGGACGCCGCAGACAACGCGCTCAACATCGGCGCGGTCCTGCTCTTGCTCGATCGATTCGAAGAAGCCGGAGCCCGCTTTCGAGAGTACCTCTCGCGCAACCCCGGCGATCCGAAGGCCCGCTATCTGGTCGCGTCCAACTACGCGATGAGGGGCTTCGCGGATGCCGCGGTGGCGAATCTCTCACGGGCCATAGCCCTCGACGAGAAGATGCGACGAAACGCCCGCACCGACCCGAACTTCGCGCCTCTCGAGCGATCGGCCACCTATCAGCGACTCTTGAACACGGACGGGTTCCGGCACCGCCCAGGATCCAAGGTGACCACGCAGGACTATGAGGTGCCCTACCTCGGCAGACGAAGCCTGGTTCTCGACGCGGTGATCAGTAGCCTGCAGCTTCAGGGTCGGTCGTTCGAACCCCAGGTCGAGGTCACGGACCGTTGGGCCCTGGTGTGGAGCGATCTGCGGATCAAGGTGGCTAGCAATGACTCCGGCGGCACTTGGCTCGAGCTGAGCGCGCCTCCGGGCGCCTTCAGCGCGGCCGCGTGGCAGAAGCTCACCACCGAGCTCCTGCGTAGCGTCACCGTCCAGCTCCACACTCGCAGCCGGCGACCTTCCGATCCCTAGGAGCTTCGATCAAACCCGCAGCAGCACGGCACCCCAGTGCAGCCCCGCGCCGAGAGCGACAAACGCCACCACGGCTCCTTCCGGAGCCTTGCCCTCTTCCCGAGCTTCGTGAAAGCAGATCGGCAAAGTCGCCGACGTCGTGTTGCCGTAGCGCTGAATATTATTGTGTACCCTCTCATCCGGAAGAGCCAGCGCCTTTTGCGCCGCCTCATTGATTCTGAGATTCGCCTGGTGCATGACCAGGAGATCGACGTCATCCAGCGACATGTTCTGCTCGGCGAGAAGCTCCCTCGTCACCTCGGGCATTTTGGTCACCGCCAGCTTGAAGACCTTTCGCCCGTCCATCACCGGCACCGTACGCCCGGCGGCGATCATCTCGGCGTCGACGAAGGGCCGCGAAGCTGAGCCGCCTCCCGGCACATAGAGGATGTCCTTCTCGTTGCCGTCTCCCAGGAGACGGCTGCCGATGATGCCGCGCTCGCCTCCGGCCTCCGCCCGAAAGACCATCGCGCCGCCACCGTCGCCGAACAGGACCACCAGGTGTCTGAACCTGGAGTTCCATTCGAACTCTTCCGGGGGCGCCGGAGGAGGTTGCCGGCCCAGAAGAACCTGCCAGGAGCGCGGCGGGAAGGGAATCAAAGACGAATGGACGTCGCAGCCCACCAGGAGCACGGTCTCGGCCTGGCCGCTACGAATCAGGGCATCCACCATTTGAAGTCCATACGCGAAGCCCGCGCACTGCTGGCGCAGGTCGATCGCGGGCTTCGGCTCGATACCGAGGCGCTGCTGGATGAGAGTCGCCGAGCCGGGAAAGTAGTGGTCCGGCGTCATGGTGGCGCAAACGATGTAGTCGACCTCCGCCGCCTCGAGACCGGCGTCGGCCAACGCGCTCCGTGCGGCCTGCGCTCCCAGCTCGGACGAGCCGACCCCGGGCTCGACGTAGTAGCGAGTCACCACACCGCTACGGGCCCGAATCCACTCGTCGCTGGTCTCGAGCACCCGAGCCAGCATGTGGTTGTCGACCTCGACTTCCGGAATGGCGATGCCGCATCCCTTGAGAACCGCGCGAACCTCTCCCTGTGCCATCGCGTTGCGTTCCGTTCGCGTTCAGGGCACGCGACGCTCTGGAATCGACTCGAGTTTGCGGGGCCGCTGAGTGAAAACGGTCACGCCGTTCCTCTTGGCGAAGTAGTACACCGAGCTCGGCCGCGAGCCGTCGAGCCCGGGTTCGGACTTGCGCGAGTACGTCCAGACCTCGACCGTGCTCTTGCGGGGCCCAGCATTTTGAACATAGCTTCGCTTCTCGGGTGCCCCGAAGACGACGTAGGTCACTCCGCGATCGGTTCTCCTACCGACCCGGGTGCCTTCCGTGAACAGACGATCCGCCTCCTCGGCTCTCTCCTCGAAGATATCTCGCAGTTGCTTTCCCGGCCACGAAGTCTCGGGGTCGACGCGCTTGCGCCAGAACGAGTCGATGAAGTTATTCGCCGCCTGGTCGTCGCTGAGCCGAAGAAACCCCTGGACCTCATCGGGGGTCGCGATCCTGGAGATTGGACCGACCAGCCACTGCGCCAGTCCCGGGCTCAGCAGCACGTTGATCAGGTTCTCATCCGAGACCTCGCGCTCTCTGCCGGCATGAGCGGGAATCGCAAGCAGAGCCAGAATCGCCAACCAGGCAACCCAACCGGTCGCCCTCGCCAGCCAGACTGGCACTCGAGAGGACGAATCCTCGATCGACGACTTTCGGCTCCGAGCTCCGAGCACGCTACCTTCGCAACAGGTCAAGAAACTCCTCCCTAACGGCTTTTTCGTGAAACCCACCCCGGATCGCTGAAGTGACGGTCATAACGCCCGGCTTCTTGACGCCTCTCATTTCGACGCAGAGATGGCGGGCCTCGATGACCACCATAGCTCCCCGAGGCTTGAGCTCGCGCTCGAAGTAGGACACGACCTGCTCGGTAAGCCGCTCCTGGAGCTGGGGCCGGCGCGCGTAGAAGTCCAGAATACGGGCGAACTTCGACAACCCGATGATCCGGCTTTCGGGAATATAGGCGATGTGCGCCTTGCCATAGAACGGCACGAAGTGATGGGCGCACATGGAGTAGAAGGGGATGTCCTTCTCCATCACCATGTGCGAGTAGTTCTCTTCGTTGGGGAACGTCGTCACCGCGGGCTCTGCCGCGTCCTCGAGGCCCCGAAACATCTCGAGATACATCTTGGCCACGCGGACGTCGGTGCGTCGGAGATTGTGGTCTTCCGGATCGAGCCCAAGCTCTTCGATCAGCCCGCGAACGTGCTTGGCGATCCGGCCTACCCTTTCGTCTTCGCCCACGAGCGTTGCGAGATGCGCGCTATCAACTGACTTTCGACTCGACATCATTGGCTCCACTCTGCTTTGAGATTCGACAGAATACCGCATACCGAGTTGTAGCCCTCCGGATATACTCCGCACGGAGGAATCATGGCCAGAATCAGCATTCAATACTGCGTCGTCTGAAACTACTACCCCCGTGCCGCCAGTTTGGCGGACGAGATAGAAAGCAAATTCGGAGAGAAGCCCGAGCTGATCAAGGGGCGGGACGGCGTCTTTGAGGTCGAGCTGGACGGCGGGCTCATCTATTCGAAAAAGAGCACCGGGAGATTCCCGGAGCCCGGCGAGGTCGAAACCGCCTTGGCAGCCAGCCTTCCGGCCTGAAAAGTCAGTCGCGTGCGCGAAGCTGCGCGACGATCTCGAGGTGCCCCGTCTGCGGGAACAGATCCAGGTAGACCAGGCCCTCGAGGGCAAAATCCGGGTCCAGCGAGCCCAGGTCCCTGGCCAGAGCCGCGGGATGACATGAAATGTAGGTGATCCGCGATGGGCGAAGTCGGCGCAAGGCCCCTCTGACGTGCAGCGCTAGGCCCGGCCTCGGTGGATCGACGATGACGCGATCGGCGTGCTTTGGCATCCGGTCAATCCAAGTTTCCACGGCCGAATCCACCACTTCGACGTTGGTCAAGTGCGCGCGGCGCGCGTTCTTGCGCAAATAGCGAACCGCGATTCGATCACTCTCGACGGCGGTCACCTGGCTGTAGAGCTTGGCGAGAGGCAGAGAGAACAGGCCCACGCCCGCGTAGAGATCGAAGGCCCACTCGCCCCGTTCGGTACCTATCACCGCTTCGGTCAGCTCCTCGAGAAGGCCACGGTGAGCCTGAAAAAAAGTGCGTGCGTCGTACTCATAGGCCAGATCGCCGACTCTTCGAGTGACACCTCCTGTTGGCAGACCTGGTAAGGCCGGACCACAGCTGAGCTCTCCCTCGCCGCCCAGTGTCACGTCCAAGCGCCGCGGCACGCGCTCTTGTAGGAGCTTGGGAAGCTCGGTCACGAAGGCCTCGAGCGGCTCGGCCAGCACCGGACACTCCCGAATCGGCACCAGATCGTGACTGCGGCGACCGAAATACCCCACTCGCGCGGCGCCGGGATCGCCGTCCATCTGGAGTTGTGCCCGCAAGCGGTAGTGCCAGGCATCGCCACGTACGACCCGCTCCGGAACGTCGATCTCGAGGCCGCTCAGTCGATCCAGTGCCTCACGCGCGGCTCTGACCTTCCACTCGACCTGCGCCTGATCCTCGAGATGCTGGAGGCTGCATCCGCCGCAGTCGGCAAAGTGCGCGCAAGGTGGCGGCCGGCGATCCGCTCCCGGCTGGAGCACCTCGAGGATCTCGGCCCGCGCGTACTGCGGCTGCCGTTCGACGATGCGGACCCGGAGCCGGTCCCCGGGAGCGGACCGCGCGACAAAAATCGCCACGCCCTTGTACCGGCCTAGCCCGTCGCCGCCGGCGACCAGCTTCTCGATCTCGACCTCGATCTCATCGAGCTCAGTAAGCTCGACCAGCCGGCTGGGATCCACCGCTTCCGGCACCTCAGGTCTCCCCATCGCCGATGAAGTGAAACTTGCCTTCCAGAGCCGGCAGCCGGCTCGCCACCTCGTGCTCGAACTCGTGCTGTCGGTATCTCCTGCTGAGGTGGGTGAGAACGATCGCGTCGTTTGCGAAATGGGCAGCATGCTCGACGAAGTCGTTGAGGTGGAGGTGGCCAAATCGAGCGCCGTGCCGGCGAGTCGAGTGGTCGATGAAAGTGCACTCGATGAGGAGGATCTTGGCACCGAATAGCCGCGGCTCGCTCGAAAACACCTTCGGTCCGGTATCACCGCAGTACGTGAGCCAGATACTCTCGCGCTCGCTCACGACCTCGGCTCCGGCGCGCTTGAGAGCCGCAACCTCCTCGGTCGTCGCACCGGCGAGCTCGTCCTTGAGACCTCGTTGCGTGCGGATCAGATGGCACCCCATGGACGGCACTGTGTGATGCAAGGCGAAGGCCTCGAGTCGGAGGTCCTTGCCGAGCTCACGGCTCTCGCCCGGCTCCAAACCGACCACTTCAGCGTCCAGGTCAGCGTCGTCGAGGCGCCCGGCGACGCTGATGAAACGCTCGAGATCGGCCACGATCGGCCGAGGGCAAAAGACCGTCGCGGCGGCCAGCCCCTGGAGCCTCCTCTGGCTGAGCACCCACGGAATTCCCAGTGCGTGGTCCAGGTGGCCGTGGGATAGAAAGATCCAGGGCGTCCCGACCAGTGGCTCCGCGCCTCGTCCGACGTCGAGCGCCAGCCCGGGGGGATCGACCCGGTACCAGCTCTGGTCCCCGGCGCGAGAGGCTCCTCGAATCGCGAGACCGTCAAATGTCAGCGCAACGCCGCGCATTCCTGTACTCGAGATCCGCGCGCGGCGAAGCAGGGACGGCCCGTGCTCAAACCTCCTGGTACAACCACTGTCGCAGCGGCTCGAGGCGCGTCGACACCGAGGCTCGATCCGGGTCGATCAGCCACAGTGCCGCCGCCACCGACGACAGAAGAGAGTTGCCGTCCTGGGGTGTAAAACAAAAACCATAGAGCTCCCGGCCGCGACGCACTGCCAGAGTCGGCAGCGAGACCACGGTCTGGGAGAGGATCCGGCCGTAGTAGCCGTGGTCCCGACCGAAGCTGAACACCACGTTGGTTTGCTGTTTCTCAGTTACCGCGACTCGCGGGTTGGCGCGAAGTCGCTGGACGGCCTCTTCCACCGACGTGTCACGGCCGTAGGCGAGGCGGAACCAGATCGAGTGCATGTACTGCGTATTCAGCTTGACGGCGCTCGAGAACAGATCGAAGTCCTGGTTGAGGGTCTCAAAGACATAGTGCGCATCGCGGGCGTGGTGGGTTCCGAAAACCGAGTCGCTGTGCGCTCCGAGTGACGGCGCGGGTATGAAGCCGCCGCTCTGGGTGACGTCGTTGGCCCTTCGCATGCAGACGAAATTGCCCTGCTCGAGGCAGTAGGAATCCCCGTCATCGCAGAGCGTTTTGATCAACGTCGTGATGTTGTGCGTGTTGCAGGACACAATCTGCACGAAGCGGTTTTCGCCTGGCACCAGTGCCTCATCGTTGACGCCCCGCGCGTAGGGCTTACCAAAGCCGAACTCGCTTCCTTGGGCCAGGTAGCCCTTGGGGCCGGAAATGTTCTGGTAGTAGCGCTCCTTGTTCTCGTTGCCGGCAGGTGTGCAATCGATGACTACGGTAGCCCGCTCGATCGCGTCGCTCGCCTCGTAGCTGACCTCGTAACCAAGTGAGCTGAAGTCTGAGCGGTTCTCGGAATCCACGGCGAGCTTCGCGCCTCGCTTGATCAGGTGCTGAATTCGGGGACGGTCGGCCTCGAGCGGCGTTCGCTTGTGGAACGTCACTTCGTCTACGCCCATCTTGTTCCCAAAGTCAGCGAATAGACCGATAAGGGGTTCGCCAATCGTGCCGGTGCCTACGATGTGTACTGTTGTGGTCATGCTCTCCTATTCCTGTGACGTTTCGTCGCCATGGGCTCCGTGTTTGCCGCCGCCTCGCCAGTTCGGATCCCGGTTGGCGAAGTCATCGATCTCATGCAGCACTTCGACCAGAGTCCTCGTAACCTCGACGTCGCAGATGTCGTTCTCGCACTCGTAGCTGTAGACATTGTACTCGCCGACTCGGGTATAGGCGCTCAAGGTCTGATACGTCTGGCAGTTGCCGCATTTGACGGAAAACTCTCGAATGTTGACCATGTCACGTTCCCCTGGCCCGGGCCGCCGGCGGCTAAAGGCTAGAGCCGGCCTGCGGGCCTACGCCCCTCGAGAATCTCGTTCACCGCCGATCTAAGCCGCTCAGCGGTCGAAATGCCTTCGTGCTGGTACATGACCGTACCCTCTCGATCCAGCAGCACCACGGTTGGCAAGACGAAGATCCCGTACTCCGTGGCGACGCGGTCCTCCGGATCGACCAGTACTGGATACTGGAAGGGCCGCTTCGATACGAACTCCCTCACCACCGCCTCGGGCTCTCCCAGGCTGACCGCCAGAAACTCCACGCCCTTCTGCTTCAACTCGGGGTAGATCTTGGCCAGAATGTCCGCCTGCAGATGGCAGGGTCCACACCAGGTCGCCCAAAAGTCGATGAGCACCAGCTCTTGAGCCATCTCGACCGACCGAAGAGTCCCGCCCTCCAGCGAGGCCAACTCGAACTGCATGACACTGGCGGAGCCTACGGGCTGAGCCAGGGCGACTTCCGGCTCGCCCTGCCGGCAGGCGCCGGCAAGAAGCACGAACAGGACGAGAACAAAGCGCGAGATCGTGTCCATGTAACGGGGAAACGAAGGAGGTGGGCTCCCTTCGCCGGCCGCAAGCATATGTCAAAACACCGCCAGACCCTAGCTGGACGGTCTCACGCGATCCTGCCTAGACACTGCGCGCAAACGAAAGGCCGCGAGCCCCGAAGGGCTCGCGGCCAAACCTCCGACAACTCCTTCGGAGATCTACTTTCTCTTCCGCGGAGCCTTCTTCTTGGTGGCCCGCTTCTTGGTAGCGCGCTTTTTCGCGGCCTTCTTCTTTGTAGCCCGCTTCTTGGTGGCCCGCTTTCTCGCGGGCTTCTTCTTGGCCTTCTTCTTAGTAGCCCGCTTCTTGGTGGCCCGCTTCTTGGTGGCCCGCTTTTTCGCGGGCTTCTTCTTGGCCTTCTTCTTAGTAGCCCGTTTCTTGGTGGCCCGCTTCTTGGTGGCCCGCTTCTTGGTCGCCTTCTTCTTCGTGCTGCGCTTCGGAGCGCGCTTTGCCGCCTTGCGCTTGGTAGCGCGCTTCTTGGTCGCTCTCTTCTTTGCTGCCATGGTTCTTCCTCCTGTGTTCCCTAGGGTCTAAAGGACCGTACGTGGTCCAAGTCTATGCAGGATAGCGGTATTGCTTTCCTGCTTTTCTTCCCAATGGGTCGGTGCCGCTCGCTCGCACTCTGCGGGCAAATCGCACCGACAGTCTCTCTCGTTGCAGGCTCGTGTCGCGAGGGCTCATGCTCGCCGATTTCAACGCTTGATCGAGCTCGGTTAGGTAGTCACTGAAGACCGTCGTCGTTCCGTGCTGTTCCGTTTGCACGGAAGTCGCCCACTCACCTTCAGACATCTGAACCGCTCCACGAAGTTTCGACGCATGCTCCAAGAAACGCTCGACTCTCAAATGGCTCTCCGGCTGTGGCAAAGACCAAACGAATATCCCCGGTGATCAACTTGACCTGAACAAAGCAAGAATGAACGATATGTAGCGCCTTTGTCAAGGGTAAACCACAACATCTTGTGGTCGTCGCCTTGCGACCGACAGCTTCCAAAAACCCGTTCTCGACCCTCGCGGCGACCTTATAATCGATCGATGCCCGACGATGCCGATCGCGACGACGAGATTCGACGAACATCTTCCGGAGTCAAGCTCGCGCCTTTCTATGGACCACGTCCGGAGGGTTCAAGGCGAAGTGAACCCGGTGAATACCCGTTCACACGCGGTTTGTATTCGCAGATGTATCGAAGGCGGCTGTGGACGATGCGTCAGTACGCCGGCTACGCCGACGCCGAGGAGTCGAACCGGCGCTATCACTTCCTGCTCGCTAGCGGGACCACCGGACTTTCGGTCGCCTTCGATCTGCCGACCCAGATCGGCTACGACTCGGACCATCCCCTCTCTCGGGGCGAGGTTGGAAAGGTCGGCGTCGCGATCGATTCGATCGAAGACATGAGGCGACTGTTCGACCGGATTCCACTTGACCGGGTCACCACCTCGATGACCATCAACTCGACAGCCGCGATCCTCCTGGCCCTTTACCTGGTGGTCGCCGAGGACCAGGACGTCCCGTGGGAGCGGGTCGGCGGGACGGTCCAGAACGACATCCTCAAGGAGTACGCCGCGCGCGGAACCTACGTGTTTCCGCCCGGCCCGTCCATGTCCCTGGTTACCGATGTCATCGAATTCTGCGCCGAGAGCGTGCCCCGGTGGAATCCCGTGTCGATCTCGGGCTATCACATGCGCGAAGCTGGAAGCACCGCCGTACAGGAAGTCGCGTTCACGCTCGCCAACGGCCTCGCGTATGTCGAACAAGCCCTGGCGCGCGGTCTCGACATCGACGAGTTCGCGCCCCGAATCTCGTTCTTCTTCAACGCACACAATCATTTTCTCGAAGAAGTTGCCAAGTTTCGGGCGGCGCGCCAGCTCTGGGCTCAACTGGTGCGCGAGAGATTCTCTCCGAAGAACCCACGCTCGTGCTGGTTACGCTTTCACGCCCAGACCGCCGGATCGACGCTCACCGCTCAGCAGCCCGACAACAACGTGGTCAGGGTCGCTCTTCAGGCGCTGGCGGCTGTTTGCGGCGGCGCGCAATCCCTCCACACCAACTCCCGGGACGAGGCTCTCGGCCTGCCGACCGAGGAGGCGGCGCAGCTCGCCCTGCGCACCCAGCAGATTCTCGCGCTCGAATCGGGGATCGCTGACGTCGCCGATCCGCTGGGAGGAGCCTGGGCGCTCGAGAGCCTTACCGACGAGATCATCGCCCGGGCGCGGGAGTACATCGCGGAGGTCGAGCGACTTGGCGGACCGGTCCCCGCCCTCGAACGTGGTTATCAACAGCATGAGATCGCGGACTCCGCCTACCGCGCCCAGCTGGCGCTGGAGCACGGCGACGACCGCGTTGTCGGAATCAACGCCCATCAGAATGAAGATTCATCGGTCATCGACGTCTTGAGCGTGGATCCGGCGTCGGAGCGGGCGCAGGTGGAGCGTGTCCGAGAGGTACGGGCGCGTCGCGAGCCGGCTGCGGCCGAATCCGCCAGGGCCGCTTTGATCCAGGCGGCAAAGGAGGGCCGCAATTTGATGCCGCCCATCCTCGACGGCGTACGTGCCCAGCTCACGGTCGGCGAGATCACCGACGCTCTTCGGAGCGTCTACGGCGAGCACCAAGAGGCGGCTTTCGATTAGCCGGCGGACCCGCTCGGTCAGTCCGGGGATGCGTCAGCCGACTCGGCAGGGGCGAGCGCCGGCGCCGCCTTTAACTCCTCCAGTCTGGCGAGCACGTCGTCCACCGCACCGTCGGTCATCGTGAGCCCAACGGGGCGCCCACTTCTCTCGGCCAGGTATCCGCCGCCCGCGGCAAACAGACGGAGGCGCTCCCGGTCCTCCCCGAATTCGAGAGTCACCTCGAGCGCCGGCGCTCCCGACTCCGCTTCGAAAGGCTGGTCGACGCTGTCTCGAGTACCGTTGCTTGGAGATCCCGTGGCTTCGGTGACCGCGCGCAGGAAACCATCGACCGCCGAGTAGCCGACCTCCTCTCCGTCGCGAAACCAGTTTCCGTCCCGGCGCTCGAGAGCCAACTCTTCTCCATCCTTGCCTACGCGGACCCGATCGATCTCGAAGCTTCGCCGGGCGGACCATCTGGGCGACTGCCAGTCGGAGGCGGGCCGCGCGAGTTGCAAGGCCAGATCCGTTTCCGCCAGAAACGTCCGGCCGTCTACGCGCACCGCGAACCTGGAGCTGTCCGAACTCTCCTCGACGTCGGTCCCGCCCCCAGCGATCGAAACCAGGATCGGATCGGCACGGCCCTCGACGCTAAGCCGAACCGAAGCCAACGGCCGCTCGAGCTCGGGCGCTTGACCGGGCTCGTCGAGAAACTCATCGATCTCCATGTCGACCAGGCTCGTCAGCAGGCTCGACACTTCGGCGTCGTCCGCTTCGTCGTCGAGGGGTGTCACCAGGCGAAAAACATCGCCCGCGCGCTCGAGCGACACTCCGGTGGGAGGCTCGACGACCTCGATTCGCTGGATCCGAGCGCGCTCCACGGGAATCGCGTCCCGGCCGCGCCATGCGTCGGGATCACGCGAAACGTCCTCGTAGAGCGAGTCGCGAACCACGTAGAAGGGTGGCCCCGAGCCGAGCTCGACGATAGCGTTGTCCGACGCCGGAACCGGCGACCCGAGCTTGAGGGCCACCTCGCCGGTGGGCAGGCCGATTGCGATCTCCGCGCGGGGCGAGGTCAATCCCAGGTCCTCTCGCGATCCGTCCTCGAGAGTGCGCTCCTTGACCAAGCCGGCGATCTGCTCCAGAAACGTTTCGACCTCGTCGGAATCGGCGGGCCCCAGGGCAGGCTCCGTAAGCGTCCACTCGCGTCCCGCCCCGGCCGCCGATCCTTCGGCCTTCGAGGCTCTCTCGAGACGGACAACCCGGCCGGCCGCGCTCAGCGTGAGTTCTTCGACCTCGTCGACCTCCATCACCAGAACCCTCCGATCGCGGTCGCGCATCTCATCGGCAGAGGGTAGGTCCCGCTCGAACACCCATATAAACGCGCCGAGTCCCGCGACCACCAGAAACAGGACGAGCAGCGTGCGCGGACGCATTCGCTATCTCCGGCGCCGCGAAAACACCGCGGCACCCGCGACTACCGCGAGCCCGGGAAGCACCAGGAAAACCAACAGGCCGATCGAGCGCAGCTGCTTAGCGGACAGACTGAGACGTACCTGTTCGGGTTTCTTGGCGGGAATCGCGATCAGGTTCTCGCGCTCCACCAACCAGTTGATGGTGTTGACCGCAAGCTCGGCATTGCCGACGTTGCGCAGCTGGCTATTGGTGAGAAAGTCCGCGTCCCCAAAGATAGCCAGCCGCGATCGGGCCCGCGAGCCCGCTGGATCGAGGGAAGTCACGGCCCCGGCCGGATCAGCGACCGAGCCGTCTCCCGTCATGTCCGGCTGTGCCTCGTCGGCACTTTCGATCGCCACGGCAATCGGCACCGGACCGCTCAGATCACCTTCGCCGCGGGAAACGTCGCCGAGATTCTTGAGGTCGCGCTCACCCCAGCCGGCTGAGCTGGTTTCAAGCAGGACGGTGACGCCCGCTTGATCCCTGGACACCTCGACCGACTGGGCCAGCGGCACGATAACGGGGATTCCGGCCTGGCGAAGTGGGCTGCTCACCGGATGCTCGCCGAACGAGTCGACAAAGAAGGTCTCCGCTCCGAAAAACGGTATCGGACCCTCGGGATCGATGACGATGTCCGAGCCGACTTCGACGCCCAGACGCGACAGGAATCCCTCGAGGCCGCTGGGCGTCACCGCGCCCACGGTGTCGAAGATCGGATCGAGCAGCACCAGAAGCCGCCCGCCTGCCTCGACGAATCGCTCCACGGCCTGCACTTCGGGCTCGGCGAAGCCAGCCGAGGGACCGGCAATGACAACGGCATCCGCCCCATCGGGCACCCGCGGCTCGCCCAGAGGCGCCCACTCCTCGAGGTCGAAATTGTCACGCCCCAAAAGCGCCTCCAGCTCGCTCAGGCCCCGCGCCGACGTGTCGTCGAGACCGAGTTCGCCGTGCCCGGTCGTGAACACCACCTTGGGCTTGTGGTCTTCAGCCAAGTCGATGAGGGTGCCGGTGAAGACCTGCTCGCCCTTGAACCCGGTCATCTCCGGCCCTCTGCCCGCTTGCAACCCGGAGTAATCGTACTCCGCGAGATCCGCGCCCTCGATCACCCGCCGATCGTCGCCGCGATCGAAGACGATGACGTCGAGGTGGCTGAGGCCGAACTTGGAGACCAGCGCCTGAGCTTCGGCCAGGTTCTTTTCCGGATCGACCACTCGCACGGTGAAGTTCGACGATGCGGCGGCGTAGCCGCTGAGAAGCTCGCGCACCGGATCGAACAGTGGCTCGCCGGGACTCAGAAACACCACCGCCTCGATCGGCGCATCCAGCGCCGCCACCACTTTTCTGCTTTTGTCGGAAAGCGTGTACAGGTCTTCGGCGGTCCAATCGAACCTCTGGTAATACTTCCACGAGAAGTAGTTGACCATCGCCACCAGCGCCAGCACCAGCAGAACGCCGACGCTTAAGGTCGAGGACTCGATCCAACGTTGTCTCGGCTCCGTCACGCGGTCACCTCCACTTCCTGACCGCCAGGGTCCGCGCCGCGAGGAAAAGAAACAGGGCGGTCGCCGATAGGTAGTAGACCAGCCGCCGGGTGTCTACGATTCCGCGCGAAAAATCATCCATGTGCTGCCAGAGATTCAAGTATCCGAAGGCCTGCTTGGCAGGCTCGGCGTTGAACAGATTCTCGAGCAGGCCAAAGGTGAACATCGGGACCAGGATCATGAACGTCACGAGTGCCGCGACCAGCTGACTCCGCGTCAACGCCGACGCGAAGACTCCCGCGGCGAGGAACACCGAGCCCACCCCGACGATGCCCAGGTACCCGGAGGCCACTGGTCCCCAATCGACGGAGCTGTACCGGGCGATCACTCCAGCGTAGACCAGCGTCGGGAGCCAGAGCACGATGTAGAACGCCAGGGCTGCGAAGAACTTGCCCAGAACGATCTGCGTCTCGGTCACCGGCGCGGTCATCAAGACCTCGATCGTTCCGCTCCTTCGCTCCTCGCTCAGGAGACGCATCGTCAAGACCGGCGTCATGAACAGCAGCACCAGCCAGAAAAAGAACGTCTGGCCGAAGAACAGCTCGAGCGGCGCGCCGACAGCGGCCCGCGGATCGCTCAGAAAGCTCACGATCAGCCAGAACACGAAGCCGTTGATCAGCAGCAACGCGGCCATCACGATGTACGCCAAAGGCGAAAAGAAATATGCCCTCAGCTCCCGGTTGAGGGTCGCCAGAAACGCGCTCATGACGCCACCTCCTCGGTTCCATCGGAGAGCTCGGCCCGGCCGGAGTCGACGTCGAGCGGTGACTCCACCTCCTGGGTCGTCAGGCGCACGAAGACGTCCTCGAGCGAGGCCTGGGTTCGGACCAGCTCGAGCAGGACCCAGTGCCGCTCGACCGCCGCCCGGAAGATCATCTCCCGCGGGTCATCGTCCGCTAGGCATTCGATCTCGAACCCCCCCTCGCCGACGTCGCGGACCGACGAGACTCCCGGCAAGCTGCCCAATACACCGGCGGCCTCCGGCTGGTCCTGCTTGAGCACGACCCGGATCCTTGCGGCCGCGGTCGAAGTCGCGCGCAGGCTCTCCGGAGAGCCTTCCGCCACCAACTTGCCGCGATCGATGATCATCACGCGATCGCACAAGAGCTCGACCTCGGGCAGAATGTGTGTCGAAAGCACCAGTGTGCTCTCCCGCCCCAACTCGCGGATGAGTTTGCGGATCGCCACGATTTGCTTGGGGTCGAGGCCGATGGTCGGTTCGTCGAGGACCAGCGCCTTGGGCCGATGCAGAATCGCCGTGGCGAGTCCGACCCGCTGCCGGTAGCCCCTCGACAGAGTGCCGATGATCTGCTCGCGAACATCCTCCAGAAGGCAACGCGCCAGAACCTCCCCGATGCGCCCCCGCGACTCGTGCCTGCCCATGCCTTCCAGCATTGCCCGATAGGCCAGGTATTCGCTCACTCTCATGTCGGTGTAGAGGGCGACATTCTCGGGCAGATAGCCGAGCGCGCCTCGAGCGGCGACCGAGTCTCTCGAAAGATCCTTGCCGGCCACGGTCACTCGCCCTTGTGTGGGCGGCAAAAAGCCGGTGATCATTCTGATCGTGCTGGTCTTGCCGGCGCCGTTGGGTCCCAGAATGCCCACGATCTCGCCTTCCTCGATCGAAAAGGACAGACCATCGACGGCCGTGAACTCACCGTACCGACGCGTCAGATCCCGTGCTTCGATCATTTCCGCTCCTCCTCGTGTTGCCGACCGTAGGGGTCCGGCCTCGGTTTGTGTCCTTGGGCCTCGCAGCAAATCCGATGCCCGACGGGGAGACGGTCCCCGGTTCGTTCGGCCCCCGCGAAAGTACGCCTGTCGATTCATGGCGGAGGTCCGTGTCCGACGCCGATTGCGCCAAGTTGGCACCCCGCGGCGCGTCTCTGCCGGCTGCGACCCGCCATCTCCGATGATACTGTGCCTCGGTGACCAAATCCGGGATGAAGTCGGCGTACGAGGTCGCTCTCGAGCGACTCGAGAGCCAGGGCATCGAAAAGCCCAGCAAGGGAGCCCTGACCGACGAGACCCGAGCTCGCGTAGCCGAAGCCAGACAGAAGGCGCGGGCTGACCTGGCCCAGCTCGAGATCCTCCATCGCGACCGCCTCGCGCGGCTTGCCGATCCCGCGGCACGGCAGGAGGAGCGCGACAACTACCTTCGCGAACGGCTGCGAATCGAAGAACGGCTCGAACGGTCGGTCCGCAAGCTCCGAGCCTCCTAGGCCGCCGAGCCGGTTGCGCTCGATTCGGCGGTTCGAGCCTTCTGCGGGAAGGTTTCGACGAACGACTGCGTGGCTTCCAAGTTCCCGCACACGTAGACCTCGTCCTCCTCGAGGAATTTGAAGTCCGGCCCGAACTCGAGAAGTAACTCCTCGCCCCGCTCGACGGCCACCACCGAGACTCCCGTGCGCTCGCGAATCCCGAGCTCGGCCGGATGCCGGCCCTCGAGCCCCGAGGAGGACACTTTGAGAACCTGCACCCGGGGCCCGAGCGAGATGGTCTGCCTGCCCAAGAGTCGGCCGGCGAGAATCTGACCCGAGACCTGGCTGATCGACAGCGCGAAGTCGGCTCCGGCGCGATGGATCCGATCCACGTTCTGGGCCTGGTTGACCCGCGCGATGACCGGCACGCTCGGGGCGAAGTCCTTCAGGATCACGGTCGCAAACAGCGTCGCGGCATCGCTGTCCACCGCCAGGATCACTGCCTGCGCCTGGCTGAGCTCGGCCATCGCGAGCACGTGGTGATCGAGAATGTCTCCGACCCGATCGACGCCCTCCGCCGGCTCCCGGTCGATGACCTCCACGCGCTCGCCGGCGTCGCGAAGCAGCTGAGCCACTTTCTGACCGACTTCGCCGTAGCCGGCGAGAACGAAGGGACCGCTGCGTCGCAACGTCGTGGTCCCGGCGCAGACCTCCCCGAGCCGGTGAATCGCCTCGCCGCTGCCGGCGACGATCAGGATTCCACCGGCGACCAGCTTCATGTCGGCGGTGGGTGGTACCTTGAGGGTGCCTTCGACCCACTGCCCGATCACCGTGATACCGGCCCGGCCGCTCAAGTCGGCCTCGCGAAGAGTCTTGCCGATCAGCTCGCTCTGCGGCCCGATCCGCACCTCGCTCACCACCAGCCTGCCCAGAACCTGGACGCCTTCGACCCGCGGGCTGATCCGTTCGCTGGCTCGAGCCGCCAGAGCCGCACCGAGAATGTGCCGCGGAGTGAACACCGCGGTGGCGCCGGCCAGCATCATCGGCTTGCGGTGGTAGGGCTCCTCGACCAACGCCAGGATGTCGCCCTGAAATCCCGCCTGCCGGGCCGCCAGAATCACCGCGGCGTTCTCGTCGTCGGTGCCGTTGGCGACCAGGGCCCTGGCTTCGGCGAGATTGCTGCTTTCCAAGGCTCCGCTGTCCAGATTCCCGAGGATTACCCTGTAGCCCCGCTCCAGAATCCTGCGCGCGACCCCCTCGTCGTCCTCGATCACCACCGTCGCGAGATCGGCGCGACGCATCTCGTCGAGCAGGGTCGCCACCGGCGCTCCGTACTGGTAGACGAGAATGTGGTCTCGGGCGTTCGGCGCTCCCTTGGGAAGCTTCGACTCGAAACGCTCTTCGAGAACCGGAATCAGGTAGATCGGCACAATCAGAAAGACGATGAAGACGCCGAGAAACTGCGCGATGACCACGAAGATCACCATCACCGGATGGTTCCAACTGGTGTCGGATCCGTAGCCCGTGGTCGAAAGCGTCTCGGCGGACCACCCCAGCGCCTGCCAGAAACTCCGAGACTGATCCTCGAGAGCGCCCATGGCGAGCATGTAGACCACGGCCACGAACACGATGACGACGGGCAAACCGAGAAGAAGCAGTCCGAAACGTTGTCTGGGTCCGAGCACTGCTCGATTCTAGTGTAGGCCAGAAGCCGCCGTCCCCGGCCTCGAATCGACGGGTGGCTCCGCTGGTAGGCTTTGTGCGATGTCGGTCCGCCTTGACAAGTGGCTCCAGATCGCCAGGGTCTTCAAGACCCGCAGTCAGGCGACCAAGGCCTGCAACGCCGGGAGAGTTCGGGTCAACGACCTGATCGCCAAGGCGCATCGAGCGCTGGCTCTAGGTGACCGGATAGAGGTCTCGTTTCGCGAGCACGGCCGCCTCCTCGAGGTGCGCGAGCTGCGTGATCGGCCTCTGCCCAAAGACCAAGCCATGCGGGTGTTCGAGGACCTGACGCCTCCGGAACTTCTCCGCCCGAACACCACAACCCGGCGACCTGCCCGGGCGTCGGGCCTCCCGGAGCGAGAGCCGGGACAGGGCCGCCCGACGAAGCGCGACCGGCGCCGGCTCGATCGACTGCGGGAACGCTAGGCTTGGGCAGCGCTACTGGAAGCTGAGTAGCTGGACGTCGAAGACCAGCGTGCCCGCGGGAAAGCCCTTTCTGCCCTGGTAGGCGAGATTCTCCGGAATCCAGAATCTCCGGGTCTCCCCGACAACCATCAGCTGCACACCCTCGGTCCAACCCTTGATGACCTGATTCAACGGGAACGCAGCGGCCTTGCCGCGCGTGATCGAGCTGTCGAACATCTTTCCGTCGGTGGTCCAGCCCGAGTAATGCACCGTCACCCTGCTGGCTTTCTTCGGATGCTCGGTGCCCGAACCGGGCTCGAGTACTTTGCTGGCGAGCCCCGAACCGGTGAACTGGGCGCCGGCCGGAGGCGCAGCCACGTCTTCGGGCACCGGCGGCGGCTGCGGCGGACTGCTGAAACCCAGAAGCTCGACGTCGAAGACCAGCATTCCCACCGGTCTGCCCTCCTCACCGCCGTAGGCCAAATGCTCGGGGATCCACAGTCTACGTTTCTCTCCGACCACCATGAGTTGGATGCCCTCCGTCCATCCGGGGATCACTCGATCCAGCGGCAAGCCGGCTGGCTGGCCCCGTTCGACCGAGCTGTCGAACATCGAGCCATCGGTGCTCCAACCGGTGTAGTGCACCTTGACGATGTCGGTCGCCCGCGGGTGCTCGGTGCCTGTGCCGGCCACCAGTACCTTCGTCACGAGGCCCGATGCGGTTCGCCGTGCGTCGGCCGGCGGAGCGGCAACGTCCGCGGGAGGTGGAATTGCGGCCGCCAAAGCGGACGGAGCCAAGACGAGAAGTACTGCGAGCATTCGGTGTGAGTTCGAGGTCTTCATGGCGCGTAACCTACCCGCTCGAGTGGTGGCGCGCAAACCGGCAGCAGGGTGAGAACCCTCGAGCTCCGGTTCCCGAGCTCAGGTTCCCGACGAGAACAGACGCAGTTGCTCGATCGAGCCATGCATGAAATTCGAGCACCCGACGCCGAGAAGCCGCACGGGTCGCCGGCCGCCGTCGGTACGCGCCAAGAGCACCAGAGCAGTCGAACGCAGCACGGAGGCTTCGGAAGTCGGGGCCGAAAGCGTCAGCGAACGGGTCACGGTCTCGAAATCGGAGTACCTCACCTTCACCGTCACGGTTCCCGCCGAAAGCTCGCGCTTTTCGAGGGACGCGGCCACGCCGTCGGCGAGGCGAGCGACCTCGGCACGCACCTCGGCCTCGGTCGCCAGATCGCGAGCGTAGGTGGTCTCCGAACTCAGGCTCTTGCGTACCCGATCGATCCTGACCGGGCGTTCGTCGATGCCGCGAGCGTACCGATACAGAACACCGCCGTAGCCACCCAGCAGCTGCTCGAGTCGCTCACGGGTCTCCTTGCGCAGGTCCCCAATGGTCTCGAAACCGAGGGAGGAGAGCTTGCGAGCGGTGACCGGACCCACACCGGGGAGCTTGCGCGCCGGAAGCGGAGCGAGGAATCGACCCACTCTGCGCGGCGACACGACAGTGAGGCCGTCCGGTTTGTCGTGATCCGATGCGATCTTCGCCACTAACCGGTTCGGGCCGACACCGACACTCACGGTGAGCCCTCGCTCCTCTAGAATACGCGCGCGCAGCCGCTTGGCCAGTTCCGTCGCGCTGCCGTAGTCACGCCAGACACCCGAGACGTCGAGATAGGCTTCGTCGATCGAGACCGGCTGAACGAGGTCGGAAAACTGCCTGAAGATCTCGAAGATCTGAGCGGATTCGCTCCGGTAGCGGCCGAAATCCGGCCGCAAGAACACCGCATCGGGACACAAGCGCTTGGCACGAGCGGCCGGCATCGCGGAGCGCACTCCGAAGGCCCGAACTTCGTAGCTCGCCGCCGCCACCACGCCTCTTCCCTCCGGAGTGCCGCCGATCACCACCGGCTTGCCCCTTAGCGCGGGGTCGTCGCGCATATGAACCGCTGCGTAAAAGCAGTCCATGTCACAGTGCAGGATCCGGCGATCCCGCGCGGCGGCGAGCCCGTTCTCCGAGGCCGGCTCGGGGGCTTCTTCAATCGCCGCGGACGCCACCTTCGGTCTGCGCTCGCGCATCAAGGACCTGCTCGAGCTCCTCTTCGGGGAGCACCGCCTTCGCGATCGCCAGCTCGCGCACGGTCCGTCCGGTCTTGTAGGCTTCCTTGGCGATCTCCGCGGCGCGATCGTAGCCGATCTTGGGAGCCAGGGCGGTCACCATGGCGAGCGACTTCTCGACCATGTCGCGGGCTCGCTGGCGATCCGCTTCGATGCCGGCAACGCAACGGCGGGCCAGGTTCGAGCTGACATTGGCCGTGATCGAGATGGACTGGAGAAGGTTGTAGGCAATGACCGGCATCATCACGTTGAGCTCGAACACTCCGGACATGCCCCCCATCGTGATCGTGGTGTCGTTGCCAACGACCTGAGCGGCGGCCATGAGCACGGATTCCGGGATCACCGGATTGACCTTGCCCGGCATAATCGAGCTTCCGGGTTGCAGGCTCGGCAGGCGGATCTCGCCGATTCCGCAGCGCGGCCCGGAAGCCAGCCAGCGCAGGTCGTTGGCGATCTTGGTCAGCGAGACCGCGACCACCTTCACCGCTCCCGACGCCTCCACCGCAGCGTCTTTCGCGGCCAGAGCCTCGAATCGATTGGGCGCCGGGACGAACGGATGACCGGTGCGCTCGGCCAGTCCCGCGATGACCCCATCCGCGAAGCCCTCCGGCGCGTTCAAGCCCGTGCCCACCGCGGTGCCGCCCAGCGCCAGCTCCGCCAGCCTCGGCTTGGCCGCCGCGAGGCGTTCGAGGCCGTTGCGAATCTGCTGAGCGTAGCCCGAGAACTCCTGGCCTAGCCGCACCGGAACGGCGTCTTGCAGATGCGTTCGCCCAATCTTGACCACGTCGTCGAACTCGGTGGCCTTCGTCTCGAGCCCCTCGGCCAACTCCAGCAACGCCGGCTCCAGGTCTACGGCGATGGCGGCATAGGCGGAAACATGGATGGCCGTGGGGATCACATCGTTCGAGGACTGGCCCCGGTTGACGTGATCGTTCGGATGAACGGGTTTCTTGCTGCCGACCTCGCCCCCCAAGATCTCGATCGCCCGGTTAGAGATCACCTCGTTGACATTCATGTTGGTCGAAGTGCCCGACCCGGTCTGAAAGATGTCCAGTGGAAAGTGGCGATCCAGATCTCCGTCCGAGACTTCCTGGGCCGCCTGCCGGATGGCTCCGGCAAGCGTCGCATCCAGATGCCCCATCTCCTCGTTGACGGTGGCGGCCTCTCCCTTGATCAGGCCGAGGGCCTCGATGAAGCGGCGGGGAAAGACCAGTCCGCTGATTGGAAAGTTGCGCCTCGCCCTCTCGGTCTGGGCGCCGTAGTAGGCGTCCGCCGGTACCTCGATGTCGCCCAGACTGTCCTTCTCGAGTCGCTTCTCGGACATGGTTGCTTCGCTCCTTCCTTCACGGTCGAAGGCGTCGGTTGACGAGAGAAAAGAGGCCGAAGGGGCGTGCCTTTCCCTCTATTCTCGCTCAAGAGTAACAAGTCTCAGGGTGAAGTGGGCACCACAACCGCCCGGTTCGTGAGGGTGCCCAGCGCCCGCACTTCCAGCCCGCTGGCCCCGATCGCGGCGATCGCCTCGACCGCCGCTCGCGCTCCGGACAGCGTCGTGACACAGGGGATGTCGAACTTCAGGGCGGTCTCGCGAATGTAGGAGTCATCCTCGTGAGAGAGCTGGCCCATCGGCGTGTTGATGACGAGATCGATCTCCCGATTGATCATGCGATCACCGACGTGCGGGCGGCCCTCGTGGATCTTCAGAACCTCTCCCACTTCGAGGCCCCGCTCGCGCAGGTAGGAGGCGGTACCCGAGGTCGCCACCAGCGAGAAACCCAGCTCCAGCAGACTTGCCGCGATGGGCGCGACGGCGGCCTTGTCCCGGTCGATCACCGACACGAAGGCGGTTCCCGCGAGGGGCAGGCGGTGCCCGGC
This sequence comes from Thermoanaerobaculia bacterium, assembly GCA_945787635.1. Classification (GTDB taxonomy): domain Bacteria; phylum Acidobacteriota; class Thermoanaerobaculia; order Multivoradales; family JAHEKO01; genus CALZIK01. The sequence goes on along the minus strand of CALZIK010000146.1, from coordinate 72,300 downwards.
GCCCAACCACGCTTTGGCAAAGGCCTCGCCCAGGTTCCGGCCCACCCCCATGACCTCTCCGGTCGATTTCATCTCGGGTCCCAGGATCGGATCCACGCCGGCGAATCTTCGAAACGGGAACACCGGAGCCTTGACGAAGACCGCGGGCACCGCGGGCTCCTCGAACAGCCCCACGTCGTCGAGGCTTTCTCCACCCATCAAGCGCGCGGCGAAGCCGGCGAGCGGCTTACCAACGGCCTTGGCGATGAAGGGAACCGTGCGCGACGCCCGCGGATTGACTTCCAACACAAAGAGCTGATCGTCGTAGATCGCGAACTGGACGTTCATCAGGCCCACGACGCCGAGCCTGAGCGCGATCCGCTCGGCGATCGTGCGCATTTCTGCAAGGTGCGTCTCGGCGACGCCGAGCGGCGGCAGAACCGCCGCCGAGTCGCCGGAGTGAATACCCGCCTCCTCGATATGGCGCAGGATCCCCGCCACGACGACCCGCCGGCCGTCGGCGAGCAGGTCGAGATCGACTTCGACCGCATCTTCGAGAAACCGGTCCAGCAGCACGGGCTGCCCAGGTGAGATCTCCCCAGCTTCGCGCATGCAGCGCCTGAGCGCCCGAGACTCGTAACACACGGCCATGGCCCGCCCGCCCAGAACGTAGCTCGGCCGCACCAGCACCGGGTAGCCGATACGTTCGGCCACCGCCAGCCCTTCCTCGATCGATTGTGCGGTGCCGTTGTGGGGTTGCCGGATTCCCTCCTCGGCCAGAAGGCGACCGAACCGTTCCCGATCTTCGGCGAGATCGATGGCATCTGGAGAGGTTCCCCAGATCGGGATCCCGGCCTCTTCCAGGCCCCGCGCGAGCTTGAGCGGCGTCTGGCCTCCGAGCTGCACGATCACTCCCTTCGGGCGCTCGTTGCGGCACACCGCAAGCACGTGTTCGAGCGTCAACGGCTCGAAATACAGCCGGTCCGAAGTGTCGTAGTCGGTCGAGACGGTTTCCGGGTTGCAGTTGATCATCACGGTCTCGAGGCCCATCTTCGAAAGGGCGAACGCGGCGTGGACGCAGCAATAGTCGAACTCGATCCCCTGACCGATTCGATTCGGTCCCGATCCCAGGATCACGACCTTGTCCCGATCGGAAGCCTCGGTCTCGTCTTCACTGCCGCAAGTCGAATAGAGATACGGGGTCCGAGCCGGAAACTCGGCGGCGCAGGTGTCGACCCGCTTGTAGACTCGCCCGAGCCCTCGTTGTTCACAGTGGCGGCGGACCTCTTCCGGGCTCGAGTCCAGCCGCTGAGCGAGCAGGGTCTCGGTTAGACCGGCCGCCCGCGCCTCCGCCAGAACCGAGTCCGGCACCGACGAAAGATCCCAGCACGCGACCTCGGCTTCCGTGTCGATGAGGCCCCTGATCTCGCGCAGGAACCACGGATCGACCGAGGTAGCCTGGGCGACTTCCTCGACCGTCCACCCCTGGCGCAGCGCCGCAAAGATCGCGAACAGGCGCTCCCAGTTCGGCGTCTGGAGGCGCGATTTGAGCCGCACCGGATCGGATAGGCGCTGCTCGCGGCGCCAGAGGTCGCCGTCGAGCTCCAACGAAGACATTCCCTTCATTAGCGCTTCGCCGAAGGTCGCTCCAATCGCCATCACCTCGCCCACCGACTTCATCGAAGTGCCCAGTTGCGCGGGCGCCTCGGGGAACTTCTCGAATGCCCACCTCGGTATCTTGACCACCGTGTAATCGAGACTGGGCTCGAACGCCGCGAAGGTCTTGCCGGTGATCTCATTCGGAATCTCGTCGAGACGGTAGCCGATCGCCAGCAGTGCCGCGATCTTGGCGATCGGGAAGCCGGTGGCTTTCGAGGCCAGTGCCGAGCTTCGGGAGACCCGCGGGTTCATTTCGATCACCAGCCGTCGGCCGGTCGCTGGATCGACCGCGAACTGAATGTTGGATCCACCGGTTGCGACCCCGACTCTCCGGATGACCCGAAAGGCGTCGTTGCGCATGAGCTGGTACTCGCGATCCGAGAGGGTCTGTTGGGGCGCGACCGTAATCGAGTCGCCAGTGTGAACGCCCATCGCATCGACGTTTTCGACCGAGCAGACAACGATGGCGTTGTCTGCCGTGTCGCGCATGACCTCGAGCTCGAACTCCTTCCAACCCAGCACCGACTGCTCGAGCAGCACCCGTCTCGACGGGCTCGCGTCGAGGGCGCGTTCGATCATCTCGTCGAGCTCGTCGCGATTGAAGACCGTGCCGCCTCCTTCACCGCCGAGGGTGAAGCTGGGGCGGATCACGAGCGGAAATCCCAGCCCGTCGGCGATGGATCGCGCTTCAAGGAGGCTTTGGGCATATCCGCTTCTGGGGACCTCGAGACCGATCTCCTCCATGGCCTGCTTGAACAAGAGCCGGTCCTCGCCCAGTTGCAGAGCGTCGATTCCGGCACCGAGCAGCTCGACGTCGAGCTCCTCGAAAATTCCCCGGCGAGCCAGCTCGACGGTCAGATTGATTCCGGTCTGGCCTCCCACCGTGGGCAGGACCGCGTCGGGGCGCTCCTGACGAAGAACCTTCTCGGCCACGTCGGCGACCAGCGGCTCGATGTAAGTGGCGTCGGCGAACTCCGGATCGGTCATGATCGTCGCCGGATTCGAATTCACCAGGATCACCCGAAACCCGTCGGCACGCAGAGCGCGGCAGGCCTGGGTTCCCGAGTAGTCGAATTCGCAACCCTGGCCGATGACGATGGGCCCCGAGCCGAAGATCAAAACAGAGCCAATGTCGTCACGGCGGGGCATTTCGAGAATAGAGCTTATCTCGTCAGGCGCCCCTCGCCGGCGCCCGGTCAGGCTCCGGCTGAGGGTCGCGGCCTTCGAACCCGGAGCACTTCAAGACCGGCAGCGAGGGGTAGCGAGGGAATCGAGGATCGGCGTCGGCGAGCCCGCACCGCAGAAAAGTGCTCCGAGCGCCGGTCAGGAGCTCGCAATGGCGGCAGCGCCGGCAGAGTCCGGCCTCCACCGGCAGCTTCCGCCCGACCGACCCGCAGAGGGCACTCACGGCCCACCCTCACGCCGCTCTGCGGCATTGGCTAAACCAAATACGCCTTTCGCGCGTATGAAGTGATGACCGAGGCCGCTTCGGCGGCCGCCCGCCGGAGCCGAAACGGCTGGCATTCGCCAGTTCGCGACGCTCCCGGGGGCCACTCTCCCGAGTGGCGACCCACCATCTGAACCCCACCGCCGCCTCGAGCGGCATCGCCAGCCAACTGACAGGGGGCCGATCATCCGGCCCCCCCTCGTCTTTCGGTACTCGGTTCACTCACAGCGCAGGGCCAGCGCCGGGCGAACGCGAGAGCCTCGACGTGCCGGGAACCAGCAAGCGAGGGCGGTGACTGCTGCGGTAAAGGCGACCACGGCCAGGACATCTCCAAGGCGCACTCTGAACGGGATCGAGCTGATGAAGTAGATGGCCGCCAGATCCTGCTCGAACTTGATCAGCTCGAACCGGGTCAAAGCCCACGAGACCGCCCAGCCCAAAGCGACACCGGCACTCAGCCCGAGCAGGGTCAACCCGCCGCCGTAGAGCAGGAAGAGACTTCGCAACGAGTTCGGACCGAGCCCCAGCGCCGCCAACACTCCCACGTCCCGCATCCGCTCGCGCACCAACACCACCAAGTTGGAGGCGACGTTGAACGTCGAGACCAGCACGATCAGGCCCATCACCAGAAACAGAGCAATCTGCTGAATGCGCAGGGCGGTGAAAAGCTCCCGATTGAGCTCTCGCCAGTCCACGACCAGGTGGTCGGGGCCGAGGGCCTCGTCCGCCCGAGCCGCGACCTCGGCCGTGCGTGAAAGATCGGCCACAATGATTTCGTAGACGCTCTCGCCGACGCCGGCCCCGGCGAGCGCCTCGACCCGACTGCGGTCCGTGACCACCAACTTGCGATCGAATTCCGAGAACCCGGACCGGAAAGTGCCCACCTGGCGGACGCTCTCATAGGCGAAACGGGGCCGGCCACCGCGAACACCTAGAACCATCAACCGCAACACCTCGCCTGGCTCCGGATCGAGCCGCTCAGCCAGGTCCAGGCCCAGGATGACGTCGGTCACGCCCTCCAGAGGCGGCTGCCCTTCGAGACTCGGCTCGAGCCGGATCTCCCCCAGCCCCTGAAGCCGGCGCCCGGGATCGACTCCGCGCAGGCTGATGTCGACCGACTCGGGGTGGTTCCGACTGGACAACGATCCCTGCCCGTAGGTCACCCGGCGGACCTCGTCGACCAGATTGATCTCGGCGAGCTTGTCAACGGCCTCGGAGCTGTTTCCGAGCCGAGCCTCGCTGAGCGGATACACCAGGACAGCTGCGTTGCCCTGGGTGAGCTTCTGCTGAAGATCCTCCTTGTAGCCGGTCATCAAGGCCATCGCCACGACCATCGCGGCAACTCCGATCGTTGTCCCCAGAAGCGCCGAGCGGGCGGTGCCGTCCATCAGACGACTGCGACCGCCGCGCAGGAATCGAACCGCGATCAGGGTCAGCAGCGAAAGGCGCCGAGCTGTCATCCCGGACCGTTCGAGCTAATGACGGAAGCGCTCGCGCCGCTCGGCGAGCTCAGGCCGGCCAGGAAACGATCGAACAGGTCGGAGGCGTCGTGGGGTCCCGGAGCGGCCTCGGGGTGATATTGAGCCGAGAGGATCGGGCGATCCTCCACGACAAACGCTTCGACAGTACCGTCGTTGAGATTGGTCTGATTGACTCGGCAGTTGGCCGGCAACGAGTCGGGGTCGATGGCAAAGCCGTGATTCTGACTGGTGATGAGCACCCGCCCCGTGTCGTGGTCCTTGACCGACTGGTTGGCGCCGTGGTGACCGAACTTGAGCTTGAAGGTCATGCCGCCGAGGGCCAGACCGAGAAGCTGGTGCCCGAGGCAGATGCCGAAGATCGGTACCCGCCGCTCGCTCAGCCGCCGAATCTCGGCGATGATCCCGGTGAGCGGCTCGGGGTCACCGGGACCGTTCGATAGCACGACCCCGTCAACGCCCGCGGCCATGACCTCGTCCGCACTCGTCGCCGCCGGAAACACGGTCAGGCGAGCCCCGCGGTCGGCGAGTGACCGCAGAATGTTGGCCTTGACCCCGAAGTCGAAAACCGCCAGATGAAAGCGCGGCGCGATTCCGGCCGACGGCTCGACCTCATACGGCGCCGGGCAGGTGACCTCATGGACCAGAGCTCTACCGGCCATGGTCGGATACGCACGCACCTCTTCGGTCAACGCCGCCAGATCGGTTCTCTCCGTGGTGATAACACCCCGCAAAGCGCCGTGCCGCCGGATCCGACGAACCACCGCCCGGGTGTCGAGGCGGTCGATCGCAGGAATGCGATTCCTCCTCAAGTAGGAAACCAGCTCTTCCTCGCTGGCATGGCTCGATGCGGTGCCGGTAAAGCGCCTGGCGACGAACCCCTCCACCCACGGCCGGCTCGATTCGGCGACCGCGCGAGCCACGCCGTAGTTGCCGATATGCGGCAGGGTCATGACCACGATCTGTCCGCGATACGAGGGATCGGTGAGAATCTCCTGGTATCCCGTCATCGCGGTGTTGAAAACGACCTCTCCGAAACGGGTGCCTGGAGAGACCGCGTGCGCTTCAAAGACCGAGCCGTCCTCCAACACGAAGATGGCGTCCGGCGATCGCAGGTTCAAGTCGCAGTCCTCGGAAGCGTCGAGAAGGCCTCAGGAAGTAGCGTACTCGGGCAGCCGGCGGTTGAGTACCGGCGCAAGGCCGCGAATCTCGTCCATCAGCTCTTTGAAACCTGCGGGCAGGAGAGCCTGTCCGCCGTCGGAAAGGGCCCTGTCCGGATGGTCGTGCACTTCGACCAGGAGGCCGTCCGAGCCGCCGGCGAGCGCCGCCAACGACAACGGGACAACCTTGTCACGGTAGCCCGCGGCATGGCTGGGGTCGGCAATGATCGGCAGATGGCTGATCCGGTGAACGGCCGGTATGGCCGCGACATCGAGCGTATTGCGGGTGTGGTCCGCGAAAGTCCGGATGCCCCGCTCGCACAAGACGACCTGCTCGTTACCCTGGTCCATTACGTACTCGGCCGCCAGCAGAAGCTCGGTCACCGTGGCGCTCATGCCACGCTTGAGCAGCACCGGCCGCCCGCAACGGCCGGCCCGCTTGAGCAGCGTGAAGTTCTGCATGTTGCGAGCGCCGATCTGGACGATATCGGTGAATTCGGCGACCTCGTCGAGGACGTCGATATCGAGCGCCTCGGTGATCACCGGCAACCCGACCTCCTGGCGCACCCGCGCCAGAATCTCCAAGCCTTCACGCCCCAGGCCTTGGAAGCTGTAAGGGCTGGTGCGCGGCTTGAACGCGCCGCCGCGCAAAATGTGTGCTCCGTTGGCCTTGATGATTTTGGCGATCTCCAGGGTCTGTTCGTAGGACTCGACCGAGCACGGACCGGCCATGATCACGAGATCGGTGCCCCCGATCTTGACCCCCGCCACTTCAAAAACCGAGTCTTCTTGGTGAAACTCGCGGGAAACGAGCTTATAGGGATGACTGACCTGAATGACTTCGAGAACCCCCGGCATGTCCTGGAAGAGGGCGGGCTCGACGATGCCGATGTTTCCGGTGATGCCGATCGCGGTGCGTTGCGCGCCGGCGATGGGGTGGGCCTTGAGCCCCCGCTCTTCGACCACCTCGACCACCGCCTCGACCTGCTTGGCGTCGGCATCCATTTTCATGACGATCAGCATCTTCTCTTTGGCCTCCCTCGCGAGCCTGAATCCGGCACGGCTGGCGAGCCGCGGTATGATACCAGTCTGAACGAACACGACTTCGCCGAGGAAATGTGATGAGAAACACCCGCAGTATGTTGGTTGCCCTGCTCGTGATCGCGGCTTTTTCGACGCCCGGCCACGCCTACACCGTCCTGCTCAAAGACGGCTCGCAGCTGATCGCTCAAAAGGCCCCCACGATCGAAGGCGACAAAGCCATCATCATCCTCCAAAGCGGCACCGCTACCGCCATCGCCGCCTCCGAGATCGATTTCGAGCGCACCCGCGAAGCCAATCAGCACGCGCTCGGATCGGCTATGGTCCTCCAGGACGGCGAGTTCACCAAGACGGCGGTCGTCGAGCCGGAGCCGGCCCGTGAGAAGAGCCTCACCGATCTGGCTCGAGGCCGGCGCCAGACCACCGCCACCAACCGGGCGCCGGTTTCGCGCGGACTCGGCACCCGCAGCTCAGCGGGGCCGGCCGACGACCTGGCGACCTTCCCGCGCACTCCCTACCGGAATCTGCCCGTGCTCGAGGCGATTCAAGGCGCGTTCCGCAGCCAGGGAGTGGAGCGCGCCAAGGTCTACCAGGGCACCACCGCCGATCGTCTACTAATCGAGGTCGAGACCAATTCCGAGGCCGCCGTTTTTCGCAGTCTCAAGGTCGCCGCAGGAGCGCTTGCCCACATTCGCTCGAACATCTCGGCCGAGATCGAGGCCTTCGAGTTGGTTCTCGCGACCTCGAATAGGTCACGCGCCGGACAGTTCTTGATGACAACGGACGACGCCAACGCGATTTCGAGCGGCCAGCTCGAGATTCCTACGTACTTCATCGCACGGGTCCAGTTCTAGCCGAACTCGACTCAAGACGGGACCTCGGAAGCCCGCTCGAGGCCCAGAAACTCCTCGACCGTAAGCCCGACGTTGCGCTCGAAGCGCTGCCGATAGCTCTCGACTTCGCCGACCTGTTCGTCGAGAAAGATCCTCTCGACCCGAAACAGCGGCACGAAGGTGGTTGACAACCCGAGGGAGGGAGGCCCCTCGCGCCTCGCCTGGAGCATCCAATCGTCGAAGCTCGAGAGACTGATACCGCGCAGCACGACGCCGGTCGCCTCGAGCGCCTCGAGTACACCCCAGAACTTCTCGGTCGGATTGACCAGATGAACGATCACGATGGATCCTTGACTGAGCATGTACACGGCCTCTTAGGTTGGCTCACCGGTTGGTTCTCTGGGGCGTTCTGAAAGCTCGATCAAAACGCCGGCGGCACTCTTGGGGTGAACGAACTGCACCCAGCAGCCCTCGGCGCCACGGGTCGGCTGCTCGCGAAGCAACACCGCTCCCTCTCTCCTCAGGGTCCGATCGTCCGACCCGAGATCGTCGGTAGCAAAACACAGATGATGCAGTCCCTCACCGCGGCGCTGCAAGAACTTGGCGATCGGTGAATCCGCGCTGGTCGCCTCGAGTAGTTCGATTCGGCTGGCGCCCGCGGGGATCAGGGCAACCCGCACGCCTTCCTGAGGCACTTCTTCAATCGCGGTGACCTCGAGTCCCAGCGCCTCGTAGAAGCGCCTCGCCTTGTCGATCGACTCGACCGCGATCCCGATGTGATCGATCGACTTGCTCAACCTGCCTCTCCTTTGGCGGCCTCTCCTTTGGCGGCTTCGGCCTCGACGACACCGGCAAACAGGTGATCGGCTAGAACATACGGGTCGGTGTGATCGGCCAGCCCTCGCTCGACTTCGCCATCCAGTCCGATCGCCTCGTTGGCCGCTTCGATCACCCTTTCCTTGAGCAGATTCTCGACCCGCAGCCGGAGATGAGTCTTGCGACGCTGCCGGATCTCTCCGGTTTCGACCAGCCAATCACGGTGCCTGCGTATCTCCTCCAGCACCTTTTCGACTCCTTCTCCGCGACTCGCCACGGTGGTCGTGATCGGCGGCCTCCATCGAGGCTTCTCCGCCATGGAAATCATCAACTCGAGATCCCGCCGGCTCCGATCGACGCCCTCGCGGTCTGCCTTGTTGATGACGAACACGTCGGCGATCTCCATGAGCCCGGCCTTGATCGCTTGAATCTCGTCGCCAAGGCCGGGCAAAGTGACCACCACCACGGTGTCGACGCTGCGCACGATATCGACCTCGTCCTGCCCCACACCCACCGTTTCCACCAGGATCCAGTCGAAGCCCGCCGCATCCAGTACGTCGATCGCGTCGTGGGTAGCCGGTGCCAGCCCTCCCATCGCACCTCGGGTTGCCATCGAGCGGATGAAGACGCCCTGGTCGGTGTAGTGAGACTGCATCCGGATCCGATCGCCGAGGATCGCACCTCCTGAATACGGGCTGGTCGGATCGATCGCGAGAATCCCGACGGTGTCTCCCGCTGAACGCAGCGCTCCCGCCATCCGATCCACCAACGTGCTTTTGCCCGCACCCGGCGGGCCGGTCACGCCGATCACCCTGGCCCGACCGACCGAGCCGTAGAGCTCGGCGATAAGCTGCCGCCGCCGCGGTCCGCGACCCTCGACCAGAGTGATCGCCTGTGCCAACCTCCGCGTTTTTCGCTCTCGCACGCCGGTGGCCAGGGCGGCCACATCGGGTCGCCCCGTGGGCCGGCTCATCTGTTTTCTTTGAACAGCTGCCGTGCGATCACGAGTCGTTGGATCTCGCTCGTACCTTCGCCGATTGTGCAGATCTTGCAATCGCGATAGTACTTCTCGGCGCGGTAGTCCTTGATGAAGCCATAACCACCGTGAATCTGTACGCCGCGTTCGGCACAGAACACCGCGACCTCTCCGGCCAACAGCTTGGCTTCGGCGGCGATCCGGGTCACCGGCCGGCCGCCGTCCATCGCGGCCGCGGCGGCCAGGGTCAGAATCTCGGCGGCCGCGCACTTCGTCGCCATCTCGGCCAGGTGAAACTGAATCGCCTGGAACCTCGCGATCGGCTTACCGAACTGCTCGCGCAATTTGGCGTACCGGGTCGCGGTTTTGAGGGCGCCGATGGCGGTACCGATACCGAGCGCCGCGATCGAGATCCTGCCCCCGTCAAGAATTCTGAGAGCCTGAATGAACCCCTCGCCCTCCTCGCCCAGGCGATTCGCATCGGGCACGAGGCAGTCTTCCATGACGACCTCGGCGGTGTCCGAGGCCCGCGTGCCGAGCTTGTTTTCCTTCTTGCCGGGCCGGAACCCGTCCATCCCGCGCTCGAGAACGAATGCCGAGATGTTGTGGTGCTTCGCACCCTCGGGGTCGGTCACCGCCAGGACCACGCAGACATCGCCTACCGATCCATGAGTGGTGAAGGTCTTGGAGCCGTTGAGAATCCAACCGTCACCGGAGCGCACCGCACGGGTTCGAGTGCCGGCCGCATCCGAGCCCGCGTTGGGCTCGGTGAGGCTCCACGCGCCGAGCTTGCGGCCCGTGGCCAGGTCCGGAAGCCAGCGTTGTCGCTGATCCTCCGAGCCGAACTTGAGGATATGGTTGGTGCAAAGCGAGTTGTGAGCGGCAACGCTCAGGCCGACGGACGGATCCACCTGGCTGATCTCACTGATGATCAGCACGTAGTCGACGTATCCCAACCCCGAGCCACCGTACTCCTCCGGAACCAGAACGCCCAGGAAGCCCAATTCGCCGGCCTTGGCAAAGATCTCCTTGGGAAACCGTTGGGCCTCGTCGATCTCATCGACCAGCGGGTCGATCTCCTTCGCCGCGAACTCACGGGCCAATTCCTGGACCGCCCTCTGCTCCCCGCTCAAGCCGAAGTCGAGCGTTTCGAGATCCGCATGTTGTACTTCTGCTACCGTCATCTTGGACTCGAACTCCCGATCTTTTGCAACGCTATCATGAGGTATCACGGCTTCGGACGTGCCGGGCGGACCGCTACCGCCGCCCTGGTGGCATTCACACTCACGCTCTTCGGCGCCTGCCGAAACCCCGCCGACCAACCGGCGCCTGTGCTGGTTGTCTCCGGTCCGGACGATTTCACCAGCTTCGAGATCCGCCGCGAGGACGGCGAGGCGATCTGGCGTCTGGAGGCCGACCCACCCGCCCCGGTCGCGGCGTTTTTCTACGGGAAGGTGCCGAATGGGTTCCTTCAGGTGGTGCCCAGAGCCGGAGCACCCAGGCCGCTCGAGCTGGGCGAGGAGATCGAGATCGAATCGCGAATCTCCGAGCGCGTCTTCCTGCACAGAGGCTATGCCGACTCCGGCGCCACCATCGTGATCCTGGAGTGGGGTATGCGACGACTCGAGACCGAGCTCGACTAACCCGCGCGAACGGCGATCTCGTCCACGATGCCCACGATGACCGCCCGCACGGGAGCCTCGGGCCAACCCAGAACCTGCCGGGCGGAGTTGCCTTCATCCAGGATCAACACGTCCTCTCCGGCGCCGGCGCCGACGGTGTCGATCGCGATCAGGTAGTCGCCGGTTTCTCCGCCGGTCCCGTCGAGGAGGTCGCAGACCAGGAGCTTGCGCTCCTCGTAGGCCGGCGAGCAGACGGTCGAAACCACGGTCCCGGACACCCGGCCAAGCTTCATGCTCGCTCCGGCGCGGCGGCATCGGCGGCGTCGACGGCATCGACGATGCCGACGATGGCGTCGTCAACCGGCACAAACGTGTCGGGCATCGCCAGAGCGGCCTCGCGGCTCGACACGTAATAGACCAGATCTTCGGGTGCCGCCATCGCGACTCCGTCGGCCGCGACGATGACGTTCCCTTTGGGCCGCCGCTGCTTGTCCAGCGGCTGAACGACCAGCAGGCGCACGCCTTCAAGGCCTACCACCCGCGTCGTCGTCACCACCGTGCCCACGACTCGACCCAGCTTCACCGCTCGCCTCCCGGGCCCGTCGTCGAAACCAGGCGGACGGCGAACGTCGAGTCCGCGTCGAGGTTCTCGCGCATCTCCTCGTGGAGCTGCGGGATCACCACGCTCGCGACCAGCAATACCGGATCTCGCAGGCTGGCGACTCCCACCTCGACCGCCACTTCGACGTTGGCGACCTCTCCGCCGAAAAGCGCATAGGCCTTGCCGCCCAAGCCGTCCGCCAGATGAATCTCGAGAAGATCCACCGAAGCGCCTTTGACAGCGGTGTCGGCGGCTTGAATGGTCGATGCCGCGGTCCTGGTCTCGATGACACCCAGCGCCTCGCCGGGTGCGGGCTTTCGGGTCCCGGTCAGCGAGCCGACGACCTGTGGATCCACGTCAGGCAGAAAGACCTCGTCCACCGCGAAACCTGATGCCGTCGAGCGACCGGCGATCCATGCCTCTTCGACGTCGGCGACCTCGCCGCCCGCCATAACCAGGTACTTACCCGGATGCACCGTGCCCGCGTGCAACGTCAAGAGGGGCGCACGCTTGACCATGGCGTCTCCGGCCTCGATGCCGGCGGCGATCGAATCGAACTCGAGCAGAAGCAGTGCGGGGCGCATCAGAGGTGAGCTCGAGTCAGACGATCCGCATCGAGCCGGCCACCGTCAACCTCCGGATGCGTGCGAAGGTGCGCGGCCGGGTCAGGCCCTCGCCGGTAGGAGTCGCGATGGAAAAGGAGGTGAAGTCCTCACCACCCTCGCCCAGACCCGCCAGGTTGGCGGCGTTGGCGACGAAGATCGAGGTTTTCATCGCTCGCGCCATCCGGGTGATGTTGTCGACGTTGTTCGAGTAGATCGAAGCGGTGTGGCGGAAGCCGTGCTCCGCCCGCACCGCCAGGTCGATTCCCTCCTCGACGCTGCGCACCCGAACAACCGGCATGACCGGCATCATCTGCTCGGTCCAGACCAGGCTGTGCTCCCGGGGCACCTCGGCGATCACCAGGCGGATTTCGTCACCCGCGTCGATCCCGACCTCCCGCAAGATCCGACCCGCGTTTTGGCCGATCCATTTCGGGTTGATCTTCCCCGGCCGCTCCGGAGCTCCCAGCTCGCGGAAGATCACCCGCTCGAGCTTCTGGATCTGGTGCTCCTTGAGCACCACGGCCCGGTTGCGCTCGAAGGCACGCAGGAGCTCATCGGCTCTTTCACGCACGACGAAGGTCTCTTTTTCGTCGGTGCACACCATGTTGTTGTCGAACGACGCTCCTCGAACGATCTCCCGGGCGGCGCGCTCGATGTCGGCCGATTCGTCCACCAGCACCGGCGGATTTCCGGGTCCCGCGGTGATCGCCTTCTTGTTGGTCTTGAGAGCCTCTTTGACCACCGCGGGGCCGCCGGTCACCAGCAGCACCCGAACTCCAGGGTGATTCATCAACTCCTGCGCCGATTCGATGGTCGGCTCCGGGATCGCGCAGACCAGATTCGCCGGACCGCCCGCGTCGAGGATCGCCCGGTTGAGCCGGCGAACGTTCTCCACGGACACCGCCTTGGCATTCGGATGAACGTTGAACACCAGGGCATTGCCGGCCGAAAGAGTCGCGATGGAGTTGTTGATGATCGTCGAGGTTGGATTGGTGGTCGGAGTGATCGCGCCGATCACTCCCCAGGGGGCAAACTCGGTCACGGTCATCCCCCGGTCACCGGTAACCACTTTCGGCGTCAGATCCTCGGGACCCGGAGTCTTACGCGTCACCAGGAGGTTTTTCTTCTCCTTGTCGGCGGCGCGACCCAGGCCGGTCTCCTCCGCTGCCATGCGACCCAGCTCGCCCGCATCGCGCTCCATGGCCCGCCGTATCGACTCGACCAGCCGGAAGCGCCCCTCCAGACCGATCGCGTCGTAGTCCAGAAACGCCTGGTTCGCAGCTGCGACGGCCGCATCGACCGAGTCGAAGACTCCGAGTGACTCGGAATCACCCGTCGAGCGCGGCCCAGCGACCGATCGGCCGCGCGAGGGCGTCGCAGGCTCGGGAAGAGTTCGGCCGGCGGCAACGGGAGACTCGCTCTCCAGGAAACGTGAGCGCACTCGCTCGACAATCGCGTCGATCTCGCGCCGGTCGATCGAGCTCATTCTCCGCCCTTGCGATATACCTCGCGACCGCCGACTTCGAAGATGTCCACAATCGCCATCACCACCGCGTCACACGGTCTGTCTTTGGTGGCCACGGTCTGGCGAGCCGCGCTGCCGGTGGCGAACAAAACGACCTCACCCACTCCCGCGCCGACGGCGTCCACGGCAACCACTGCGGTGCCGGTCTCTGCACCGGTCTCGTCCAAGGGCCGCACCAGAAGGAACTTGAACCCGTCCATCGACGGTTCCTTCTGGCTCGCGACCACGGTGCCCTGAACTCTGGCCAGCAGCATCGGAGCTAACCCGTCCCGGCCCGACCGCCGGCTCGGCGCAATCCAGACACGCGCCGGCCTACTTCTTCTTGGTCGCCGAGCCTTGACGGCCCAGCGGAAGGGTCTGGTCGATGTTGGTGTGAGGCCTTGCGATCACGTGCGTCGAGACCACCTCGCCTACCTTCTCGGCGCCGCGAACGCCGGCTTCTATCGCCGCCTTGACCGCGGCAACATCCCCTCGCACCACCGCTGTGACGTATCCGCCACCGGTCTTTTCGTAGCTGACGAGCTCTACCTTCGCGGCCTTCACCATGGCGTCGGAAGCCTCCACCATTGCCGCAAAGCCACGAGTCTCGATCATGCCCAACGCATCTGCCATGTGACTTTCCTTTCTATTCCGTGATCCTGTTGATCCTTTTCGTATCCAGTTCTCCGCCGGCCGCGCGCGCGACCACGGACCCCCCAGACTAGCTCTTCACCCGCCCCTCGACCCCTTCGAGCGCCGCCACCGCCGCCTGCCAGCCGACGTCGATGTCCCGTTCCTCGCCGCCCAGGTAGACCCGGCCCATCGAGCCGAAGGAGCGCACCTCGAGAACGTTGACCTCGGCCGCCTTCTCGGCCTCGTTCGCGGCCAGGGCCGCGTAAGCCGCAGGCTCGACCTCGAGCACGTAGAGGGTCTGTCCCGGGATCAACATGTGGCCGTGCCGCATGCGATTGATCAGCTGGGCCTGGTGATCGTCGATTCGCCGGATGACCTGGCTGGAGTGGATCTTGGGCTTGATCCGATCGGTGGCCTCGAGGCCGATCTCGTTCAGAATAGCGGCCCCCGCGGCTCGCGTTTCGGCCTGTGACTCCGAGTGGATCTCGAGCAATCCGTAGTAGCGCTCGACAACCTGCATTCCCGGGCGAACCTTGTTCGACTTCAATGCAATATCGGTCAAACGGTTGATCTCGATGCCCGGGGAGATCTCGACATAGAGGGAAGCGTCACCCGCCAGCGGCAAGAAGCCTTGAGCCACGGTGCCCAGAAACGCAGCGTACTGCGGCTGCATGCTGTCGAGGAATACATACGATCTCAGGTCAATACTTCCCACCGTTACCTCCTTCACGGCCGGTCACGATCGCGATACCGGCGGATGCCCCGATACGGGTCGCCCCGGCCGCGATCATCTCGCGCGCGTCCTTTGCAGTCTTGACGCCACCGGAAGCCTTCACGCCCATCTTCGGACCGACCGTCTCTCGCATCAGGGCCACATCGAACACCGTAGCACCCCCGTGGCCGAAGCCGGTCGAGGTCTTTACGTAGTCGGCCCGCGCAGTTTTGGCGAGCTTGCAGGCGGCCACCTTCTCTTCATCGGCGAGCAGTCCGGTTTCGAGAATCACCTTGCAGACGGCTCCCACCTCCCGACAGGCATCGGCTACTTTGCCGATGTCCTTTTCGACCAGTCCGTAGTCCCCCGCTTTGAGGGCTCCGATGTTGATCACCATGTCGATCTCCCGAGCGCCGTCGCGAAGCGCTCGACGCGCCTCCAGCGCCTTGACCTCGGGAGCGTTGGCGCCTAGCGGGAAGCCGACCACCGAGGCCACTCGCACTTTCGAGCCGCGCAGGCTGTCCGCGCACCTCCGGACCCAGACTGGATTCACGCAAACGGCCGCAAAACGAAACTCTCGAGCTTCCTGGCACAGCCGATCGATCTCGTCGGGTGTGACGTCAGGGCCGAGCTTGGTGTGATCGATGTACCGACCCAGATCGCTGGGGACGTCGGCGCCGTTGCCCTGATACGCGACTCGCGCGGCACCCTCGTCGACCATCGCGCGGACCTTGTCCGAACAGTTCGCCGCGCAGCTACCACAGCAGTCGGGGCACTCGCCCCCGGTCCGTGACTCCAGCTCGCCGACCACTCTTTGGGTGATCGCTTCGATGAGATCTTCGCGGGTACCCATCGAGCCTACTTCACGACCTTCGTGTACTTCTTTTCGACTTGATCGATCATGGCTGCGCGCCGAGCGTGCCTCCCACCACCCCATGGAGTGGCGATCCAGGTATCGACGATCTGGCGCGCCAGGCTCTCTCCAACCAACCCGGCGCCCAGGGTCAAGACATTGGCGTGGTTGTGCTCGCGGCTGTTGCGCGCCGAGGAGATGTCATAGCAGAGCGCCGCTCGGACACCGGGTACTTTGTTGGCTACCATGCTTGAACCGATTCCCGCGCCGTCGATGACGATTCCAAGGCTGCATTCTCCCATGGAAACGCGGCGCGCCACCTCGTGCGCGAAGTCCGGGTAGTCGACCGCCTCGGAACCGGAGGTACCGCAATCCACGACCTCGATCCCCTGGTCGCCCAGGTGGGCCAGGAGCTTCTGCTTGAGGGCGTAGCCTCCGTGATCGGCACCGATCGCGATCCGGGCAGAACCCGCCGGCGCCGGATCTTCACACGGTGGCGCGTCGACCGCGACCATCTCCTCGACCGCGCGACGGACAAGATCTCGCACTTCGGATTCACTCGCCATGGGAATCCCTCGCTAGCGTGGAGCGCGCTGGGCTCGAATCGAAGCTCCCAGTCATCTGCCGAGCGCCGGCTCGTGCGCCTTCTCGACGGTCGCGCCGATTCGAGCGATCTCGACGCCGCTGTAGTAGTGGCTGAGAATGTCGTGATAGTCGTGTCCGCGCAGGGCCATGCCGTAGGATCCGACCTGGCAGAGTCCGACGCCGTGCCCCCAACCCCGGCCTGAAAAAAGCCAGCCACCCTCCCGCCCGGGAGGATCGAGTCGGCGGGCAGTGAACAGGGTGTCCGGAAGATCGAGGGTCCACCGAATCGGGAGGCCGCGAATCCGTACCGATTCGGTGTCGTTTCCGAAGATCTCGATCTCACGGACACGCCCCGACACCCCCCGGCCGAGAATCTCGAAGCGGCCGAACTCGAGCCCCGGATAGCGCTCTGCAACCCGAGCGCTCAGCTCGGAGTCGGCCCGAAAGTGGGTCCAGGTGCTCCTGTTGCTGGTTCGATCGAATGCGACTCCATCGGGATCGACGGTGTGCCGGAGGGCGGCGAGGCGCCCGGCGCTCAGGAACAGAGTCAGACGGTCTCCGGGCAAGAGCGTGACCGGAGCGGCTTCCTCGCGTCGCCCGAGGAGCCGGAACGTCAGCAACCGGGAATCGAGATCCAGGCGGCGCTCTTCGCCGCTCTCGCGCACGGCGATCTGGTTCTGCGTCCGCCCCAGGTAGCGAACCTCCCTCACCTCGACCAGCTGAAGAAACACCGCCACCTGAAACAGCGTCTGTTCGATCGCTTCGTCGGTCAGCGGTTCGTCAAGCGGCCCCGTGAGCAGACCCGCTTGGGTCAGGAAGGCGGCCAGCTGAAGATCCTCCGGTTCCCAACTCGCGGGCGAGCCCTCCAGAAGGTAAGGCACGTCCTCCAAAGACACGAACAACCGGGCATCGAGCTCCAGGCCGAGCTGCGCGGTCAGAAAGCGCTGCACCTGGCGCCTTTCGAGCGAGGTCAGGGAGTCGCTCGGAGTCGAGAGCCCCGCCAGCTCGGTGAGCTTGCGTACCCGGGCGGCGAAGTCGGCCGCGGCCATGGGCGAAGAGCTCGCCGGCGCCAGCCGGCTCACCACGCCCGCCGCGAGCGAGACACTTCGCCCACCGGCTTCGCCCAAACGATCCACCCCGGCCTCGAGGCACGGGACGCCCCGCAGGTAGGCCTCGTTCTTGAGCGGAAAAACCACTTCGACATCTTCCGTATGGCCACCACAGGTCGAGCTGTAGAGGGCGTCGGCGTAGAAGCCGTCGTGAAGGAGGACCTCGCTGGAGGTTTCGAGCACCGCCCGATCCGAGAGCGCGTCTTCGGCGCCCATGCCGCCGTACACCTGACAGCGCGGAGTTGCGCAGATGTCGTAACCCTCCTCGGAGAACTCGCCCATGTTCCTGAGCGTGTAGGTCCGTGCGGCGACCGCCTGGGCCTTGAGCGCGTCCAAGTTGTCGAAAATCTTGGGACCCATCTCCCGCGGCACCACCCCACGCAGATAGTCGTCGAGCCCGATCTCGTTGACCAGATTGAGTGTGCCCCGATCGTTCAAATAAACCAGGAGATCTCCCCGGTAGGTCTTGTCCGCCATGGTGAGGCCGCGACCTGACGTTGACTTGACCCGCAGCCAGCGACCCGGAACTACCCACGCGCGGTCGCCTCGCTCGACCCTCAAGCCGGGGTTGACCAGAGTGGCCTGCTCGCCGACCACCCAGACTTCGTGGAAGTTGTTTTGGTTGAAGAACCGTCTCGCCTCCTCGGCTTGCTCACGCTCGCTGAAGCTCCCGGCGCGAATCCGATAGAGGCCGGTGCCGGCATCAAAGACCACGCTGGTCGGGGTCGACATGGTCTTTTCCACCGTCCGTGCGAGCTGCAGCGCCTGTTCCTCGTCGCGCAGAGCCGCGATCTGAAGCCGGAGGGTGCCCCCTTTCGATCGCTCAACCGCGGGCTCGACGACAATGCTCTCGACGGCCACCAGGGCGCGTCCTCCGACGATCGCCGTCACGTCTGAATTGCAGCACGGTAGCTCGATCGATTCCTGGTCGGTCAAAAGACCCACACGGACGAGCTCGGGGATCCCCGGCGGAGTCCGCTTCCCGACCGGGCCGGGAATCGGAGCGTCGCCGCGAATGGGCACGATCTCGGCAGTATTCGGGGAAGCCGCCTCGGCCTCCAGGCTCTCCGCGGCGATCGGCTGGGTCGCGAGCGGCGCCGACGCGGTTGGCTCCGGTGGCAACACGGCCCGCGCACAGGCCAGCGCCAGAACCACCAGGAGAATCCTCCCGGGCGAGTTCGTGGTGAGCCTCACGGCCGATCTCCGTGCTCTCCGGCCGCGAGCGCGATGATCGTGCCGGACCATCCGAGGTTGATGATGCCCCCAAGAAGCCATTGCAGCAGCGTGAAGATCGCCTGCCCCGCGAGATACGTCGAGATTCGATCCTTGAGCACGAACTCGGTGACCAAAGACAGCGGCATGAACACGATGGCCATCGCCATTGACGCCACGATCAAGAGCAGGAAAAGCAGCGCCAGGCCGGGCAGCCTGCGGCCGAAGATCGCCAGCGCCGACCGAGTGGCTCTGAACACGCCGCGGGTGCCGATCGCAAGCTCGGCCAGGGCGACTTGCATCCAGATCGAAAGAAAGATCGAGAAGATCGCGATCGCAATCACTCCGAAGCAGCCGAGAAAGGCGATGCCGACGCCGAGCTCGCCCAGCCGTTCGAAACCGGCGCCGGAGGCGAAACCGTCGCCAATGGCGATCGAAACAACCAGCAACGCACCGATGCCGAAGACCAGCAAGACAACCGTACCCACCAAAAGAAAAATGTTGAGCAACCAGAAAATCGGCCAGGTCAGCTCTTCGGCGTGCGCGAAGAAGCCACGCACTGAGAACTGGCGAAAATCGACCCAGCGTTTGCCATATTGCCCGGCGGCGCGCTCGCCCGCCGCGAGGGTCCCCAGGACCCCCGCCTGCATGTAGCAGTAGACGACGAAGGCCACGGTCCAGATCAAGGTCGAAACCAGTACGGCGGCGATCAGGGGAACACCCTGCGCGAGGACCCGCTCCACCAGCTCGGCCTCGCCGCCGGAGCCGAACCGGGTGAACGCCGCGCGAACGAAGGCGAATCCGAGCACCATGAAGATCGGGACCAGGCCCACCAGCCCGATCACCAGTACCAGAAGGCTCTGAAGACCCTGCACCAGGATCAGCTGCCAATTGGCTCGCAGGTTCAGCAGACCGTGCCGGAGCGCGTCGATCGCGGACAGCCTCATCGGCGGCTAAAAAGCATGCTGATACCTCTTGACCTCGTGACGAAAGTCCACGGTGTCAATCGCGATGGGGCGCGCCATCTCGTACAGCCGACTCAAGAGACGCCGAGGCACTCGCCACGACAACGGATCTTCCGACGGCAACGACCGCTCGCGGTCGAGAGGTGCATTCTGAGGGTTCGCCGCGTCCAGGCGCAGGTTGGTGGTAAAGATCGTGGGCAGCCTGGAGTTGTAGCGGGTGTTGATGACCAGATAGAGGATCTCGGTTACCCATTCCGATGGCTTCTGCGCCCCGAGCTCATCCAGAACCAACAGCTCGGCCTGGGTGGCTCGCCGGAGAATCGCGTTCTTGGAATCGACCGTGCCGGGCTCGAAGGTCGCCTGAATGCGATGGATGAAGGAGGTGAAGTCCTCGAATCGTCCGCGAACATGGTAGCGCTCGATGAGCTCCTTGAGCACCGAAACCGCGAGATGCGTCTTACCGACCCCCGGGGGTCCGACCAGCAGCAGACCGCCCTCGGCAAACCGCCCCGAGTCGGTCAGGAACTGATCGACATAGCGACTGCAGAGCTCGCGAGCTTCCAGCAGCCGCCCTTCCTGGTCGATCTCGAAGTTGGCGAAGCTGCATTTCGCGTAGCGATCCGGAATGCCCGCGACGGACAAGAGCCTCGGTCCCAGATGCTCCCCGCGGCAACCGCACGGCGACGCGGTTCCCGCGCCCCCGTCATTGGCGATTACCCAGCCTCTCCCACCGCATTCGGGGCAGGTTCCTGCCGGAAACTCTCCTGCCGACATGGCCGCATCGTAGCACGCCTGGAAAGCCCCACGGGCGCGCGGCGGAGTCCCGGGAGTCAATGATTTGACCGCCGAAATTAGATTTTGGTGGGTGGCCCGCCACCGAACTTCTCGAGGGCGTAGCGCCGCTCGACGCCCGCTCTCTTGGCCGCCAGCTCGACCTTGAGGGTCTCCAGCAACTCGTCCATCTCCGATTTCATCGACTCCATCTGCTCGCGCATGTTGAGCACCACTTCGACGCCGGCGAGATTGACGCCGAGGTCGCGAGTGAGCGTCAGAATGGTTCGCAGGCGCTCGATGGTCTGCTCATCATAAAGGCGGGTGTTGCCCGCGCTGCGTCTCGGCTGGATGAGACCCTCTCGTTCGTAGAGGCGCAAGGTCTGCGGGTGGATCTCGAAACGCTCCGCGACGGCGGAGATTCTGAGATACCGCCGCTTGCGCCTGCGCTCAGGCATCGTCGACCTCCCAGTCCACCGGGATCTCACGACGCCCCATCCCGCGCCTCTTCTTGGGAATCCGAATGGCAAGGACCCCGTCATCGAGCGTCGCCTCGATACCCGCCTCATCGACCTCCGCGGTCAAGTCGATCAGCCGCTGAAACGTGCCGTAGCGGCCCTCGAGCCGGTGAAAGCTACCGGCTTCGGCGGGGGGCCGGCGGCGACCTCTGAGCTCGAGCCTGGTTCCATCCAGACGCAGGGCAAGATCCTTGCGGAGCACGCCGGGCAACTCCGCCGTGATCAGGAAATCATCCGCGGTCTCGAGCACGTCGGCTGGGGGTACCCACGCTCCCGGGGTCTCCGGGTTGGCGCCGCCGAGCGCCTCGTTGACCAGGGACTCGTCCAGAAACGATCCCAGCCTGCGCCGGAGTCGCCTGAGTTGATCGAGTTGGCGTTTGGAGCTCACCTCGGTGTCCTTGGGTTATCGCAGGTGCGGCCCGGACTGGTCGCCACGGGCCGCGCCTCGTTCAGCTTGCCTTGTCTTCGACGTCGACGTATTCCGCGTCGATGACTTCCTCGTCGGAGCTGTCGGTGCCGCCGGCCTGCGCGTCGCCAGAGGCGCCCGCGCCGCCGTCCGCGCCATCGGAACCCTGGGAGCCCTGCTTGTACATCGCTTCGGCGACCTTGTGAGACGCCTGGGTCAGCGATGCAGTCGCGCTTTCGATATCGGCCAGCTCATCGGCCTCGAGAGCCTTCCTGGCCGACTCGAGCGCCGACTCGAGCTCGCCCTTGTCGTCGGCACTCAGGCTCTCCTTGTGCTCCTCGTAGATCTTCTCGGTGCTGTAGACGAGCTGGTCGAGCTGGTTTCTCCCTTCCACCTTCTTGCGCCGAGCTTTGTCCTCTTCGGCGTGAGATTCGGCATCACCGACCATCTGGTCGATCTCTTCCTCCTTGAGGCCGCTCGAGCCGGTAATGGTGATCTTCTGCTCCTTACTGGTACCCAGGTCCTTCGCAAACACGTTCATGATGCCGTTGGCGTCGATGTCAAAACTCACCTCGACCTGGGGCACACCCCGCGGAGCCGGCGGAATGCCGACCAGGTGAAAGCGGCCCAGAGTCCGGTTGTCCTTCGACATCTCGCGCTCACCTTGCAAGACGTGCACTTCCACCGAGGTCTGATTGTCGGCGGCGGTCGAGAAGACCTCACTCTTCTTGGTTGGAATCGTCGTGTTGCGGTCGATCAACTTGGTGAAGACGCCGCCGAGAGTCTCGATGCCGAGCGACAGCGGCGTGACATCCAGAAGCAGCATGTCTTTGACGTCACCGCGCAGGACGCCGCCTTGAATCGCCGCACCGATCGCCACCACCTCATCGGGATTCACGCCACGATGCGGTTCCTTGCCGAAGGTCTCGGTGACCAGCTTCTGGATTGCCGGCATTCGGGTCTGACCGCCGACCAAAACCACCTCATCGATCTCGCTGGCGTCGACCCCGGCATCCTTGAGCGCCTGCTTCGAGGGCGCGATCGATCGGTTGATGATGTCTTCGACCAATTGCTCGAGCTTCGAGCGGTTCAGCTTCAGGTTGAGGTGCTTCGGACCGGAGGCGTCGGCAGTGATGAACGGCAGGTTGATCTCGGTCTCCTGCGCGCTCGACAGCTCGATCTTGGCCTTCTCCGCGGCTTCCTTGAGCCGCTGCACGGCCATCGGGTCCTTGGCCAGGTCGATTCCCTGGTCGCGCTTGAACTCTTCGAGCAGCCAGTCGATCACCCGTTGATCGATATTGTCGCCACCGAGATGAGTATCGCCATTGGTCGCCTTGACCTCGACCACACCATCTCCGACCTCGAGAATCGAGATATCGAACGTACCGCCGCCGAAATCGTAAACCGCGATCAGTTCGTCCTTCTTCTTGTCTAGACCATAGGCGAGGGCCGCGGCGGTCGGCTCGTTGACCAGTCGCTCGACTTGGAGCCCGGCGATCTTGCCGGCATCCTTGGTGGCCTGCCGCTGGGCGTCATTGAAATACGCCGGCACCGTAATGACGGCCTTTTCCACCTTTTCGCCGAGATAGTCTTCGGCCGCCTGACGCAGCTTCTGCAGGGTCATCGCCGAGATCTCCTCGGGTGAGTACTTCTTGTCATCGATCGCGATTCGCAGCCCGCCGTCGGCGTCCGCCACCTCGTAGGGCACCATCTTGAGCTCTTCGCTGACCTCGTCGAACCGTCGACCCATGAAGCGCTTGATCGAGTAGATGGTCTTTTTCGGATTGGTCACCGACTGGCGCTTGGCCACCTGGCCCACCAGCCGCTCGCCGCTATCGGTAAAGGCCGCGACCGAAGGTGTGGTGCGGTTGCCCTCGGAGTTGGGAATCACTTTCGCTTCGGAGCCTTCCATCACGGCTACCACCGAATTGGTCGTTCCCAGGTCGATTCCAATGATCTTGCTCAACGTTCGTTACCTCCTGATGAAACTCGACGCGAAACGGGGCGGAGCCGCGTGAGTATCCAAGTATGAATCTTAGTCGATCTTTGTCAAGACCGACCTACACTAAACCTAACACTCAAACGCTAAGATTTTATTCCAGACACGCCTTTTTCCTCCGAACCGCGGTTCCTCTCGCCCGGTCCCCGCCTAGTCGAGAAGGACGAGTAGAGGCTCCGACGCGCCGTTCGAGGCCAGGAACTGGGGATCCAGCAGGAAGTTGTCACCGATGGCTCCAGACCAACCATCGTCTTCGAGGCCTTCGCTCGACGCCGGCTGAACCACGTAGCTGGCCGGCCCGGCGGACAGCACCAGGCGCCGCCCGCGGGGATCCGTTGTCGCGGTCGGAGCCAGCATCCGATCCGCGACCAGCAACGAGAGATCCTCCGGATACCTTCCTTCGAGTAGGAAGAACGCAGCCGCGGCGCGATCGATCTTGAGAACCGACGCCTCGACGCGCTCGCCGTCGAACGCTTCCCGCAGGCCACCCTGCCAAGGAAACGGAAGCAAGAGCCGTCCCGGCACCATGGCCAGCACCCACAGCACCGCCAGGAAGAACGCCACACCCATCGCTCGGGGCGGCCAGGCGGCGACCGCCGGCCCGCCAGGCGCCGGGCTCCGAACCGACGTCTCGGGCTCCGAAGGCGGTTCTTCCTCGGCCGGCTCCGGATCCTGGGGCTCGACCAGGAGGGCATCGAGCCCCAGGTCGGCGATTGGGCCGCTCGCCGATGGCCCTACCTGCTGCGCGGCAGGCTGGCCGGCGGACGGATGAACCAGTCCGCACTGCAGCCAGTGGGCGACCAGCGCTCGCACGGTAAAAACCGAAATCCCGGTCTCATCGGCGATCCGGGTGAGGCTCTTGCCTCCGGACAACGCGCGGTAGACAAGCTCGGCTTGGGGCCGATCTTCTTCGACCACTTCCTTGGGCAGGGCCGAGTCCTCACCCGGCCCCAGGATCGGCTGATAGGCGGCTGCCGCCTCGGCCACATAACTGGAAAAAGGCCCCGCCGTGCCCAGGTCATCGGCAGCTCGAATCAGCAATTCGTCGATGCCCAGAGGGATCACTCCCGTTTCATAGGCAACGTCGTCTCCCAGGTAGAAGCGAAACTCACCGGCGGTCCAGGTCAGGGCCATGCGACTCAAGCGGTAGGTCAACCGTCGAAGAGCACCCAACAGCTGCTCTCGGGTAAGAAACGAACGCTCGAGCAGCAGTTCGGTCACACGCCCCCCTCCGGCCTGGTACTCAGTAACCAGACCGGCGAAATCTTCGCCGCCGATCAGCCCTTCCTTGACGACCACCTCGCCGAGGCCGTCCTCGAGAGACTGATTCAGGGCATCGGCCGAAACCACGGCGCCTTCCAGCAGCGAAAACGCGATGATCTCGTCCTCGCCTTGGACTGTGAGAATCCCGGTCGCCTTCTGCCGTCGCAGCTGGCGAAGTACGCTCGCCAGAGCGCCTTCCTGGAGCTGGCCTTCCATCGCGCTAGTCGCTCCCCGCCCGCCTCTCGCGCAGGAGACGTAGCCCGCGCAGACCGAAAAATGCCACCAGGCCGACAAGCGGCAGGTAGCCGAGACCTATCGGTGGCGGAGTCAGATTCCAAGGAACGCCATATGTGAAGCGCGACCAGAAAGGCATCGCCAAAAGCACCAGTGGGATCACCAGCGCGACGATCGCGCTCCTCCAGCGCCCCTCCTCGGCCTCGACGAACCCAGGCATCAGTATGCGGCGGAGCGTCTCGAACGGCTCGGGTAGCCACTCCTTCTCGACTCGCCACGACCTGTTGCCTCCCTTGTTGGCGATGAAGTACAACAAAACCGCAGGAAAAACGAACACCAGCGCCAAAGGCAGGGACATGGTCCGCCGCCACAACGCGAACAAGTCCGAATTGGCCTCCTGCTCGCGCCACTGGCGCGCGAGAAGGTCCCGAATCTCGCCCTCGCGGTCGAACCCGCCACCGGTCATCACCACGTCACTGCGGTCGACGTTGCGTATCCAGCTACCGACTCTCTCGGCATCGATCGCGCTGGCCGTTCGGAGAGACCTCTCGGATTCCTCGAACTTGTACTGTTCTGAGAGGGCCCTGCTGAGGTTGAAGTGCGCGGCCGCCAGGCTCGAATTTTGGCTCGTCGCCTGTTGCAGAAAACGCACCGCCTGCTCGAGGTTGCCTTCATAGAAATAGCACGTGCCAAGATCGCTGGCCGCCTCGGCATTGTCGGGCTCGGCGGCAAGCACCTCTCGATAGAGATTCCGGGCGAGCTCCCACTGGTGAATGTTCAGGTGGAGATCGGCCATGAAGTGTCGAACTGCGGCGCTCTCGGGCAACTGCTCGGTCAATGGGGCGAGGTCGTGGAACACGGATCCGACCAGCCGGCCTCCGGCGATGTTGGCCATCGCGCGGACCGGCGCCGTGGAGTCGAGATTCATTCTTCGAATCTGCTCGGTCACGAGTAGCGGAGCGAGTCCCATGATCACCCAGGCCACAATGATCGCGAGGCGTTGCCAGCGCTCGAAGTATCCCCATGCCAGGACCGACCAGTACAACGCCAGCCAGAGCAGGCCTGAAGGGAGCAGCACCGGCCAGAGCAGCAGAAGAACCGCGAGAACGTAGGCCACCGGCATGGGCACCGAGCGACCGAAAAATCGCACCAAGTCGCGAAACAAAATAGCGCCGCTGGTCGTCCAGTGCATCGCCACCAGACCTGCTACCACCAAAGTGGCGATCGCCAACAGCCAGAGCAGTGCGTCTCCGATGAACACATAGCGATACAAGGGCTCGGAGAGCGAGCGCCAGTATCCGCGCAGGGTCCACAGAATCGAGCTCGAGCGGCGCCCCCTCCGAGACTCCACCGTGCTTCGCGCGAAGGCCGTCTCCGACCTGCCGGACTCCAGAAGCTCAGCTGCCGCCAAACTGAGGTCGGCACCGACTAGGTCGCCCTCACGCGCGAACCGCTCCGCCCGAACCGCAGCGGCTACGGAAAGCTCGGGAAGCTTGGGCATGCCGATCGATCGCGCCGTGGATACCAAGGACTCCACCTCTCGCGAGGCGCGCTCGGCGTCGCCCTCCTGCACAGCGGTGAGCCATTCGATCCAGGTCTCCTGGATCGCGCTGAGCTTCTGGCGCACCTCGTCTCGCAGCTGAAACGACTCGCCGGTTTGAGCGGGCGCGGGGGCCGACGCGAGCAAGAGCGCGCCGATCGCGACCGCGATCGGCCACCACGGCGTTCGCGAGAGACACATAGAGCCTGCGACCGATTGCGCCCTGGCCATCATGCTACCCGGCCTTTTCCACGTACCGCATACGGAACTCGTAGAGCAGATCCGCAAGCAGTCTCTCTTCCTGAGGAGCAAGGTTGCCCTTGGTCTTGGTAGCCACCAATTCGAGAAGGTCGATATGGTAGCGAGCCAAGCCCAAGTTCTTCGCCGAACTCCCGTCAGGAAGCGGGGCGTCGCCCAGGAACATGACAATCGGCTGAGCCAGAAGGTCGATCAGGTCCATGAATGCCGGCTCGCCCAGTTGCCCGGTGCCGGCCGAATGCCCGCGCTCACGCTCGCCGGGTCGCTCGGGCGCAGCCGGCTCCTGGGCGGCTGGTTCCGGCTCCGTTTCGAAGACTCTTCGCGACCGCTCCTCGCCCACCGACTCGGCAGCGCTCTCATCGGCCCCACCCGACACATCAGTTTGACGATACTCCTCGCGCAACTCACCGGACGAATCGAACATCCGCTTGTCGGTCACTTTGATCTTGTCGTCCAACAGTCCTGCCTCCGGGAGCAATCGTAGCAAGCACGGCCGCCGGCTAGAATACTCTCCCGATTCGAAGACTACCGGCACCATGAGCGACCGCCTTAAGAAACTGGAGAATCTGGTCGAGACCCTGCGCGGCCCGGACGGGTGTCCCTGGGATCGAGAGCAACGGCTCCCCGACCTGCGCGCCTACCTGCTCGAGGAAGCCCACGAGCTCGCGGCTGCCATCGACCTGCGCGACCCGTCCGAGATCCGCGAGGAGCTTGGGGACCTCCTTTTTCAGGTCGTTTTCATCGCCAGTCTGCTCGATTCAGACGGCACCCACTCGGAGCTCGACACGGTGGTCGATGAAGTCCATCAGAAGATGGTCGACCGCCACCCGCACGTCTTCGGAGACCAGAAGCTCGGCGACAGCACGCAGGTGCGACGGGCCTGGGAGGCGCAGAAGGTCGGCGACGGCAACTCGACTCTGGGCGGCGTTCCCAACACGCTGCCGGCTCTTCTGGCGGCCTACCGTGTCTCCCAAAAAGCGGCGGGAGTTGGCTTCGACTGGCCCGATGTCGCCTCGGTCCTGGACAAAGTCGCGGAAGAGCTGGCCGAGGTCCGTTCGGCGATCGCCGGTGGCCTCGGCGCCGGCGCGATCGAAGAGGAGGTTGGAGATCTCCTGTTTGCGACCGCCAATCTCGCTCGTAAGCTCGGCTTTGATCCCGAAGCCGCTCTCCAGCATGCAAACGGAAAGTTCCGGCGACGATTCGTCGCGATGGAGGCGCGGCTAGAAACGGGAGAGACCCTGGCTCAACGAACCGACGGCGAGCTGGACGAACTCTGGCAGCGGGCGAAGAAAGACACCAAGCCAACCGGCGGTTAGTGCCCCGAGCGGGACACTAGGCCGCTTTCTTTTCCTCGGCCTCGAGCTCTCGAAGAACGCCGATCGCCCGCTCGAGCACCAGGTCATCGAGCGAAAGATCCGCTTCGCTCAGGCTTCGAGTCGCGCCGGTCACACGCAGGTCCGGTTCCACTGCTTCATTGAGGACCTCTCCGTCCGGCGACACGAAAAACGACCCGGTGAAATAAAGCTCGGCTCCGTTGGAGAGGGTCCTTTGCGCGGTGTTGCCGGCGTGCCCGAAAGTGCTGCCGCCGACCAGTTGCGCCGCGGCGAGCCGGCGAAGCAGAACGGCAAAGACCTCACTCGCGCCCTGCGAGCCACGATTGGTCAGAACCACCAGCCGGCCCCGCCACACCGCGGGCCGCCGCGACGCGAGCCGCTCGATCGTCTCGCCGCGCTCGCGCAGCTCCCCGAACTCACCGTCGACGAGGAGATCGGCAGCCGCAAACGCCACCGACAGGTCCCCTCCGGCTATGCTGCGCAGGTCCAGAATCAAGCGACCGGTGCCGGCCAGGTCTCCTAGGGAGAGTAGTGTTTCCAGCGACTCGACCATGCCCGGCTCGAATTGCGAGACTCTGAGAATCGGGACACCGTCGTGGATCCGAAGGTCGAGCTCCTCGCCCGTCAGGTCGCCCAAGCTCAGCTCGAGATCGACGGTCTGCCCCTGGCGAAGCACCTGCACCGGCACGACGGTACCGGGCTCACCGGCAAGAAGAACTCGGGCTTCCCAGAGAGGCGTTAGCCGCGTCGACCGGCCACCCAGCTTGGAAATGATGTCCCCGCTCTCGAACCCAGCGTCCGCACCCGGACCTCCGGGCGTCACACCGACGACGTAGAGAAAGCCTCGCTCGCGCACAACCAGCAGGCCGCTGCGACGGGCGCCCAGTGCAAGCGCCTCGCGATAGCGCCCGACATTCGCCTCGGGAACGTAAGTCGCCAGCGGGTCGAGCCCGTCCGCGGTGCCGTCGAAGGCTCCCGAGAAGAGCCGATCGAGATCGGTCTCCTCGACATAGCGATCCCGGATCTGCTTGAGAACCTCGGTAAATACCGAGAACTCCCGGTAGAAGGAGTCTGTCTCATCGGCCCCGGCGATCGCGCGGGTAAGTGACCCGGACGCGATCGGAGCCAGCACCAGCACGGTCGCCAGAACGAAGAGCGCTCGGCTCCCGGCAAAGCTGTTGGATCGCCGCGCCATCAGCGCAGCCAATCCATCGGATCTTGAGGCCTGTTTTCCACGCGGATTTCGAAGTACAAAGGTGACGTCGCTCTTCCCAGCAACCGGCCCAAAACTACCACATCGTTCTTGACTACCCGAAGCTCGTCGAGGCCAGCGTGAAGCGAAAAGACTCTACGATGATGGTGCACCACCACGGTCGGCCCGAAGCCTTCGAAGACCGACGCGAAGATGACCACGCCGGGAAAAACGGCCCGTACTTCGCCGCCTCCTCCGGGGACGATCTGAATCCCGTTGTGAGGCACGCCGGTTCCGTACCGTGCTTCGTAGCGCGGTCCGAAAGGCACCGACACGATTCCCTCCAGGGGCCAATCGAGAACACCTCGAAAGTCTTGAATCGGCGCACCGGACATCGAGTCCTCATCGGGATCCGCCAGGACTGCGATCAGCAGAGCCAGCTTGCGCTCCTTGTCGCTCAGGGCAGCGGCCTCGCCGGCGAGCCGCTCGCGCTCCTTTGCCAGCGCTTGCGCCACCAAGCCTTGCTTACGGCGCGCCAAAGCCAGCTCGTTCAGCCGAGCTCGTTCCCGCCGGATCGACTTCTCGACCTCGCGGGTGCGCGACTCGAGGCGGTCCCGCTCGACTGCCAAGTCTGCTCGCTCTTCGAGATAGGACGACAAGAGCCTGGCATCGCGCCGAGCCAGAAAGCGCAGTGTCCTGAGATAGAGAAGAAGATCGGTTGGCCCCTCGACTGCCAGAAGGCCGCGAATCCAATCTGCGGGAGCCGCTCGATAGAGCGCGACAATACGACTCGAAAGACGTTGGCGTGCCTCGGTCGTCGCCGACTCCAGCTCTTCGACTCGCTGGGCCGAGAGCGACAGCGCTTCCTCGGCGAGAGCTCGCTCAGCCGTCGCCTCGATGACCATCTGTCGCTGGATCCGCACCTCGAGCTCGAGTCGCCGCAATTCGGCTTCGACCCCGGTGCCAACGCTTTCGATCTCAGCGAGCTCATCGCGCAACTCGACGGTGCGAGCTCGGATGCTGTCGAGCTCATTCCGACGGTCACGTTCCGAAGCGGGCTGCCCGAAGGCGCCGGCTGCAAGAACGGTACACAGCACTACGGTCGCCACCGGCACCGGCCGGAGGCGGACCCTAGCTGCGCAGGGATCTTGCAAGCTGCGACGCCGGGCGATTCGGCAGTCTTCGCCCGCTCCCGGCCTCTAGCCGGAGACCGACGCCACCGCCTCGGCTTCGTTGTCGAAGACGTCGAACACGGTGATCAGCTGGGTGATCTGCAACACGTCTGCGACCTTTGGCGGCAGATTGAGCAGAGCCAGTCGCCCGCCTCGGTTCTTCACCGTCGTATAAGCGGAAACCATCTCGCCGATACCTGACGAATCGATCGTGGATACCTGATTGAGGTCCAGCAAGATGCTGGTCGAACCGGCATCGAGGGCGTCGGTGACGGCGTCGCGCAGGGCGATATCGCCGACGCCGATGGTGATCTTTCCTTTGGGCTCCAGAATCGTGACCCCGCCGGCATGGCGAACGTTAACGCTGAGTTTCATGATCCATCCTCCTCGTGCATCGAGTCTTCGGAGCTCCCCGGAACCTGCTTGCGCAAGATCACTTCGGTGCCTCCGTTCAAGTGAAAAGTGTAGTCGATCTTGTCCATAAATTCCCGCATGAACAGAAGTCCTCGGCCTCCAGGTTTCAAGAGATTCACCGGCGCGAGAGGGTCCGAGACTCCGTCCGGGTCGAACCCCTCGCCCTCGTCGGACACCCTGACGATCAGCTCTCCGGGCAGGAGATCCATCTCGACGTGGACCTTTTTCTCCGGCGCCGAATGGTTGCCGTGCTCGATGGCATTGGCCACGGCCTCGCGCACCGCCATGCCCACCTCGTAAGAGGCCCGAACGCCCACCTTCAAGCGCTGCAACGTCTCTTCGAGAACCATCTGTACGAGCTCCAGGTTCTCGATCTTGCTCTGAATCGAAAGGCCAACTTGTAACGCCATGCGGAACCGGTGGAGTGTAGCACCGGTCAGGCCAGTGGGCCGCCTCCCTGGAGGAACTCGAGCGCCCGCGGGATAACCACCAAAAGCTGCAAGGCGTCGAAAACCGCATGGGCGACGACTGCCGCCCAGATGCTCTGCCGCCACTTGACCAGTGCCGCGAATACCAGCGAGAGCAAGGTCACGCCGACCAGCATCAGTGGCTGGCCGTAGCCCGCGTGCGCCAGGACGAAAAGGACGGTGGAGAACGCGACTCCTGCTCGGGGCTGCAGAAAGCCCCGAAAGAAGATCTCCTCGGCGAACCCCGCCGAGGCGCTGAGCGCGAGCCGCAGGCCGATCGGCAGTGCGGCGATCCAGGGCACGATCGCGGGAGGTTGGCGAGGCAGCGCCTCCTCGCCAGCGAGAAACCAGATCAAGAGGCCCAGTCCGATCAGCACCGCAAGTACCGCGCCCCAGGCGAGGACCCCGGCGGCCAGGCCGATTCCCAACTCCTTGGCCCATTCCCGAGACCTCAATCCGAATTGCCGGCCGAATTGCCGGCCAAACCGTCGACCGACGCGAGGCGCAGCGCCGTCTCCCACTCCCGGCTCGACCCGCTGGCTCGAATCAACGTCCGAAGGCGGGGCGGCGCGAACGAACCCGAGCGCGTACCAACTCACGAGCGTGAACAGGAAAACCGCATGCAGGAGGAACAGTTGAGCACGGCTGACCGAGGACAGGTCCGGCTCCGGACCTCCGAGAGACGCCAGCGGCAGAAAGATCGCCAGCCAGAAAACCGCGAGCAGCAGCAGGCCGGCCAGCGCGCGCCGAGGTCGAACGATGCCGACCATCCCGGGGTCGCCCGTCCTGAAGGCGGGCGGCAAGAGCCCCTTGCGCTCGGTGCGCCGATCGAAGAAAACCGCCGCTGCCGCGGCCAGGCCGACCGTGGCAACGACCATGAGTGGCTTGAACAGTGGCTAACTCGCCCTTCTCATCGACAACGCGGTTCCGGCGGCGCGGGATCCGGTCACACCTTCCGCTTGCGCCGGTAAGCGGCCAGCACACTCCGGGCTTGCGAGATCCTCTGGAGTCTCCGGTTTCTCAGCTGCAACGCTTGAGTGTCGTTCTGATCCGGCTGGGTGCCTCGAATCTCGCGCAGCCGGCGGTCCATCTCGAAATTGACCTTGTCGAGGTCCGCGGCCGACATTTGCGCAAACGTCCGCGCGGTCACCAGCACGTAGCCGTCACCGATATCTCGCGCCATGGCCCAAGCGCTGCCTCCAGGAAACGAGCCCACAACCCACCAATCATACTTCAAGCGCGTGCTATCCTTTTAGCGGTATTTCGTCCGAATCGCGGACGACACGTACAAAAACCACGAGCCAACCCCTCGACCGATCACGGAGGTTCTTGTTGTGAGCCGCTTTGCTGGCGTTGACTTTCTCGACATCGATTCACTACTCACCGAAGAGGAGCGGCTGGTCCGCGAGTCCGTTCGCTCCTTTGTGGATGACCGGATCGTACCGATCATCGAAGAGTGCCACCGGGAGGCGAGGTTCCCGATCGAGCTTCTGCCCAAGATCGGCGAGTTGGGCCTGCTCGGAGCGACGATCACGGAGTACGACCTCCCGGGGCTCAACAACGTCGCCTACGGACTCATCATGCAAGAGCTCGAGCGCGGCGACTCGGGGCTGCGCAGCTTCGTCTCGGTGCAGGGTTCCCTGGTCATGTATCCGATCCACACGTTCGGCTCGAAGGAGCAGCGCGACCGCTGGATCCCGCCGATGGCCGCCGGCGACGCCATCGGCTGCTTCGGCCTGACCGAGCCTGACTTCGGATCGAACCCCGCCGGCATGCTGACCAACGCCAAACGGGTCGGCAATGAGTGGCTGCTCAACGGCGCCAAGCAGTGGATCACCAACGGCTCGATCGCCGATGTCGCGGTGGTCTGGGCTCGCACCGAGGACGGAGTTCGCGGTTTTCTGGTCGAGAAAGGCACTCCCGGCTACACCGCGACAGACCAGCACGGCAAGTTCTCCCTGCGAGCGTCGATCACCTCCGAGCTGGGCTTTCAAGACTGTCGCATCCCGGCCGAGAATGTTTTGCCCAAAACCGTCGGACTGAAAAACGCCCTCATGTGCCTGAACCAAGCCCGCTACGGCATCGCCTGGGGCGCTCTGGGAGCTGCCATGGACTGCTACACCACGGCGCTCGAGTACTCGAAGGAGCGCAAGCAGTTCGGCGGGCAACCGATCGCTTGTCACCAGCTGGTTCAAGACAAACTGGTGTGGATGATCAGCGAGATCACCAAAGGGCAACTCCTGGCGGTCCAGCTCGGCCGCATGAAGGACGAAAATCGCCTCAAGCATCAGCACGTCTCCCTGGGCAAGCGAAACAACGTGTGGGTTGCCCGCGAGTGCGCCAAGCTGGCCCGCGAGATCCTCGGCGCCAACGGCATTGTGGATGACTACCCCGTGATTCGCCACATGCTCAACATCGAGTCGGTCTACACCTACGAGGGCACCCACGACATCCACGGCCTGGTGATCGGGCAGGCGGTGACCGGTATCCCTGCCTTCAACCCGCCGACGGTGCAGGCCCAGGCGGCCGCCGAACTGACCACCGACAAGACACGATGACGGTCGTCGAATCGTCCCTCGAACAGGGATTCGTCAGGGTCTGCGAAGCCGCCGCGGTGGCGGCCGCCCAAACCATGGGCTACGGTGACCGCAAGCACTCGGACCACGTTTCGGTGGAGGCGATGCGACGCGAGCTCGACCGGCTCGCCATGCGTGGCCGGATCGTCATCGGCGAAGGCGAGCGCGACAAGGCCCCGATGCTCTACGTCGGCGAGGAGGTTGGCGCGCTCAAGGGTCAGAACGAGGGCCTCGAGGTCGACATCGCCGTCGACCCTCTCGAAGGAACCAACTTGTGCGCGACCGGCACCGAGGGCGCGATCGCCGTGCTTGCCGCCTCGGAACGTGGCGGCCTTCTGCACGCCCCCGACATCTACATGGACAAGATCGTGGTCGGCCCGACGGCTCGGCGCACCGCCATTCATCTAGACGCGCCGCCGGCCGAGAATCTTCGAAGCATCGCCGACGCCTACGGCCGCGAGGTCAGTGATTTGACCGTCGTCGTACTCGAGCGCAAGCGGCACGAGGAGCTGATCGCCGACATTCGTCAAGCCGGTGCGCGGATACGGTTGATTCAAGACGGCGACCTCTCCGCGGGAATCGCCGCGGCGGTGCGGGGCACCGGGATTCACGCCGTCATGGGTATCGGCGGCGCGCCCGAAGGCGTCTTGACCGCAGCAGCGATGCGCTGCCTCGGCGGCGAGATTCACGCGCGGCTGACGCCGCTCGACCCCGAGCAGGAACAACG
The DNA here is from genome assembly GCA_945787635.1 of Thermoanaerobaculia bacterium. Taxonomy (GTDB): domain Bacteria; phylum Acidobacteriota; class Thermoanaerobaculia; order Multivoradales; family JAHEKO01; genus CALZIK01. The sequence goes on along the minus strand of CALZIK010000146.1, from coordinate 37,639 downwards.
ACTGGTCGATCTTCAGATCGAAGACGTGGACCGAATCTACAGCCGAAGCGATCTGGCGCCGGGTGAGAACCTGCTGTTTTGTTGCACCGGCGTTACCGACGGCCAGTTGCTCAAGGGCATCCGGTTCTTCGGAGGCGGGTACCGCTCCTCTACGCTGTTCATGTCTCTGGAGCGCAGGCTCATCCGATTCATAGATTCGATCCGCAGAGACGAAACCGATACCCCGGTGCTGTTTCAATAGAGCGGCAGGACTCGCTGGAGCTCTTTGCGCCGATGATCAAACCCGATCACTGGATCAGGGCCTGGGCGGCGTCCGGAGGGGTCGAGCCATTCTCGCCCGAACAGGTGAACTCGGCTAGCTACGACCTCAGGGTGGGCGACGACTGGATCTGCCCGACCCGCGACCCCGAGGACTTTCGATCGTCGAGCGTGAAGCTCTTTCCGGGCGAAGTGGTGCTGGCATCGAGTCTCGAGTACGTCAGGATTCCTCGGGATGTCGCCTGCGATCTCAAACTCAAGTCCACGCTCGGCCGGCTCTGGATCAATCACTCACTGGCGGGCTGGTGCGACCCCGGATTCCAGGGAAACATCACGCTCGAGCTGCAAAACCTCGGCCCTGAGCCCTTCGTGCTCAACGCCGGACGACGGATCGCTCAGCTCATTTTCATCGGCATGGAGAGCGAGCCCGACCACGCCTATGGTGAACCCGGCTCGTCGAGCCACTACCAGGGCCAGACCGGTACGACTCGCGCTCGCGACTGAATCGGTTCGGACCCGCCTATAATCATCGCCGCGGACACCACATGAGCATCACCGGCAACCTGCAGACGATGGAGCTTTCGGAAGTGCTCCAGTGGCTTGGTCACACCACCAAGACCGGCGTCCTCGTCCTCGGCAACGGTATGGTCGAAAAGCGGATCATGTTCCTGCGCGGCGAAGTAGTGATGACCGCGTCCACCGACCCGAAGGAGTATCTCGGACATTTTCTGGTCAGCCACGGTCTGATCGACGAGCCGACGTTGGCCGAAGCCATGACAATGCAGGCCGAGAACAGCATGCTGCTGGGCAAGATTCTGGTCACGATGGGCGCGATCCAGGAGCCTGAGCTCGACCGAATGCTCCGGCTCAAGCTCGAGGAGAGCGTTTACCAGGTCTTTACCTGGCCGGAAGGAGACTTTCGTTTCATCGACGAAGAGCTGGACGAGTCTTCGATCATTCCCCTGAACCTCAACGTCAACGCCCTGACTCTCGAAGGCGCCCGGCGAGCCGACGACTGGAAACGACTGCGGGCGCACATCCCGTCTAAGGACTGCGTTGCGGTTTCGACGGCTCCGCTGAAGGCCGGCGAAGGTGATTCTCTTGCGCAGCAGGTGCTCGACCTGGTCGACGATGATCGCACCGTCGAGGAGATCGCCCTGCACGCCCACTCCAGCGAGTTCCAGGTGTGCCGCGCTCTCGCCGATCAGATCGAGACCGGCAGCCTCAAGCTGGTGCGCCCGAGAATCGTCTCCACGCAGAGCGCGCCGGCGCCAGCAGAGGCCGTGGAGCTCGACAGCGCCGGCCTTCTGGCCAAGGCCGAGGCCCTGCTCACCGACGACCAGTTCGAGCAAGCCGTTGGACATTTCCGGGCGGCGCTTCATCTCGATCCCCACAACGAAAAGATCCGCGCGCGCGTCGCCAACGTCGAGCAGCAGATCGAAGAGCGACTTCAGGCCGAAGGACTACAGCCGCGGTCGGTGCCCAGGCTGCTTCGCTCCATGGAAGAGCTCGCGGCGCTCGATATCTCGCCGCATGAAGGATTCATCCTCAGCCGCGTCAACGGCACCTACGACATTCAGACCATTCTGAAGATCAGTCCGATGCCACCGATCAACGCCCTACTCGTCTTCCGGCACTTGCGCACCGCGGGCCACATCGGCCTGGGAGACTCCAAAAACGAGGCCTAGAGGGCCGACGGGGCGCGGGCGCGAGACGTTCGCGTCACCTCGAACCGCGAACCGCAAAGGCCAGCCCGCCGCCGCGCCTGCGTAGTCGACGCCAAGTCTCGGGCCAACCACGACCCTTCGCTCGGGCACCCGTCGGCCCCGGCACACCCGGAGGTTGTCGCCGTCGAGGCCGACGCCGTCCAAACCGCGATCGATGGCCAGCGCCTGACAGAGCTTGCCCGGACCGCTGGCGATCGCGTGGTTCGGCGAATCATGCGCCAGCCCCCGCAGCCGGCGCATGACCTCGATCTCCGCGATCGCCTCGCCGGCTCTCACCAGCACCGCGCCGCCGGCTCCCTCGAAGCCGGCGACCACGTTGAACATGTTGTGGATACCGTAGATGAGATAGACGTACGCGCAGCCACCGGCTCGAAACAGCGTCGCCGTGCGCTTGGTGGGTCGGCCGCGCCAGGCGTGACTGGCTCGGTCGCCTTCACCGAGATAGGCCTCGGTCTCGACGATCCGCAAGATCAGCGACCGCCCCTCGTGCACGCGGAGGAGATACCGCCCCAAGAGCCCCCTCGCCACGGCGCGCGGATCGCGGCGGTAGAAAACTCGGGACAGGGACTTTAGCTCGTTTGACATGGCTCGGGAAGCCGCGTCCCTATAATGCCCGAAGATGGAACTTCCACCGCTGTTTGCGAACCTGCCGTGTGTCCTTGCCGACCGCTTCTCGCCCCAGGCGCCATGGAAGCTGCTCGGCGATCCGCTGGAGGAGCTGCTCTCCGCGCTTCCCAGCGACCGCCTGGCGGGAACGATCGAGCCGGGCGTCCATCTGGCGGGCGACCGGATCGTGATCGAGAAGGGGGCCAGGATCCGCTCGGGCGCGGTCATTCACGGTCCGGCGTTCATCGGCGAGGACTGCGACATCCGACCCGGGGCGTTCCTGCGCGGTGGCGTCTGGCTCGAGAAACACTCGATCGTCGGCGCCAGCACCGAGGTCAAGCGCGCGATCTTCCTGCCTGGCGCCCGAGCGCCCCATCTCAACTACGTCGGCGATTCGATCCTCGGCGCGGAGGTCAACCTCGGCGCCGGCACCGTGCTCTCGAACTTTCGCCACGACGGCAGCGAGATCCGCGTCGGCTCCGATCGCGACACCCTGCCCACCGGTCGCCGCAAGCTCGGAGCCATCCTCGGTGACCGGGTTCTCACCGGCTGCAACTGCGTCCTTCACCCCGGCGTCGTGATCGGCGCGGGTACCCAGCTCTACCCCGGCGTTCAGCTCAGGTCCGGCATCTACCCTGCGAACTCCATCGTCAAGCTGCGCCAGGAGCTGGAGATCGTCGAGCGCCGGGAGGAACCCGGCAACGGTTGACTCGCTAGCCCTCTGGTTGTAGCGGTCGACCTCCATGTCGACCGTCGTCGAGGAGCGCCGAGCCTCGAGTAACCCCATAGACAGCCACGAATCGGTCCGCGCTAGCCGTGATCGACGAGGGTTCTGACGATCTCATCCTGCGCCCGCCTCGCCCTCCACACGCTTCGCACCCGATTGCACAAGATCGAAAACGCGTACACCTGTCCCGAATGCGCCTTGACGTAGCCGGACAGGGTCGAGACCCCGCTCAGAGAGCCGGTCTTGGCGAAGACCCGCTCGCGGTACGGAGGCTCCGCCAACCGCTTGCGCCAGCTCGCGTGCTCCTCGAGCCCACCGTAGGGAAGGGTCAGCACGAACTCTCGCGCCCAGCGGTGTTCGAACATGTAGGCCAGAAGGCGGGTCAGGTGATTTGCCGAGAAACGATTTCCGCGGGACAGCCCCGAGCCGTCGGCGAGCTGGTAGCCGTCTGCGATTCCGACTTCGGCGAGGAACTCCTCGAGCACCGCCAGCCCGGCCGGCCACGTTCCGCTCCGACAGAGCCGGGCGCCGAGATGCTTGAGCAGGCTCTCGGCATAGAAGTTCTGGCTGCGGCGGTTGATGACCTCGAGCGAGGTCAAGAGATCGGTGCGATGCTCGGCGATACGGAACCAGCCTCCCCGCGGGAAGAGCTCGGAGCGCCGCGGACCGCCTCGGATCTCGACCCCCTCCTTTTCGAAAGCCTCGATCAAAGCCGCGCCGAAATACTCGACGGGATCGTCCACGCTCACCCAGACATCGACCGGCGCGATGCCCTTCAGGATCATGCCGTTGACCCGGATCACGTTTGTCCCGGACGTGCGATCCACGGCCACCCAGTGGTGCCGCGAAGAGGCGACCGTGCGCGCCCGGTTCTCGACCTCGAAAATCGGCGCGCCGCTCACGACCTCGACCCGCGCCGGGAGCCCGACTTGCGCCCCCGGGTAGATCCGAACCAGAACGCAGTTGTCGCTGTAGGAGAGCGCGGCCACCGGCGCCTCGTAGTGGCGCGCGAGCTGGTCGCGTGGCCAATCCGGATGCACCCGCACATCGTCGAAGAGACCGTCAACCAGAAATAGATCGCCGGTGATCTCTTCGATGCCGAGCGAGCGCAGCGTCCGTGCCCAGGAGCGAAACACGGCGGTCGAATCGCCTTCGAAAAAACGACCCGAGATGTTCGGATCGCCCCCACCACGCACGGCCAGGTTCCCGACCAGCGTCTTGCCCCGGCGCTCGCCCTCGATGAAAACGCTGGTCTCGAAGAAGTGGCCCGGTCCGAGGCGGTCCAGGGCGGCCGCGGTGGTGATCAGCTTGGCATTGGAGGCGATGATCAGGGGCTCATCCGCCTGGGAGGAGAAGACCGGCTCGCCCGAGGGAAGCGTGATCACGTGCACCGAAAGCTCCCGCGCGATCGACTTCGCCGCTCGGACCCTCGCGCCGAGCTTCGATGCCAGTTCGGTCTCGGCCGCCTGGGCGACGCCCGCGATGGCGAGGCCGACGGTCGCCAGGTGGAGGGCTCGGCGGAAAGCCACCGACCGCCGCGGCATCAGGGGTTGCTTTTGTTCAGAAACCGGTAGAGCTCGCCGCGGGTCGAAAGCAGCAGCGCGGTCGATTCGTCGGTGGTCGTTATCAGGGTCTCCATCGACTTCACGAACGCGTAGAAATCGCGTGAGTCCGCCGACCGGTTGTACGCCGCGGCGTAGATCTCGGTGGCTTCGGCGTCGGCGCGGCCGACGATCTCCTGAGCCTTTCTGTAGGCCTCCGACTCGATTTGCTTCAGCTCGCGATCGATGTCGCCGCGGATGCTGGCGGCCTCGCCCTCGCCCTCGGAACGGTAGCGCTCGGCGATACGCCGGCGCTCGGCGATCATCCGGTCGTAGACCTTGCGCCGGACCTCCTCGACATAGTTGATTCTCTTTAACTGCAAATCGAGGATCTCGATGCCGAGATCGGAGGTGCGCCCCTGGGCGTTCCCCAGGATCTCGGAGCGAATCTGCTCGCGACCGATCTGGATCTCCTCGAGCACGGTCGCTGTCTCCGGCAGCGATTCATCCAAAGCCGGAACGCGATTGGTGGTGCGCACAAGCTCGACCAGCCGGTGCTTGGCGATGGCGTTGCGGGTCTCGCCTTCCAGAATGTCGCTCAGGCGACTCTGCGCCCGACGCTCGTCGCGCAGGCGTTGAAAGTAAAGCAGCGGATCGGTGATCCGCCAGCGGGCATAGGTATCGACGAAGATGAAGCGCTTGTCCTTGGTGGTGAGCTCAGTGGCGTCACCGTCCCATTCGAGGAAGCGTTTGTCGAACCGGTGGACCTTCTGAATGAACGGCAGCTTGAAGTGGAGACCCGGAGTGTCGACGGGCTTACCGACCGGCTTGCCGAACTGGGTCTTGATGACCTGTTCGGTCTCCTGGACGACGAAGGCGGCGTTGGCCACGACCAGAAGCGCGATGACCAGGAGAACTACGGTCGCGGTCTTCACGGGTTGGTTCCTCCCCCGCCGAGGTCGCCGAGCTTACCCTCGAGATCCAGCAGCGGCATGACGCCCTCGAGCTGGTCGTCCAGAATGACTTTGCGCCCGGTCTTTGAGAGCACCTCGTTGACGGTTTCGAGGTAGATCCGCCGCCGGGTCACTTCCGGCGCCTTGCGGTACTCACCGTAGATGCTGTTGAAGCGATCCGCCTCACCCCGGGAGCGATTTACCCGGTCGAGCGCATAGCCCTCGGCGACCGAGACCGTCTTCTCGGCCTCACCGCGGGCTCGAAAAATGACCTTGTTGTATTCCGATTGCGCCTGGTTGATCTTGGTTTCACGCTCCTGCTCGGCCTGGTTGACCTCATTGAACGAGGCCTTGACCTGATCCGGCGGGTTGACGTCCTGCAGGACGACCTGATCGACCTTGACGCCATTCTCGTACTGGTTGCAAAGCTCCTGGAGCCGCACTTCGACCAGATCGGCGACCTCTTGACGGCCGACGGTCAGCACCTCGTCGACCGTGCGATCGCCGACGACGTTGCGCATGACCGCTTCGCTCATGTCGCGAAGCGTCTCCTCGACGTTACGGACCCGAAACAGGAACTCTTGCGGATCGTCGATCCGGTACTGCACCACCCACTCGACCACCGCCGCGTTGAGGTCTCCGGTGAGCATGTTGGACTCACCCTGCAGGCTGCGCGGACCGCGATCGGCTCGCTGCGATTGAAACCCGAACTCCAGCTTGAGCTGCCGTTGCACCGGCAACTTGATCACCTGTTCGATGCCGAGCGGCACCTTGAAATGAAGTCCCGGATCGGTCGAGCGAACGTAGGCGCCGAAGCGCAGCACCACGCCGACCTCCTCCGGATCGATGGTGTAGATCGAGCTGAAGAGAACCACCCCCGCCAGGACCAGAAGCGCTACAAGGCGCAAGCGCCCAGCCGGAAGATCCAACTTGGGGAGTTTGGGCAGCGTCGGAAGCTCGACGATGTTTCTCGGTGGGCGGCCGGAGTTCGACATCTCTGTCAAGCTACCCCAGGAGCCGCCCGAACGCAACGCCGGGTGGTGTCCCAATAGCGACCCTGAGTACACCACCCGCCGTGAGGCTCGCTTGCGTGTCCGCCCGCTTCGGCCCATACTCGGATCGGTAGGCATTCACCCCTCCCCCGACCCGACTGGAGGTGCGCCATGAGGAGTGCTACGACGCCGACCGCTGGCAGCGGTCCGAATCTCCCTGCGACCCGAATCCGGGCGAAGGCGGGCAAAGCGGCGGCAAGAACTGCCGCCGAACCCAGTCTCAGTACCGAGTACCTCGGCGAGGAGCCTTCGAGCAGCCTCGGCGACGTGGAGCGCGGCGTGCGCGAACTCGTCGGCACGGTTCTCGACGCCGCTCGGATCTCGCCCCCGGCGCTCGTAAGCTCGGTTCTGGGCCCGCCGTGGACCTGGATTCCGCCCCACGAGCGCTACTCGGAGTTCAAGATCCTCGATCTGTGGAGATTGCGGCGGACGGTGCGGTTTCTGATCAACGCCGGCGTGCCCTCGCTGCCGATGGCGCCGCCCTCCCTCGGGCCTCCCCTTCTCGACAACCTCTTCTGGCATCCGACGCGGGTGCTCCAGCGGCCCGATCACAACGGCTGCTGCACGAGCTTTCCCGACGAGCAGTGGTTTTTCGTCAACGGCATCCTGACCGACGACAACGTGGCTCAAATCAACGCCGCCTGTCTGGCCGACCTCTTTCATCGCCCGATCACGCTGATCCAAAACAGCACGGATGCGATCCTGATCGACCTTCTACAGTGCGCCCTGGGCCGCAGCCTGCACGACTCGACCGAGCCGCTCAAGGTCGCCTTTCCCGCGATCTACGACGCGCTCGTCGATCCCCACAAGCGGCGGGTGGTGGTCGTTTGCCACTCGCAGGGGACGATCATCATGGCGAATGTGCTGCGGTGGCTCTACCGTCTGGTCGACCGGCACAGGGCGCTGCACCGGCCCCGCCCGACGGCGACAGCCTCGACGGGGTTTGCCCCGCCCGAGCCGGTCTTTCCGGATCTGGGTCCTCTCGATCTCGACGACTTCGAGCCCCTGGACCCGGCCGACCTCGGCAAGCTCGAGGTCTATGCCTTCGCCACCTGCGCGCAGAGGATGGGTTTCTACGGCGGGCCCCGTCGAGGCGCCCGGCGGCTGCCCTGGATCGAGCACTACGGCAACACCAACGACATCGTGGCCCGGCTGGGGATGCTCGCGCCGCGGGCCGAGCGCCGCCAGATCTCGATCGAGGGTCCGCGCTTCGAGCGCCCTGGCGCCTGGGGGCACCTGCTCAACGCCCACTATCTGACGCCCATCCGGGAGTGTCAGAAGCGAGGCCATCGCCGCGGCGGAAGCGGCAGCGCCGATCCTTTCGTTCTGGTCGACGCGGACGACGATCGGTCGGCGATACCCCGGCTCTTTGCCTACCTCAACGGCGGCACGCCCGACGCCTGATCGCGACGCTCTTTCCGCGTGGCGGGAGGTGGCGGCCTGGGAACTAGCTAACCTCATCTTTCGCAATGGGTTACCGTGGATGGTGCCGTTTGGAACTCGTTCTCGATTAGCGCAGATCAAAGGGATTCGCGATGGTCTGCCGCAACTGCCGACTCACGCCGAGGCGCAAGTCTCGCGCTGCCAGCAAGTGAAACGTCAGATCGCATAGGAAACCGCCCAACGCCGGACGGCGAGCCCGCTGCGCACGCCTCTCGGGTATTCTCCCCAGGCGATGGCGCCGCGCTTCGACTCCGACAACCTGCGTCTCGAGCTCGGGGTCGCCGACCTCCTCGACACCTCGCTTTTTCGGCACATCGGCTTCGGACAGCGCGGCGGCTACGAGCGCATGTGGGTGGGCCAGGCGATCCACAGCCGCTATCAAGAGGAAGCGCAGCGCGAAGACGCCACCTACCGCGCCGAAGTGCCGATTCGGGTGGCCTTCGAGCATCGGGGCTGGGAGGTCACGATTCGAGGGCGAATCGACGGTCTGCGCCGGGAGGCAGTCGGGGATTCGGGCGCCGATCGCACGATACTCGAGGAGATCAAGTCGGTGCGCCGGGGAAGCGAGCTGGCGGACGCCACGCGGGCGATCTACCAGCGCCAGGCGCTTCTCTACGCCTGGATGTTGAGTCTCGGCGACGCCGTACGGTCCGACGCTTCGGAAGGTGAGAACGGGGCCCTGCCGGCGGGCCTCCTACCGGCGACGAGCATCGCGGCCGAGCTCGTCCTCATCGAGATCGGATCGCACCAGGTTCGCCGCGAGCCCCTGGACCTCGACCTCGAGTCGATCGACGCCTCGGTGCGCCGCCGCCTCAACAGCCTGATCCACGACCATGACCGCAACCGCGAGATTGCCCTCGAACGGCGCGAGGCCGGCGAGCGGCTGAGCTTCCCCTACTCCGAGCTGCGCGCCGGCCAGGACGACATCGTCGAAGCGGTCGCGACCGCCCTCGCGCAGCAGGAGCATCTCCTGGTGGAAGCGCCCACCGGGCTGGGAAAGACGGTCGCGGCGCTCTATCCGGCGCTCAAGTACGCGCTCGAGAACCAGAAGCGGGTTTTCGTGCTGACCGCCAAGACCCTGCAACAGGACATGGCCACGGCGGTGCTCGAGCTGCTCAACGAAGACGGCTCGTTCCGGTCGCTGCGCCTGCGCGCGAAGGCCAAGATGTGCGCCAACGAAGAAGTCATCTGCCACGAGGAATTCTGTCGCTACGCCAAGGACTACCACTTGAAGCTCCATCGCTCGCGCATCGTGGACGACCTGATGCTGCGCTATCCGACGCTTCTTCCGGACGGCATCTTTTCTCTGGCGCGCGACGAGGAGGTCTGTCCCTTCGAGGTCAGCCTCGAGCTCTCGGGCCGCTCCCAGGTCGTGGTGTGCGACTACAACTACGCGTTTGACCCGTACGTCGCGCTGTCCGAGTTCGGCAAGGACAACGACCTCCAGGACACCGTGCTGGTGGTCGACGAGATCCACAACCTGGTGGACCGCGGCCGGGGCTACTACAGCCCGTCGCTCTCGACCACCAAGGCGCTCGCCGCCGCCGAGTTCCTGGTCGCGACATCCCATCGCTCGCCGCAGCGGGCCGCCAAGGCCTGCCACGAGCTCGCCGCCTGGATCGCCGACACCGTCGATCGGGTGCTCGCCGACCTCGGGGGTGCGGCCGGCGGCGGCGGACCGAGCCCGGAGCGCGAGGCGGCCGAGACGGATTTCCCCGAAGATGATCTCTGGGACCTGCGGCCGGACTTCGACGACGCCTTCGTCGACTACGTCGAGTACCAGCGGGAGACCTCCACCTACCGGGCCGAGGATCCGTTCGTGGATCTCTACTTCGATTTTCTCCGCTTTCTGGACGGTCTGGTCCTGGCGCGCTCCGACGCCTTCAGCCAGTACGTCAAACGCCGAGGCGAACGGCGGGCGGTCAACATCCTGTGCAAGGACCCGAGCCGGTTCATCGGCGGGGTCATCAACCGGACCCACTCGACCATCGGGCTCTCGGCGACCTTGTCGCCGACCGAGTTCTACCGAGACCTTCTGGGCTTTGATCGCGAGCGAACCGTGGCCAAGACCATCGCCAGCCCGTTTCCCCACGAGAATCGCTGCGTGGTGATCGACGACTCCGTCTCCACGCTATGGCGCGAGCGCGAGAGCAACTACCAGCCGATCGCCGAAAACCTGTCGAGACTGGCGGCGGCGGTGCCGGGCAACTGCCTGGCTCTTTTTCCCAGCTATGCCTTCATCGACCGGGTCGCTCCCGGGCTCAAGCCCACCGGCAAGCGGGTTCTGGTGCAGGGGCGCGACGACAGCGACCAGACCCGGCAGGAGGTGCTCGAGCTGCTGCGCACACCGATCGCCGGCGACAATCTGCTCCTGGCGGTGGCGGGTGGCGTGTTCGCCGAGGGCGTCGACTACCCCGGCGAAATCCTCAAGGCGGTCGCGATCGTCGGGCCCTGCCTGCCGGCGGTGACCCTCGAACGAGAGCTCCTCAAGATCTACTACCAGGAGCGCTTCGAGCGCGGCTTCGAGTACGCCTTCGTGGTGCCGGGGATGACGCGGGTGGTGCAAGCAGCCGGGCGGCTGATCCGCTCCTCCGACGACACCGGGGTCATCGCCCTTCTGGACCAACGCTTCCTCAAGACCCCCTACCGCGACCACCTGCCGGAGGACTGGTGGCAGGGAGGCCGGCTCGCCGACCTGATCGCAGCGCCCGGTGAGGCCGCGGCCCGGTTCTTCGCGGAGCTGCGGAACGCAGCGGGCCTGGGTCGGCTTTAGTCGCCCGAAGAGCTCTGTTGCCTTCGCCCGTACCTCTCGAGGTGCTCCTCGACCAGGCGGTGAACGCCGATCCGCTGGAGCTCGGCCGAGAGCACCAGGATCTGATTGGCCTTGAGCGGGTGATCTTTGTAGATCACCGCCAGCACCTTCTTGAGCGCCGCTGACAGCTCGGGGTCCAGGGCCTCGTCTTTTCCGCTCACGACCGGAAACTCAAGAACGGCTCTCGGCGGCTTCATGCATCTGCTCCGGATCGTAGTCGTAGAGCAACGACCGCACCGTCAGGCTGGGCGCGACCTCGACCCCCTCTTCCCAGCCCCACATGTCGATGGTCTCCCAGGGACAGTAGCGAGCGCACAGCTGACAACCGATGCAGCGCTCGAGATCGACTTCGACCAGCTTCATGAAATCCGGATGCTTGGGGCCGGGCACGATCTCGATGCAGTCGACCGGGCAGAAGGCGATGCAGGCCTCGCAGCCCGTGCAACCGGTCTGATCGATCACCGCCACCTGCTTGGGCGGCTTCGGCCGCGGCGCCTTGTCGATCTCGATCTTGGTCTCGTAGGGAAACTCGTCAGCCATGACGCGGATACTAGCAGAGCCTTTTGGCGTGCGAGAATCGCGCGGTGACCACCGTCCTCAGGCAACGAATCATTGAGTTTGTTCGCAACGCCGAGGCCGGAGATTTCGGCGAACTCGCCCTCGAGCTCTTCTCCGAGCAGTATGGCCGGCTCGCGGGCTATCGCGAGGCGTGCGTACGGCAAGGCGTTACCCCGGAGACCCTCTCCGCCTGGCGAGAGATCCCGATGGGAGCCGCCCCCGCTTCCGGCTCCATCGAGCTTGAAGCCCACGTGATCGCCACGGCTTTGCCGGAGCTGTTCCGTTCCGGTCCCTTGTCGCTCATCGTCGGATCCGGTCCCGAAGATCCCGAAACGGCCGGCACCGGCGTCGGGGCCCTCCTCGAGATCCTCTCGAGCCACGCTCCGGAAGGAAGCTTCGTCAGTCGCAATCCGAAACTCGACACCCGTGCGCTGCGCTCGTGGCTGGGCGAGCGCCAGCGCGACCGACGGCCGGTGCGGCTCATCGGCTCGGCGGCGGGCTATGAACGCCTGCTCGAGTTTCTCGATCGCCGCGGCCTGAAGTTCCGCCTGCCACCCGGCTCGGTGGCGCATCGGCTCATCGCCTCGCAAGCAACCGGAAGCACCCTTGGCGCGGCATCGCTTAATGACCGCTTGGGACTTTCGCCCGAGGCCTGTCCGCTCATCCTCTGCCAATCCGGCGCGACACCGTTTCTCGAAAACCCCGGCGGCTCGGGCAGGTTCCGGCTTCCCCACTGGGTCCGCGCCGTGGCCTACGGCGCCGACCGGCCGACTCTCCTCGATCTGGCCTCACTCGACGCGCCGGCGCACCGAAAAGCACCCGGCCTGAACGCTCTCGAAGGCGGTGAAGTCCCGGTTTTCGAACCGGTCGCCGGTCCCTAGGACGTCGCGGTCCACAGGCCCCACTCGTGGCCGTCGGGATCTGAGAAACGAGCGAAACGGCCCGAGCCACCGATCTCCTGAGGCTCGGCGACCACGCGGCCCCCGCAGGCAACCACCCGATCGAGGCACTCTTCGAGCGTTTCACCTTCGAGACGAACGACCGGCAGCGGGCGCTCGAGCACATCCGAAGAGCCGTCGAAAAGACCGACTCGCATACCCGCCGCGGGCGCCGCGTCGTCGCTCGCCCGCACGCGCCGGTACGCTTGGTTCGCCGGACCGGCCTCCAGCTCGGCCGTCCATCCGAAGACTCGCTCGAGGAAGGCTGCCGCGCGCTCTGCGTTCGCCACCCGAAGATCGAAGTGGTCGAGGGTGGCGCGCACGGTCACCTTCGCCAGCGGACCGACGTCGCGATGAACCGAGTCTTCAACCTCGAGCTCCTGCCGGTCAGGAGCCGATCAGGTTCCAGAGGGCAGCTTCCGGCTGTCTCCAGTCGTTGCCTTGCAGGCGCCCTACCTCGCGGTCGTTCACGAAGATGACTCCGGTGGGAACCGACTCGATGTCGTACTTGGCCGCTTCGGTGTCACCCTGAAAACCCCTCGGCAATCCGTAGTACTCGAAGGACAGGGACGAGCCGTTGAGGCGCTCCGCCACGTTCAAGATGCGCGGAACCATCTGGCCGCACGCGGGGCACCAGGTACCGAAGAAGACCCGCACCCTTACGCTCGCCTCGACCTGGCTCAGCCGGTCCAAAACGTCCTGCGCGGGACTGTAGGCCTCGGCTCGCCGAGAATAGACTTCCGATCGCTCGAGCATGCCGGCGGTGTCGTAGAGACCGATCAGCGGCGGTTTCGGCTTCAGGCGCATCTCGTTGCCATCTATCTGAAAGACGACGTTGGTGCCGACGACCTCGAAGGGGGCGTGGGTCGCGAGCACCGGATCGGTCTTGACCTCGAGGAAGCCACCGGCCAACTGCTGAACCTTCATGAAATTGAGGCTCTCGACGACTCGCTCGCGGGGCCAGACCAGAATCGGCGGGCTCATCACCGTCGCCGGCATGATCAAGATCGCCGAGGTCTGGCCCGAGCGGTAGACCTTGGCATCCGGGCTGTCTTCGCCGTTGACGGCCACGACGAAGTCGTCGATGAGCTCGAATCCGCGCTGGATCTCGGCGCGCGGCGACTGCGCCGCCACCGGAGCCGCGGCGGTGACGGCCAAAAGCCCCACCAGGACGCCGGCCGCAACAGGAATTCGACAGAGAGAAGAACGATGGGAGCTGGTATTCATCAGGTACGGGCCTCCGCAGGGCGGACCTGAAGTCTCGCCCGAGTCGTCAATGTTACCTCGGATCAAACTGCACATTTCGTTCCATCACGCTTTTCGCCACCTCGGCCACCGGGCGAGCCCGTCCGGCGAGCGTCGGAGCCCGAGACCGCTATCGCGTCGGATGGTCAGGATCTGGCGGATCGAGATGATCGGGCAGGCCAGCCCAGGTGGCGGTGACCGTTCCGTCTTCGACCTCGAAGGCTCGCGGCAGGGTCCGGTACAGGGGACGCAACAACGGCAACGGCGCCTCGCGGACCTCGAAGCGCGGGCCCCACTCCCAGAAGAAGGCCTGAACGCGCTCGTTCGAGGCGTCGGCGAGCAGCCAGACCGACACCCCGGACCGCTGCGCTCCGAGCTCGTTGAGCGCATCGACGGTCGCCTCGATCTGAGCGTTGTCGAGGTCGTCGAGCGCCACCAAGTGCGTTCCTTCGAGAAGCTCGGGAACCAGAATATCGAGACAAACGCGCTCCGCTCCGGGCGCGTCGGCACCGGCGCAAAAATCGACCACCCGCGCACCCACTCCAAGCCGGGTCGCCGCGTCATCCAATGGAAGGCTCGGCGAGGCCCATGCCAGGATCGCCATCGCCGCGGTCACCGCCGCCACCACCGCAAGGCGCCAGCGCTGGCTCGCGTAGTCACGCCGCCCCACGAAGACCGCCAGCAGAAACGGCGGCACGAGAAGCAGCAGATCCTGCCAGAACGCCTCGGCTGGGCTGCGCTCGACCAGATTGCCGAAACACCCGCAGGCGGACCCGTCGTCGAGATCGCCGCGCATCCAGCGCAGGTAGGACCTGGCCGTGAGAAACACGAACAGCGCGACCAGAAAACCCGTCGGCACGAGCACCCAGCGACGTCGCAGATCAAGGATCAACGCGACCCCCAGGCAAGTCTCCGCGACGATGACCAACCAGGCCAAGAAGCCCGCAGGCAGAGCGAAGTCGAGCCCTTCGAAACGAATCTGTTCCGCGAACGCGATCGGGTCGAGGGCCTTCGGCACCGCAGCGACCAGAAACACCAGCCCCAGAATCAGCGCGGCGACCGTACCGATCCAACTCCAGGTCTTAGAGCGCGCCGACATGGACGTCATCATCGCACCATTTCGACCGCGGCCGCCGCCGCTTCGGGCTGCCCTTCGAGGTGTTTGCGTAACTCCGTCGCCGTCGGTCCGTCGCCTTTTTCGAGGAAGCTGTCGATCGGGCCGCTGAACAGAACCCGGCCGCCGCGTGGCCCTCCACCCGGCCCCAGATCGACCACCCAATCACAGCGGACGATCAAATCGAGGCTGTGCTCCACGACGACCACCGAGTGCCCCGCCTCGACCAGACGCCTGAGGGTTCGACTCAGAAGATCGATATCGGCCAGATGAAGGCCCGTCGTCGGCTCGTCGAAGAGAAACAGTCGCGGCTTCGAGGTCGCGCCATCGACCAGAAACGACGCCAGCTTGAGCCGCTGCGCCTCGCCGCCCGAGAGTGTGCCCGTCGAGCGGCCGAGCCCGAGGTAACCGAGGCCGGCGTCGGCGAGCTGGCGCAGCTTGCGGCAGAGCTTCGCGTGCGCGGCGAAGTGCACGAGAGCCCGGTCCACGGAGAGCTCCAGCGTCTCAGCGATATTGAGCCCGCGAAACTTGATCGCCAGGACGGAGTCCTTGAACCTGCGGCCCTGACACAGCTCGCAGCTCACCGTGACCGGCGCCATGAACTGCATGTCGACTTCCACTTCGCCGGTTCCCTTGCAGGCGTCGCACCGTCCCTTGTCGATGTTGAACGAGAAGTGCCCGGCGGTCACTCCCTGGCGGCGAGCGAGCGGCGTCGAAGCGAAAAGCTTGCGGATCTCGTCGTAGGCCTTGACGTAGGTCACCGGATTCGAGCGACTCGAGCGGCCGATCGGGCGCTGGTCGACCAGCAGAACCTCTTCGACGGCGTCGAAGCCGGAGAGCTCTCGGCAGTGGCCCCGATCGATATCGATGACCTTGCGCAGTCCCTCGACATTCGCGTAGATGACGTTTTCGACCAGGGTCGACTTGCCTGAGCCGGAAACGCCGGTCACCGCAACCAGGGCGGCCTGCGGAAAACACACATCCACGCCCCGAAGGTTGTTGATGCTCGCCTCCCGAATCTCGAACTTCGGAACTTCCGAGCGTTCGGAGGTTCTCCTGTCGCTTATCGCCGCAGCTCTGCGCTCCCGGTGGAAACGAGCCCGATGCCGTCGGGCTTCGGTTCCAGGCCTGGTCCTCAGGTACGCGGCGGTGGCCGAGCCCGGGCACTCTAGAATCTCCGCGAGCGTACCCTCGGCGATGACCTCGCCGCCCAACTCGCCGGCTGCCGGCCCCAGGTCGATCACATGGTCGGCGCCCTCGATCAGGGTCCGGTCGTGCTCGACCACCAGCACCGTGTTGCCCCGCGCGGCCAGACTGCGTAACAGCTCCACCAACCGGTTGCTGTCCTGCGGATGGAGTCCGATCGTGGGCTCGTCGAGCACGTACAACGTGCTGGTGAGACCCGAGCCCAGAGCGGCCGCCAGCTGAATCCGCTGCGTCTCGCCACCTGAAAGGGACCGCGCCTGCCGGTCCAGCGTCAGATAGTCGAGACCCACCCTCGACAGAACCCCGACGCGCTCGGTGAGCTCTTCGAGCAGGTGGCCTCCGACCTCGAGCTGTCGAGGCGTCCAGCTCGCCTCGGCAATCCACCGATCGAGCTCCTCGACATTCATCGCGTACAGCTCGGGTAGCGCCCGACCCGCCAGGAGCACACCGCGCGCCTCGCCTTTCAGTCTCCTCCCCAGACAGGAGGGACATGGATCGTACGACCGATACCGGGCCAGAAGCACCCGCACGTGCACCTTGTACGAGCGACGCTCGAGCCAGCGGAAGAAACGATCGAGATTGGTGAACTCGCCTTTGCCGCTCCACACCCAGTCGCGGGCCTCCTGAGGCAGCTCGTTCCAAGGCACATCGAGCGGGATGCCGGCAGGCTCACAGGCGGCGAGCAGACGCTCGTGGCGGTCCTCGTAGGCCTTTGTATTCCAAGGCGCGATCGGCCGCTCGAGCAGGCTCTTTGAACCGTCCGGAATCACCCGACCGGCGTCTACCCCGATCACCCGACCGAAACCCTGGCATTCGGAGCACGCTCCCAGGGGCGAGTTGAAGGAAAACAACGCCGGTTGCGGCCGCGCGAACCGCAGGGCGCACTCCGGGCACGAGAGCTCGCGGGAGTAGAAACGGCGCGTCTCGTCTCCCACGGCCTCGAGCGCCCCATCGCCGAGGTCGAGGGCCTGCTCCACCGAGCCCGCTAGCCGCGAGCCGCCCTGCCCGGCGCGAAACCGGCCGAGAACCAGCCTGAGGGGATCCCAGACCTTGAGCCAGCGGCTCTTCGACTGCAGCTTCACGATCTCTCCGTCGATCCAGACACGGCGATAGCCCTGTCGCACCAACTCGCTCAAGGCCTCCGAGGCCTTCTTCCTCGGGCGAGTGACGTTCGCCAGCACGACGTACTCCTGCCCGACCTCGCCCCCCTCCAGTTCGGCGGCGATCTCATCGAGGCTCCACGTGCGGGCTCGCGCGCCATCGTTCGGGCAGGAGACCTCCCCGAGATGCGTATAGAGGAGGCGCAAGACGTCGGAAACCTCGGCCAGGGTCGCCACCGTCGAACGAGCGTTGCGCACGTTGTTCTTGGCTTCGAGCGCCACCGCCGGCAAGATGTTCGAGACCTCGCGCACCGGCGGCCGCTCCATCTGCTTGAGAAACTGCCGCGCGTAGGTCGAGATCGACTCGACGAACCGGCGTTGGCCCTCCGCGTAGATCGTGTCGAACGCCAGCGACGACTTGCCGGATCCGGAGAGACCGGTCACGATCGTCACCCGCCCGTGCGGGACGCGGCAGTCGATGTTCTTGAGGTTGTGGGTCCGTGCGCCGCGGACCTCGATGGCGCTGGGTAGCTGCATCAATCGGCGGGCGAACACCCAAAACGAGGCGCCGCCCAGCCGACCATCATAACGTCAGTGTCGCCACCTCTGTCGGCCATCCTCGGGCCCGTCGTCAAGTACACAGACACAAGGACATCGCGCCGGGGCACACCGCTACCCGGGCCCTGCAACCGGCACCGGTTGTGTGCCTGAAGGAATCGCCGGCGTGTCTCGGAGCGAGCCTCTCCATCTGCTGATGACTCGCGCAGAGACACGCCGGCGCGACACTGTCGGTACCGGTATCTCAGAGCCGATCTTTGGTCGACACGGAGGTCGACCGCTACAGACAGGGAACCACCGCCGTCACCCGCTATGGTGGCGGCGCGACCCGCTTCTTCTTGCCCTTGAAGATCCGCGAAAGCCATCGCCAGGGTCGCCGCTTCGTCCTCTGCGGCCCCAGCTCCGGCTCCTCGGCCGCGGCCCAGTCAGTCCAATCCCCGTGCAGGCGACAGATCCTCTCCGGCACGTCGTCGGCGAGAAAAAACTCGGTAATGACGTCCAGACACCTGCCCGTGGCGAGCTCCCCGGTGGTCGGATCGATGACCGCCGTGACGATGCCCGGCGGCTGCGCCGGGACACCGTAGCCGCCGACCGGCCTGACCTTGAAGGTGAACCGGGTCCAGATCGGCAGCGCCGCGCGTGCGCCGGAGAGCATGGTCGCCGAGTTGTCGTCATAGCCGACCCAAACCAGAGTGGCGCGATCGGGCGAGTAGCCGGCGAACCAGCTGTCGCGGCGATCGTTGGTGGTTCCGGTCTTGCCGGCGAGTGGATCATAGAGCCCCTGGTCGCGGACGCCCGTGCCGGTTCCCCGCTCGAGAACTCCACGTAGGATGGTCGTGGTCAGAAAGGCGGCCTCTGGACTGAGAGCGCGCACAGGCTCTTCGAGAGAGGTGCCGTCAACCGGATCTCCGGCGGGACTCAGGACGCCCAGGAGCGAATGCACCGGCGGGCGCACGCCTCCGGCTGCAAGCGACGCATACACCGTCGCGAGATCCAGCGGGCTGACCTCGAACGCACCCAGGGCCAGCGCCGGAACCTGCTCGAGCGGGGTCTGCAGGCCGAGATCGCGGGCCGTCTCGACGATCGGCCCGAGCCCCAGATCGAGAGCGAGCCGAACCGTGGGGATGTTCAAACTGCGCTCGAGAGCTGTGCGCACCGTGACCCAGCCGCGAAAGTCGCCGTCCGAGTTCTGCGGCGACCAGCTGCGATTGGCCAACGCCACGGTCAGCGGCGAGTCCTCGATGAAGGTCGCCGGCGTCGCTGCGCCGCGCTCGAACGCAGTGGCGTACACGATCGGTTTGAAGGCGCTGCCTGCCTGACGCCGAGCCTGAGAAGCGCGGTCGAACTGACTCGCGCGGTAGTCGCGCCCACCCAGGTAGGCGAGGATCTCGCCGGCTCTCGGATCCATCGAGATCAACGCGGCCTGTAGCTCGCCCTGCCGCCCCCGAGATTTTTCCCAACCACCCTCGAGCGCCTCGAGGCCCCATGAGATCGATTCCTCCGCCGCGGCCTGACTGCGACGGTCGAGCGTCGAAAGCAGCACGTAACCGGCATCCTCGAGGCGCCCAACGCCGAAGCGGCGAGCCGCCTCGGCGGTCGCGAGATCCAGAAAGTACGGCGCCTGTCGCACCGGAATCGGATGCGGCCGGGAGCAGAGCGGCAGAGCGGCAGTCTGGGCGGCCAGCTCTTCCTCCAGCCAGCCGAGCTCGCGCATGCGACCCAGCACCCAGTTGCGGCGGTCCACGGTGCGCTCGGGAGCGCTCTTGAACGAGTAGCTTCCGGGAGACCGGATGATCGCGGCCAGCACGGCCGACTCGCACAGATCGAGCTCGGCGGGGTGCTTGCCGAAATAGGCCCAGGCCGCCGAGCCGACACCGATCAGGTTGACGGTATTCGCCGAGCCCCAGTAGATCTCGTTGAGGTAGGCAGCGAGGATCTCGTCCTTCTCGTAGCGCAGATCGACCAGCACCGCGAGGATCGCTTCGCGCAGCTTGCGGGCCACGGTCCTTTCGTGGGTCAGGAAAACGTTCTTGACCAGCTGCTGGGTGAGCGTGCTGCCGCCCTGCTGGAGCTCGAGCCCGCGCAGGTTCACCCAGGTCGCTCGCAGAATGCCTCGAATCGAAAGTCCTTGATGCTCGAAAAACGACGCGTCCTCAGCCGCAAGAACAGCCTTGATCAGAGAATCCGGTACTTCCTCGAGAGCTACCGGCCGCTTCTCGCGGCGCTCGGCGCCGACGAAGCTCGCCAGAATCGGCGCTTCAAGAGACGACCTGTCGATCGCCTGTCCTTGCCACGCCATCCCGGAGATCCGGCCGCTGCGCACCCGAACCTCGAGAAGGCCTGGCGCTTGCCAGCCGCGCGGCGTCGGCCGCTTGCGCAGGAAAACCGCGAAGCCCGATCCCGAAACCTGGTACTCGCCCGCTTGCGACGGAGCCGCCTCGACCCGGCGGTAGCCGAGGTACTCGACCTCTTCCAGAATCTCTTTGCTGCGCACGTTGCCCCCCGCCGCGAACTCGTAGGGGCGGCCGTAGAGCCGGGTCGGCTTGCTCGCGCGAGCCTGGTCGAGCTGGGCGGAAAGCTGCCAAAACGGCCACAGCGTCCAAAGAAGGCCGAGCCCGAGTAGAAGGATCAGAACCGCAGAGACCCGCCATCGACGGCGCAAAACTCCAGCCCATAAGGACGCCTTGCGTCGCCGCTTGCGGCCGCGAGGCCGGCGTCGTGTCGCCATCGTGGTCGCCAAAACTGCAACTTCCACGCCACGCTCGAGCGCATGTTATCCTCCGCGCCCCATGATCTCCGTCTCGAATCTGGGCAAGGTTTTCGGCGCCCAGATTCTCTTCGAGGGCGCGGCTTTCCAACTCAACCCCGGCGAAAGGTACGGCCTCGTCGGCGCCAATGGCTCGGGCAAGTCCACTCTCCTGCGAGTCCTCACCGGTGAGGAACCGGTCACCGACGGCACGGTGTCGATTCCAAAGCGGCTGCGTCTCGGCATTCTGCGCCAAGACCATTTCGCATTCGAGAAAGAGCGGATCATTGACGTCGCGCTGATGGGCAACGCCGACCTGTGGCAAGCCATGGAAGAGAAGGAGCGCATCCTCGATGCCGCGGAGAAGAGTTTCGACGCCGAACGCTATGCCGAGCTCGAAGACGTGATCCTGCGCAACGACGGCTACAGCGCGGAAGCTCGAGCCGCGGAGATCCTCGAAGGCCTGGGAATCGCGACCGAGCTCCACACCCAGCCGCTGTCGACGCTCTCGGGCGGCTTCAAGCTGCGGGTGCTACTCGCGCAGACCCTGGCCGCTCAACCCGAAGCCCTGTTGCTGGACGAGCCCACCAACCACCTCGACATTCTCTCGATCCGGTGGCTCGAGAAGTTCCTGCAGTCCTTTCCCGGCATCGTGGTGGTGATCTCCCACGACCATCGGTTCCTGGACAATGTTTCGACCTACATCCTCGACGTGGACTATCAGACCGTGACTCTCTACACGGGTGACTACTCCGCCTTCGTCGAGCAGAAGCTCGCCGAGCAGGAGCGCAAAGAAAAAGACATCGACAAACGCGAGAAAGAGATCGCTCACCATCAGGCCTTCGTCGAGCGCTTCCGCGCCAAAGCCTCCAAGGCACGGCAGGCGAAGAGCAAGCAGAAGATCCTCGACCGGATCGTCCTCGAGCCCCTGCCGATGAGCTCGAGACGGTATCCACGGTTCAAGTTCGAGCAGTCGCGCCCGAGCGGCCGTAGAGTGCTCGAGCTCGAGCACATCTCGAAGGCCTTTGGCGACAACCATGTCCTCGAAGACGTTTCACTGACCGTCGAGCGCGGGGACCGCATGGCGATCATCGGACCGAACGGGATCGGCAAGTCGACGCTCCTGAAGATCGCCATGGGTGAGCTCAAGCCCGACCTCGGCGAGAGCGAGTGGGGCTACGAAGCCCGTCCCGGCTACTTCGCCCAGGATCATCACGAGCTCTTGCAGCCCGACAAGGCGACCGTCGAGAGCTGGCTCTGGGACATCTGCCCCGGGGAACCCATCGGCTTCGTCCGCGGGCAGCTGGCGTCGGTGCTGTTCAGCAAGGACGAGGTCGAAAAGCCCCTGGGAGCGCTCTCAGGCGGCGAGGCGGCCCGCCTGGTATTCGCCCGGCTCGCGGTCGAGCAACCCAACGTGCTGATTCTCGACGAGCCCACCAACCACCTGGACCTCGAAGCGATCGAGGCCCTGGTTTACGGGCTCAGAAAGTACCCGGGCACCCTGGTCGTGGTCTCTCACGACCGCTGGTTCGTCGCGCAGCTCGCCGACCGCATCGTCGAGATCACCTCCTCGGGCATCCGCGACTATCGCGGCACCTACGAGGAGTACGTCGCCGATTGCGGCGACGACCACCTCGACGTCGAGACGGTCCTGCGCCAGACCAAGACCAAGAGCCGGAAGAAAAAGACCGGCAAGGCCGGCGACGACGAGGCCAAGCGCAAACGCGAGCTCGCCAAGACGCGCGATCGCTTGACCGACGAGATCGAAAAGGACGAGGAGCGCGTCAACGAGATCAATGAGCTCTTCTGCGACCCGACCTACTTCGAGAAGACCTCCCCCAAGCAGGTGCAAAAACTCGAGCGCGAGCAAGCCAAGTTGAAGACCGCGGTCGAGGAGAAGATCGTCGAGTGGGAGAAGGTGGAGACCGAGCTAGAGGGTATTTCGTAGGGGAAACGGAGAGGGTCACAGCCGGCGAGTCGGCGCCACCCGCGCCTCAATTCAACAGCGTCGAAGGCGTGTACGGTCTAAACCGTTTCGAGACGAGTCTTCATATCCGTGTAGGCCGTCTCGATGAACCTAGTCAAAGCCCCGGCATCGACGCCCCCTCCTGGCCTGAGCTTCACGTGTCGCATGACCCTGCCGGTGCCTTCCAGCAAGCCCTCGGGATCGGTGAGCTCGGCACCACGAAAGAAGCCGACATTGACGTGAGCCTTAAAGGCATCGACATACGCGAATGCCGCCTCACCGACGCATGCCGTGGGATGGCCATCATGCAGTAACTCTCGAACGTCGTCTCCACAGCCACGCATCACGTCAAACCAGTGCCGTGCGATGGCCCCAAGTTCACCGGAATGCGCTTCCATCCAGCGGTCAATGGCAGGATCCCGGCAAACTGAACTAGGGAAAAGGAATACTCCGTTCACGGTGGTGTCCGATGCAGCGGGTGTCAGAACCTTTCCTCGCTCGCTCTCCCCACTAATCTGATATGCCGGCGAATCTCCCGCGCCGAGAGAGGAATGCTCACTCCAGCTCTGTTGCCTTTAGCTTGAGGCCCTCGGGCAGCTGACAAGAAACACCATCCGTGGAGGGCGACAGCCAGAGAGTGAGAACTCTGACCGAAAATGGAGATGTCACTTCCGCGACTGAACCTTCTAAAATCTCGTGTTTCATTCGCTCAGCAAACAACATCCGAACAGGCCAGACGAGCCAGAGGAAGAGGTTCGCACCGACCAAGAGAAATGGCCACGCCAGAACGGCAACAACGCGTCTGGCAATGCCGGGGGACTCAGACATCGTTTCACCAAGCCGTCACGCTGATCTCGGATTCTTCATAAAAATAGCACACGCCACCTTCTCCCGGAGCCGTTTCCGGCCTTCCGCGCGCGCAGCCATTTGAGGCGCTTGCGAGGATCCGGCGAGGTGAGCGCGGGGGAGTCGAGGACCAGCGACTTGCCCGCACCGCAGCGAGGCGAGAGGGTCTTCCTTCTTGCCTCGCGAGGAGACGCGCAAGGCGCCCGAGACGACCCCGCGGCGAGCCCGCCGGATCGCAAGAAGCCTCACGGCGAAGCGCGCGCAAGGCCGGAAACGGCGGCCGCCGCCAGTCCTACACCCCGAAGTACTTCGCGTCCGGGTGATGCACCACAAGCGCCGAAACGCTCGCCTCAGGGTCCATCATGTCGCCCTCGGTCAGCTCGACCCCGATCGACTCGGGCTTGAGCGCCGCAAACAGCTGCTGCTGGCCCGAAAGATCCGGGCAGGCCGGGTAGCCGAAGCTGTACCGGCAGCCCCGGTAGCGGTTCGAGAGGCGGTCGCGAGGGGTGAACTCGGGCGGGTCCGGGAATCCCCAGGCGGCGCGCAGGCGCAGGTGCACGAACTCGGCCGCCGCCTCCGCGGTTTCGATGGCGAGCGCGGCGAAGGCGTGGCTCTTCAGGTATTCGCCGTCGTTCTTCCAGGCTTCCACCCGATCGCGAACTCCCTCTCCCGCGGTGGTGACGAACAGCGCCAGGTGGTCGCCGCCGAGGACGTAGTCGGCCAGGCACAGACCGTCGACGCCGGCCTGGCGGGGAAACTCCCACTCCACAACCGGACGATCGCCGTCGGGCTCATACAGGCGAATCGTGTTGCCCTCGCTCTCGGCGCGAAAAAACTGCCACACGGCTCGCGCGGTCATGGCGCCGCCCAGAGCCAGGTCTTGGAGCTCGGCGACGATCTTCTCGAGCTTGGCGAGCTTCTCGTCGCCCTGTGCGGCGAGCCGCTTGACCGAGCCCTGGAGCCCCAGATGCTTGCCATACAGCATCTGCAGGTTGAGCTCGTTCCAAACCTCGTCGAGGTCGAGCTCGGCCGTGTGCAGATCGACGTCCGAAGGAACCGGCACCACGATGTCGGCTCGAACCGAAGAGCTACGCACGGTCGACGTCGTGTCACCCACCGCCTTCGGTTTGACGTTCGCACGCGCCGCCAGATCCTCGGCGGTGAGGGTTGCGACCTCGGTCGCAAGACCGGATCGTCGTTCCGCGTCGGTCAGTCGCTCGACCAGGTCGAGACCATGCATCGCGTCCTTGGCATAGGTGCAGAGACCGCCGTACTCCGGGGCGATCCGGAGGTGGGTGAAGCGGCGGGTGAGAGCGGCGCCTCCCACGAGGAGGTCGGTATCGATGCCCACGTCCCGCAGATCCCCGGCAGTCAGCACCATCTGCTGGGCGCTCTTGACCAGCAGACCCGAAAGTCCGATCACGTCCGGTTTGTGCTCCTGAACCGCCTGGATCAGCTGCTCGCTGGGTACCCGAATCCCCAGGTTCACGATCTCGAAACCGTTGTTGGAGAGCACGATGTCGACCAGGTTCTTGCCGATGTCGTGGACGTCGCCTTTCACGGTGGCCAGGATTACCTTGCCTCGGGACGAGCGGTCGCTCTTTTCCATGTGAGGCTCGAGCCGCGCGACGGCGGCCTTCATGACCTCGGCGCTTTGGAGCACCTCGGCCACGATCAGCTCGTTGGCGTTGAACAGGCGCCCGACCTCCGCCATGCCACCCATCAACGGACCGTTGACGATGTCGAGCGGCGTCGGCCAGCGCTCATCGGACAGCGCCTCGTCGATGTCTTCCTCGAGACCTTCCTTCGAGCCTTCGATCACCGCGCGCGACAGACGCTCATCGAGGGGTAGATCCGTCCGCGGCACCGAGACGATCGCCGACTTGCGGCCCCGGAAGTGGGCGGCAAAGTCGGCCACCGCCTGGTCGGCGGCGGCCACGTCGCCGGGCTCGAGGTAGATCAGGGCGTCGGCGAGACGCCGTTCCTCCTCGACGATCTCGGCATAGCGCGCGAGCCGCTGGGTATTGACGATTGCGGCGTCGAGGCCCGCCTGGGTCGCGTGGTAGAGAAACACCGAGTTGAGGACCTCGCGACCGGTCACCGGCAGCCCGAAGCTCACGTTCGAAACACCCAGGATCGTCTTAGTGAGCGGAAACTCGGCCTTGATCGCGCGCACACCCTCGATGGTGAGATTGGCCGAGCCAATATAGGTCTCGTCGCCGGTGCCGCAGGGGAAGACCAGGGGGTCCCACCATATGTCCTCGGGCGCGACTCCGTACTCCTCGGTCAAGAGATCATAGCTTCGCCGGGCGACTTCGAGCTTGCGCTCGACGGTCACCGCCATTCCGCTTTCGTCGATCGTCCCGACGATCAGGGCGGCTCCGAACCGCCGGGCGAGCGGCACGACCTCTTCGAACCGCTTGCGGCCATCCTCGAGGTTGATCGAGTTGAGCACGGCCTTGCCCTGGCAGTACTCGAGTGACCGCTTCATCACCGCGGCATCGGTCGAGTCGATCATCAGCGGGACCTTGACCAGGCGGACGACGTGCTCGAGAAGAGCCTCCATGTCGGCGACCTCGTCCCGATCCGGGTCCTGCATGCAGATATCGATCACCTGCGCCGCGGCCTTGACCTGTGCCCGCCCGACTTCCGCCGCCGCTTCGTACTCACCGTCCTTGATCAACCTCTTGAACTTGCGACTACCGAGAACATTGGTCCGCTCGCCGACGAACAGCGGCCGGTTGTCGGCGGTCAGCTCGACCCCCTCGATTCCGGACACCAAACTGCGCTGATGCCGAGCCGGAACCTGAGGTCGCTTGCCGGCGACGAGCTTCGCCAGCGCGGTGACGTGCGCGGGGGAGGTCCCGCAGCACCCACCGACCAGGTTGAGCCACTTGTGATCGATGAACCGCCCGATGACTTCGACAAAATGATCGGGCCCCTGATGGTAGAGGCCATCCTCGTCGGGAAGCCCGGCGTTGGGAACGCACGCCACCCGGCTGCGCGACAGCTCCGAGAGCGTACGCAGGTGCTCGGTCATGAGCTCGGGGCCGGTGGCGCAGTTCAGGCCGATGTAGAGAAGGTCGCGATGCAAAAGGGAGACTGCCAGCGCTTCGGCGTCCTGCCCGGCGAGCATGGTACCGGTGGTTTCGATCGTGACCGAGACCGCCACCGGAATCGACCAGCCCGCCTGGTCGAAGGCCCGGTCGATGCCCAGGAGGCCCGCCTTGATGTTGCGAGTGTCCTGGCAGGTCTCGAGCAGCAGGTAGTCGGCGCCACCAGCCATGAGCCCCGCGGCCTGGACGTAGAAATGCTCGATCAGTCCCTCGAAGGTGACGCCGCCGGTGACCGAGATCGCGGTTGTCGTCGGCCCCATCGAACCGCACACGAAGCGCAGCCTTCCTGGTTTGTCGAATCGAGTACAGGCGGTGCGCGCTTGCTCGGCCGACAGCCGGTTGAGCTCGAACGCCTGGTCCGCGAGCCCGTATTCCGCGAGCACCAGGGGAGTGCCGCCGAACGAGTTGGTCTCGACGACATCCGCGCCGGCCTGGAGGTAGGTCTCGTGCAGTCGCTCTACGACATCGGGTCGGGTCGCGCACAGATTCTCGTTGCAGCCCTCGAGATCCGGACCGCCGAAATCCTCCGCGGTGAGGTTCTCGCTCTGCAGAGCGGTCCCGGTGGCGCCGTCGAGCACCAGAATGCGCTCATCCAGTGCGTCGATCAAAGCCGCCGTGCGGGCCTCTCGGTCGCCGGGAGCCGGAATCACAAAGTCATGTGTGCTCATCTGCGTCCATCCATCTCTTTCTTGTTCAAACCAAACAATCCGCTTCGTGCATCACGAAGCGGATCGTTGGACCGCCGGACAATTCGTTGCCGCCTTCCGGCGACCGCATCCCCGCTCTGTTCTTTCGTCTCGAGCGAGATGGCACCTTGGGTGTCCGTCCCAGGTTGCCGCGTCCGGTCTCGCAACCGAACCACTCCTGATGCGCGGTCAGCCTAGCCCAGCGCGGAAACAGGTGTCAATAGCCAGCTCTAGACGTCGAGCCTGTCGAGCAGCATCGAGACCGCCTTCGAGCTCTGCATGACGTAGAAGTGGACCGAAGGCACACCTCGATCGAGCAGATCCTCGGTCTGGCGTCGCGCCCAATCGACCCCCACCTCGAGCACTTCCTCGCTGGACCGCGCGGAATCAACGGCATCCGCCAGGAGCGGCGGAATCTCGCAGTGAAAGAAGCTCGGCAGGCTCTTCGTGTGCTTGCGCGTCGTCAAGATCTTCAAGCCCGGAATGATCGGGACCGTGATGCCGGCTTCCCGGCACTTTTCCACATAACGGAAGTAATGATCATTGTTGAAGAACATCTGGGTAACGATGTACTCGCCGCCGGCTTCCACCTTGGCCTTGGCGTGGCGCACGTCGGTCTCGAGATTGGGCGCCTCAAAGTGCTTCTCCGGATAGCCGGCGACTCCGATGCAGAAGTTCGACGGCTCCGCGTCCAGAAGGATCTCGCCCTCCAGATACTTACCGCCATTCATGTCGGAGATCTGGCCGACCAGATCGATCGCATAGGAGTTGACGCTTCGCCCTGGCGGGAGCGGCTTTTTGAATCCGATGTCATCGCCTTTGATCGCCAAGACATTGTCGATCCCGAGGTACTTGAGCTCGATCAGGAAGTCCTCGGTCTCTTCGCGGGTAAATCCTTCGCAGAGAACGTGTGGAACCGCGTCACATTCGTACTTGTTCTGGATCAGGGCGCACAGGCCGAGTGTTCCCGGGCGCTTGCGCTTGATCACCCGGCGAATGCCGTCCTTGGTCTCGTGGTAGATGACCTGCGCCGAATGGCTGGTGATGTCGATGAACGGCGGCTTGTACCTCGCCAGATCTTCGGTCAGCCTGAGCAGCTTCTGCAGATTGCCACCCCGCAGCGGCGGGATGATCTCGAAGCTGATTAGCGGATCCTTGGCCCGTTCCAGATGTTCGATGACCTTCATCGCTCGAGCCGGGAGTATAGGTCACCGCTGCTCGTCGGCGCGACCCTTGACCCAGCGATCCCGAAACACCCACCCGATACCGAGACATCCCATCGCGATGTCGGGAAACTCGAAGGTCCGATTCGGAATCCAGATTTGGGCAACCTCGAGAATCACGCAGAAGGTCGCCAAAATGACAATGACCGAGCTGCTGTCGCGCGTACCCGAACGACGAACCAGCCAGGCGAGCACCAGAAACAGCACGAAGTGCACGCACAGCGCCAGCACCTGCTCGAAACGCTCCCAGCCCGGGGCGGCAGCCTGGAACGCCGAACCGGGCAGAAGCAACAGCACCGCCGTGAAGGCCGCCCACACCAGTGCCGCCAGCCGAGCGATGACCGCGAGTTCTGGCATCCGGTTCTATCCTAAGATGTTTCTCGACTGCGAGAACCCATGCCCAGGTTCACTCGTGCCCAGATCGTATTGCTTGCCGCCGCGGTGGTGCTCGGCCTCGGCCTTGCGACCAGCTACTGGGCCCTGCGCAAGTCGACCGCAAATCTGATCGGACGACTCGACGAGTTCGGCACCAGCGGCCGCAACCCGGGTGCGGTTCACGACGTTGCGCGGGAAACGAATCGCTCGACTGCCGGCCTGATGGCCGCCCGCGCCCTGCTGGCCGAAGAGCTCGACCGCCGCTGGCTAAGGGAGCTCGACCCCGAAGAGCTCGGCCGCGCCGTGGGCCAGGGCGAGGCGAAGCTCGAACTGGCGAGAGACCTGGCGCTCGAGGCGCTGCGCGAGCAACCGAGCTCCTGGCAAGCACTGATGATCCTCGGCGGAGCACGCTATCTGCTCGCCAGCCGCCGCAACGTCCCCGGCCGCTGGAGCGATCGCGACTCGTGGGCGTTACCCCTGAGCACGGCGATCGCACGAGCTCCCGCCCAGCCGGAGCCCAAACGCGTTCTGGCTGCCGCCTATTTGAGCGAGTGGTCGATCGCCAGCGACGCCGAGCGCCAAGCGCTACTTCCATTCCTGCAGGAGGCATTTCGCGATCTGAACACTCTCGAGCAGCTGCTGCCGGCTTGGCTCAACCGCGCCGGCTCGTTCGAACAGGCCCTCTCGGTGATCTCCCCCGACCCCCGAGCCTGGCGACAGCTCGACCACTACTACCGCCAGCGCGAGGACTGGCAGCGGCTTGCGGAGGTTCTCGACCGCCTCGACCGGTCACTGCCGGAGTACTTGCACTCCCGCCTCGAGCTTGCACACAAGATGCTCGATGGCGGCGAGGCCGAGTCGGCGCGCCGGGTGGTGCTCACGACAATCGACGAGATCCCGATGCGCGCCGAGTACGCCGATCATCTCGCAAAAGCGATCAACCAGCTGCCGCCGGGACCGATCTCGGCCCGCAGAGCCGAGCGGCTCGGAGAGTGGATCGAGTGGTCGGCGGAGCGCTGCCTTCTTGCCGATTGCCCGTTCTCGGTCGAGGTATTCGAGCGGCTCACCCGCCTGGCTCGTTCGGATGAGCCCGGCCGCCAGGCCCTCGGCGCTCTACTACGGGGAGATCTCGCGGCCGGCGTCTCGATCGAGCAACGAAACTCGGCGCGCGTCAAGACGCCGGCCTGGATGACCTACGACCTCCTCAAGGCCAAGGTGCTGGCAAACCTCGGCCAGACGCGGGAAGCGGGGCGTCTCTTCCAAGAGGCCGGCACACATCCCGGAGGAGGGGTGCTCGCCCGCCACCTGGCTCAACAGCTCGGCAGCGAACAGAACGGGGGTATCGGCACCGTCGATTCGGGCTGGCGGGGGTGGAAGCGTGGCTACCGCCGGGAGCTTCTCGCCGAAACCGCCGGTAGCTTCGAGATTCGCTTTCCCGAGGTCGCCGGCGGTGGCGCCGTCGTCGAGGTCAGGGTCAATCAATCCCTGGAGGGTTTTCACCCTATCGAAGCCGGCACGGCCGTGCGGATCGATCTCGGGCCCGGCTACGTGCGGGTGGATCTCCTGCGCGAGGCGGGCTCCACCTTCCGGCCAGCGGAAGCGATGTGAGCCGCGCCGCCAGTGGCCCGAGGAGCGACGGCCAGTGCGGCGCCGACGACAACAGCTACCAACAAGCCGTTCGCGGGAAGCGTCAGACCAAAGTCCAGGAACTCGTGGATACCGACGGAGGCCAGCGCACCCAAGGCGCCCAGCACAAACAAGCGATCTTCGTTTCGCTCGGCTGCCGCGAACTTGCCGATCAGCGATCTCAACGTCCAGACCGAGCCGAGTACGAGAATCGCCAGGCCGGCAAGACCGCCGGTGATCCACAGCTCGAGGTAGTCGTTGTGCGCCTTCGCCCAAGTGATCGCGACGCTCGAGTCGCGCCCCACAAGTGCATGCGCCTCTCGAAAGCCACCGATCCCGGTGCCCAGCCAGGGGAACCGGGCGATCAGCGGTAGCGACTCCCGCCAGACGCCGATTCGACCGCTGGTAGCGATGTCGTACCAGGAGGTACCCAGGAGCCTGGAGAACAACTGGCTCGCTCCTACCCAGCTCACGAAGCCAGCTATCGCTGTCACAGGAATCAGCGCCGCCACGAGCGTTCGGCGCAGGCCGCGGCTGCGGATCAGCAGCCCTCCCTGGGCGACGAGCCCGCCGAGCGTCGCGAGAGCCGCCGCCCTCGAGCCGGTGAGCGCGTTCCCGACCAGCAAGGCGAGAAGCGCCAGGCTCAGGGCGGCGACCCATAACCAGCGAGCCTCGCTCACCTTCGACCATCGGCGACTGACCAGCGCCCAGACCAGGGCAGCGAAGCACATGGCCGTGCCGACCTCCAGAAGCAGCGCCAGGTGATCGGAATTGATGTAGGAACCCCGCAACCTCGGCACTCGCCCTGCCACCAGCGGACCGGCCCCCAGAACCACCTGAGTCAGACCGGCGATCAGCGCCGCTCCAAAGAGCCAGCGTCGGCGCGACCGCCGGCGAAAGACGACGCCCGCGGCCGCGATCGCGGCTGCGAGGCTCGCCAGCTCGAAGCCCACCCACCGTGAGGTCGATGCGGCGAGCGACAGCGGGATGCGAGTCGCGCCGACCGCACCGGTCACCTCGGCGGTTTCGCGAGCCAGCTCCAACCGCTCGGGGGACAAGACGGCGACAAGCCGAGAGGGCAGCCCGACCGACTGAAGCCAGGCAAGAACCGCCAAGGCCAAGACCGCCAGCACCGTGCCCCAAGTGCGCTCCCACACCGACGTCGGCCGGCGCGAACCGGCGGCGATCGAGAAGGCCAGGAGCGCGAACCCGTAGCCGGCCAAGGACGCGCCCGGCGTCGCCCCACCGTGAAAGACGGGCAAAGTAGCCACCGTCGCGCACAAGACACCCGCTGCGAGGTCTCGAGAAGACGGTATGATCTGCCGCGGCCCGAGCACCTGCGCAGGATACCGAGAGACCAGAACCGCCGACAAACTCGATGCCTCGACCCGTTCTCGTATTGCTCCTGCTGGTCGCAGGAGCGCCGCTTCCCAGCCTCGCGCAGTTCGATCAATACACCGCTCCCGGCAGCCTGGCCAGCGCGCAGACCAAAACGAGGGCCGACCAGGCGCGAGAGAGCTCCGAGAGCGCGCGCTGGCACCTCGGCCGTCTGGCGCTCGAGCCGAGCGTGGTAGTGCGCGATGTCGGCTACTTTCGCAATGCGCTGGCCACCCCCGATGAAAACAGCCAGGTCGATGACTATCGGGCCACCCTCGCAGCCGGCCTGTCGGCCTTTCAGAAGCTCGGATCGAAGTCGCTGTTCTCGGCGTACGTGGCGCCCGAGTACTCGTGGTGGCGGGATCAGAGCGAGCTCAGCAGCTTGAACCTCAACTGGGGCGCCGGATGGTTCGGCTACTTCAATCGGTTGACGATCGGCGCGAACGTCGGCCGGACGAAGCGCGAGCGCCCGCTCAGCGACGAGCTCGAGGCGCCCTTGACGATCGAGCAAGACCGCCGCGAGGTCAGCGCCGAGTTGGTCTTAACCGACGCGATAACAGTTTTCGGCGAGACGACCGAGACCGAGACGCGCCATACGACGGAGGTGCAACGTCTGATTCCCGGCCTGATGAGCCAGACCCTCGACCGAGATTCCGATACGACGAGAATCGGCGCGGTGCTCGAGGTTCGGCGGTGGCGGATTGGCGCAGGAGTCGAAAGCACCGACATCCGGCTCCTCATCGACCCGGACGGCAGGTCGAATTCCGGGGACAGTCCCTTCGCGCTGGTCCGCTACGACAGTGAGAGCCTCGACCTCGATCTGAGCTGGGTTGACCGGGAGCTCGAGTTCGACAACCCTTTGCTCGGCCGTGAGTCGCTCACCGACGGCTACGCTCGCGTCGCGCTTGACCTCAGCGAGGGCGCTCGCATCAGCGTGTATGGGGCGCGTACGCTGGGCCTTTCGGTCCTGGCCACGAACAGCTATCTGGTCAATACCCGAGGGGGGGCCTCCCTGGGGCTGGACGTGGGTCGCCGAGCTCGGCTCACCGTCTTCGCCGAGCAGGGAGAAGCGGACTTTCGAGGTCCGAGCTTGGATCCCAGAACCGACGATCTCGACGCCCTGGGTGCCCAGCTCGACTGGCGGCTGACCGGCGATCTCGAGCTCGGACTTTACTTTCGAGATTCGACCTGGGATTCCAGCCTCGACGACTTCGACCGGTCTCAGAGCTCCTTCGGCGTCAATCTCGAGATCGGGACCGACCTGTTCCCTTGGTAACAGTCAGCCGGCGAAAAGCCTCGGTATAATCGCGAGATGCGCCGGATCTTCACGCGATCCTGGACCACGGTGACCCTCGCGGTCTGCCTTGTCTCGTCAGCCGGGATGGCCCAGTCGGGAGCCTCGCTCGACCGCTACCGGATCGGGCCACGGGACGTCGTCAGGGTCGAGGTCCTGGAGGACGAGTCCCTCAATCTCGACAGGGCCCGCGTCGATCAGGACGGCGCCATCGAGCTCCTTCACGTCGGCCCGGTTGTCGTTTCCGGAATGACCGAGTCCCAAGCCCGCATCGCTGTCGAGGAGGCGCTCTCGCGCTATCTTCAGAGAGCCACGGTTTCGCTTCGAATCTTGGAGTTTCGCTCCAAGCCGATCACGATCCTGGGAGCGGTCCACAAGCCGGGACCGCTCGAATTCTCGGGGCGCTGGACGCTGCTCGAGGCACTGATGGAGGCTGGTGGCCCGACCGAGAACGCCGGCGCGACGGTCCACGTCACTCGCCGCGCGACCAACGGGCTGACCGACCAGCTCACCATCGGCCTACGCGACCTGATCGAACGCGGCGATCCTCTGGCCAACATCCCGCTGACCGCCAACGATCTTGTGACGGTCTCGACCGCAGCCGACGTCACAGTGTTTTGCATCGGCGAGTTCGCCACGGCCGGCGCGATCACGTTCCGGAGCACCGAACGAGTCACCTTGCTCGCGGCAATCGCCAGGGCGGGCGGGCTCACCAATAGCGCCGCCAATCGCATCGTCGTCCGGCGGCCCGCTACCGGAGAAGAGATCGTGGTGTCGTGGAAGAAGCTCCTGGCCAACCGCACCCCGGACATATCGCTCCATGAAGGCGATTTCGTGATCGTCAAGGAGTCCTTCTTTTGAAGCCCTCGAACATCCCGCTGAGCCCGCAGGATCCGCTCGCCGAGACGGGTCGTTCATTCGGCGTTTCTGCCCGCGAATACGCCGCGATCGTCACGTCGCGATGGAGGCTGATCGCAGTGGTTACAGCCCTGACAGTCGCTTTGGGGTTGTTGCATTTCTATCTGACGCCGCGGCTGTACCGGGCGCAAACCCTGCTTCAGATAGAACAGCGAAGCCCGTTGAGCGTGGGGCGCGAGGCAAACCCGTATCTCCAGGCCTACCTGACCCAGAAGTACTACCCCACCCAGTACCGGCTTCTGAGAAGCCGGGACCTCGCCGAGCGAGTCGTCAAACGCCTCAATCTCAACGACGATCCCCGATTTGCGGCTCGGCCCGGCGGGAACACCGACCCCGCGTCCGACGAGCTCGCTCTTGCGCGATTCGCCAGCCGAATCCTAGGGGGGCTCTCGATCAAGCCGGTTCCAGGAACCGAGCTCGTCTCGGTCGAGTACGTCGCCTCGGACCCCAACCTCGCGATCGAGGTGATCAACACTCTCGCGCAGGAATACATCAATTGGAATCTCGAGAACCGCTCGCTCGAGGTGGACAAGACATCTCAGTTCCTGCAGACCGAGCTTCAGGCCCTTCGACAGGAGATCGCCGACAAGGAAAAGCAGCTCGAGGAGTACAGCCGCCGCTCCGACATCGTCACGCTCGACCCATCGTCCAACCTGACGCTCCAGCGGCTCGAACGGCTCAACGCCGATCTCATCACCGCCCAGGGAGCCCGCCGAGAGAAGCAGGCCGGTCTGCGCGAGCTCGAGGCCCTGCCGCGGGCCAGCGTCGCCGACGAGGAGGCCAACGGCCTGGTCTCGGCCATGCGACGTGATCAGCTCAAACGCCAGAGCGAGTACGACTCAAAGCTCCAGGTCTACAAGCCCGACTGGCCCGAGATGGTGGAGCTCAAGGCTGCGATCGACGAAGGCGAACGAGCCATCAATCGGGAGATCGAGAAGCAGTACGGTGAGGCGAGGCGCCGACGAGAGGCCGAATACCAGACGGCCCTCCGACAGGAGCGTGGCCTGGAGAGCGAAATCGCCAGGGTCAAGTCTCAGGCCCTGGATCTCAACTCGGTGTCGGTCGAGTTCAACAGTCTCAAAATGGAGATCGGCGCCCGCCGCGACCGGCAGGACACCCTTCTCCAGGAGCTCGCCACCGCCGACATGTCGGCCCGCATGTTTCAACAGCGAGAATCCAACATCCGAGTGGTCGAAAGCGCCCTGATACCTTCGAAGCCCTTTCGTCCCTCGCTGCGGCTCGACCTCGCGACCGGCCTGACCGCCGGAGTCGCGCTCGGCATCGCCCTGGCCCTCCTGCTCCACTTCCTCGATCGCACGGTCAAGACGCCCGAGGAGCTTGAGCGACTCCTGGGATTGCCGCTTCTCGGAGTCATTCCGGACGCCAACGACAAGGGGCGAAGCTACGCCTCGTACGGCTACGGACGAACCCGACGAAAGACAGCGGAAGTTCCCGACAAGTCTCAAGAGCGCAATATCGAGCTGGTGCCCGCGCTCCATCCCCGGCTCGCCATCTCGGAGTCCTACCGCTCGCTGCGCACCGCGCTGCTCCTGTCGAGCGCCGAACAGCTAAATGTCATCTCGGTCACCTCGGCAGAGTCAGGTGAAGGCAAGACCTCGACCGCCGCCAACCTGGGCGTGGTCATGGCTCAGCTCGGCAAGCGGGTGCTCATCGTGGACGCCGATCTTCGCAAGCCGCGGCTCTTCAAGGTCTTCGGAGTTTCGAACCGAACCGGCCTGGTGCATTACCTGACCGGCTCGGCGTCCGCGGAGTCGCTTTGCCTGCCGACCTCGGAAAAGGATCTCTTTCTGTGCCCGGCCGGACCTCACCCTCCAAACCCCTCGGAGCTTCTTGCGTCGGACCGGATGGACAGCTTTTTGGAGTTCGCCGCGAGCGCATTCGATTTCGTAATCGTCGACTCACCCCCGGTCTTGGCGGTCACCGACGCCGTTCTGATCGGCGGCAAGTGTCAAGGCACGGCACTGTGCTTTCGCGCGAACACGGTCGAGCGCTCGAGCGTCCAGGCGTGCAAGCATCGTCTCGGGCTCTCAGAGATCCGAGTGCTCGGCGCGATACTCAATCGCTACTCTCCTTCCCGCGTCGGCTACGGCGCCAGGTACGACTACTACTACGACGCGTATGGCGAAGAGTCCAAGAGCTCTTCGGCCGCCTGATGATCGACATCCACGCGCACGTTCTACCCTCCATCGACGACGGCGCGGAGAATCTGAAGATCGCCGCCGCGATGTGCCGATTCGCGGCCGATGACGGCTGCACCGCTCTCTTGGCTACACCCCATCAGCGGACGCCCAGCTGGTGGAACTGTGACCCTCGGAAACTGCAGCGCGACCTCGACGAGGTTCGAGCGGAGGTGGGAGATACCCCCCGGCTTTACCTCGGCGGCGAGATCCGAGTCGACGCGAGCCTACTCGAGGCACTGGGCGACATTGAAGGAAGTGGCGTGCAACCACTCGCCGGCTCACGGTACCTCTTGCTCGAGCTCAGCCGCCGCGGGCTCGGCCGCCTGGATCCCGAGGCGCTCGCTCACGAGCTTCGGCTGCTTGGCTGGCGCCCCATCTTTGCGCACCCCGAGTTCATCCCCGATCTCTCGGCCTCTCCGCGGCTGATCGAGAAGATGGCCCGGAGCGGTGCGTTGTTCCAACTGACCGCGATGAGCCTCACCGGCGGCTACGGTCGCAAGATCCAGCGATTCTCGGAGAAGCTGGTGGCCGACGGATTGGTGCACTTCGTTGCGAGCGACGCTCACGACCTGACGCGACGCCCGCCGGGCTTGCGCAAGGTCCATGATGCGTTGAGCAGGAAATTCGGCAGGGACCGCGCCGACCAACTGACGATGAAGAATCCCGGCGCGATTCTCGCCAACCGGCCGATCGAGGCGAGCGCCAATTGAGGAAGTCGATGAACCAGCCGAGAACCAGCCGGCTGGTAGGCACGCGCGCGCAACCGCTGTTCGTCGCTGCGATCCTGATTGCTCTCCTCTGCATGGCACCCGAGCTGCGGGGCGAAGTCGACCGCTTCTATTCGGGCCTTCTCGAGCGTGGCACTCGTGATCTGGCGTCGGGACGAATCGAGGATGCCGAGAAGCAGCTGCGCATCGCCAGCTTCGGGTTGTTGGACCAACCGGCTCTCCTTGCCGAGTGCCTGATCAGATTGGGCCAGGCGCAGGCCGCTGCTGGGAACCTTTCGGATCTATCGGTGACCGTAGGGCGGTTGGTCGAGATCGAGGCCGAGTTCGGCGCTTACACAGCGCTCGGGGAAAC
Organism: Thermoanaerobaculia bacterium; assembly: GCA_945787635.1. GTDB lineage: Bacteria > Acidobacteriota > Thermoanaerobaculia > Multivoradales > JAHEKO01 > CALZIK01. The sequence continues at coordinate 347 of CALZIK010000146.1, read as the reverse complement.
CCGAGAGAAAGCCGCCTTCGAGGAAATCTTGCGCAGTGGCCCGCCGGGCCTCGACGAACGCCGCCTCCTGCTCGGACCGACTCCGGGATCCGCGCCGATACCCCAAAAGGAAGCACCCGTCTCAGGCCGCGCTCAGCGAAAAGCGCTCGAGGAGCGAGTGTCAGCCGATCCCGCCGACCGGGAGGCGTTCTGGGAGCTCGCCCGTCTGGACCTCTCAGACGGCAAGCCGAAGCGAGCAGCAGCCCGGCTCGACCGCCTGCTCGAAGCGCAGCCCGGCGATGTTCCGGCTCTCTGCCTGCGGGCGGAGATCGGCGTGCCGCGCGGCGAGTGCGCGCCGGCGCTGGCCG